>JAAERE010000418.1 GCA_024230675.1 bacterium | reverse complement strand
GTCGACGAGCCCGGCCAGAGCCTCGACGACGGCGAGATCCACTACGCCAAGCTCGGCACCCTGATCCTGATGAAGGTCCTGCCCTACGCCGAGACGACGTGGCGCTACCTGGTCTTCAACACCCGCAGCCAGCAGGTCAACCGCATCGACGCCATCGGTCAGTCCTGCGTGCAGCTGCCCGCCGACCACGGCCTGATCTTCCCGGGCGGGTACTACCTCCAAAGCGGCGAGACCAAGACCTTCGAGGGCGACGTCTCCGACATGGAGTTCCAGCGGGTGATCCGCTCGCCGAACGGCGAGGACGTCGTATTCATCTTCCACCGTCGCGACGAAGGGCGCAGCATCCTCCTGCCCTACAACATGATCCGCAAGGAGGTGCAGAACCCGATCCACTGTCACGGCTTCAGCATCTTCGCCGACGGCCGGCTGGTGATCTTCCGCTCGACCTCCGACGAGCCCACCCGGGTGCATCCGATGCAGATCTGGCAGACGCCGTTCATGAGCGACGAGCACGCCGCCGCGGCGCCGACCACCGGCAGCTACCTCGAGCGGGTGGGCAACTCCGACCTGGTCCAGGGGATCTCCGATGCCTTCTCGGTCTGCCGCCTGGTCGAGGCCCAGGAGCCGAGCCTCCAGGTCTACGAGGACCTGATCGCCGCCACCGTACGCGTCGCCGACGCCTACTACTGGCTCGACCACACGGAGATCGGCGACCTGCTGGCGCCGCTCAAGCAAGTGCGGTCGACCGGCGAGTTGATCGTCGACGAGTTCGAGAAGGTGCAGACCATCCGCCAGCAGGCCGAAGAGGCGGTGGCCGCGGCCGAGACCGCGATGGCCGAGCTCTTCAACCGCCTGCGCGCCCAGGAGATGACCTCGATCGACCGCTTCGTCGCCGGACTGGCGGAGCTGCGCAATCAGCGCGGCCACCTGATCGGTCTCAAGGAGCTGCGCTATGCCGATCTCGAGCGCATCGATCGGCTCGAGGCCCAGATCATCGAGCAGTTCGACGAGCTCAGCGGCCGGGCGGTGGACTTCCTCGTCGGCGAGGAGGCGCTGCGGCCGTATCACACCGAGATCGACGAGCTCGTCACCCGGGCCGAGGCGATCGAGAAGGCGACCGAGGCGGCGCCGATCCGCGAGGCGCTCGACGCCATCGGCGACGGCATGGAGCTTCTGACCGAGGTCATCGGCAGCCTCAAGATCGACGACGCCACCATCCGCACCCAGATCCTCGAAGGCATCTCCGAGGTCCTGAGCAGCCTCAACCGCGGCCGCGCGATTCTCCAAGCGCGGCGCAAGGAGCTGCTCTCGACC
>JAAERE010000417.1 GCA_024230675.1 bacterium | reverse complement strand
CAGAATCTCAATCAGGCTCGCGAGGTCGTAAGTCGCATGACGCAGTTAGCCGGTATCGATTACGAATTCCCTGAGTTCCCCGATGACTCCACTATTTTTGCTCAGCTTGATCGGACCACCGGCGCCGTTGTGGCCAGGCCGGCGTCCGGCGACTGGTCCCTGCCCGCCGGTCTGCCGATTCAGGGATTCGTCACCCAGGGGTATAAAGTGGGGGACGGCAGCAATTATCATCCGGGAATAGACATAGCCTGTGCGGTCGGCACCCCGGTCCTGGCAACCGGGTCGGGACTTGTGGAAATGGTCGACTACGATTCGATCTACGGTCACATGGTAGTACTCAGGCACAACGACAGCGTGGCGACCGTGTACGCCCACAACGACAAGATCCTTGTAACCGTGGGCCAGAAAGTCCTGGTTGGAGCTCGCGTGGCGTCGTCGGGCAACAGCGGCAAGTCGACCGCCCCGCATCTACACTATGAAATCAGAATCAAAGGTGAACCAATAAATCCGTTGGACAATCCGTATGAAGAAAACTAACACGAATGAGGTGGATGGGCTGATGAACACCATTATCGGAAAAGACACGGTTATTACCGGAGAGCTGGACATCAAGGGAGCGCTTCGGGTCGACGGCACGGTCAAGGGCAAGGTGATTTGCTCGGATTGCGTCACGGTTGGCGCCACCGGTACGGTAGAGGCCGAAATCGAAGCCAAGACGGCTATCATCGCCGGCCACGTCATGGGGAACGTTAACACCTCCGAAAAGATTGAGCTTCAGGCCAAATGCGAGATGGACGGTGACCTCAAGACCAAGTCCCTGGTTATTGAGCAGGGAGCGGTCTTTTGTGGCGCCTGCAACATGAAAGGCGGTACGCCCGATCTCGGGTTCCTGGCGCCCAAAGAGAAAAGCACCGAGGTGACTACCAACAAGAACGGCGGTGGCAAGTAATTCACACTCTTGCAGGGGTTTGTGGACAAGTCACTGCAATTGTGGACAGTCCCATAACGCATTGTGGGGACACATGTTAGCGCTTGGGTTGGCCATCTATAGGTGGCTGTTTATCCACAATAATCTCGAATCGCTAAGCGCTTAACACATTGCCATTTAGACGGAAATCATCAAGCGTTGGATTATTGTCGACCTACATAATGCTTTGTATGCTAACATTTTACCGTGGACGAACAACCCCCCCGTAAGGCGCAACCCAGGTGCAGCACCTGCGCTGGCTTGGCGCCACGACAAACAGCTTGGTGCCCCAGACGCTCTAACTGTTTGTATTCCAGCAGGAACTGACGTAACTTTGGGGCTGAGAGCTTGTATAATAGGGGATTGTCAACCCGAAAACCCAGCATATCCAGGGATAAACCCGGAGGGAATAAATGACGCCTGCCGAGGGAAAGTCTGATATCGAGGCTGTGGACAAGCTCCACGCCGCCTTTTCGAACATAAAAGCTGAAATCGCCAAGACCATTATCGGGCAGGACAAGGTTGTCGAACAACTGGTTATCTCCCTGCTCTCGTCCGGACACTGCCTCCTGGTGGGCGTCCCAGGTTTGGCCAAAACTCTGATGATCTCCACGCTTGCTCGGGTGTTGAGCCTTGATTTCAACCGCATCCAGTTTACACCCGATTTGATGCCTTCGGATATCACCGGGACGGAGATAATCGAAGAAGACCATGCTACCGGAAAGCGTGTTTTCCGGTTCCTGAAGGGGCCGGTGTTCGCCAATATCATCCTGGCGGATGAAATCAACCGCACGCCGCCTAAAACCCAGGCCGCGCTGCTTCAGGCGATGCAGGAACACGAGGTCACGGCCGCCGGAGAAACCTACAAGCTCGACGAGCCTTTTTTCGTGCTGGCAACCCAGAATCCGATCGAGCAGGAAGGCACCTATCCGCTTCCGGAGGCCCAGCTCGACCGCTTTATGTTCAACGTTTTTGTAGAGTATCCCGAAGCCGCCGAGGAACAGGAGATTGTCAAGACTACAACCACCGTGGCCACTCACGAACTGGACAAGATCTTATCGGCTGAGGACATAGTCGGTTTCCAGAAACTGGTGCGGCGTGTGCCGGTGTCGGATCATCTGGTTGAGTACGCCGTCGATCTGGTGCGCGCCACCCGACCGAACGAAAAGGGTGTCCCGGACTTCATCGGCAAATGGGTCAATTGGGGTGCGGGTCCAAGAGCCTCGCAATACCTGATTATGGCGGCCAAGGCCAAAGCGATTCTCGAAGGTCGCCCCACACCGGGGCCGGAAGACGTCCGGTTCGCCGCTTTCCCGGTTTTGCGACACCGTATCGTGACTTCGTTTAACGCCGAGGCCGACGGGGTCGACAGCCTGGAGATTATTCGCCGTATTTTGGATACAATCAAAGAGAAGGGTTAAGGCAGCCCAGGCCGCGCCCGCTCCTCAATTGTCGCGGGACTTGCAGATGGATATGTCGGATAGCAGGAAAATCGGTCAATGGTCGCCGGCCGCGAAGCTGTTCGTGGCGTTGTTTACGACCCTCATGCTGGCGGTCTGCCTGTGGGCGGTATGGATATATACCGCTGAGCGCGGCGAGGTTGACGAAAGCAACTTGCCCGCTTACTTGAACGAAGAGCTCGAAGGAGCAGCCGAGCTTCCAAACGCCACACCGGAAAGCACCGAGGAGTCCGAGTCCGAGGACCGCTTGAAGCACAATCTTGAACTGGCTCACGTCCATGTGAACGGTCAGACCCTGTTGTTTTTCGCGCTGGGCGCAGTGTTTCTGTTTACCTCGGTGCGTCGTAAGGTCAAAAAGCTGGTCCTGTGGGCTTTCGCACTGACAATCGTGCTTCACACAGTCGGTCTTACCGGCGAGGGCTACCATTGGATTTACGACGATATGCTGGCGATCAGCGGTGTGCTGATGCTGGTGCTGATAGCCTATATGTGTTTTATGATCTATGTCGATCTGGGGAGGAAGAGGAAGACTGCTGAGTAGCACAAGATGACCAGTAGATCAAACAACTTTGCCATCGCCGTGCACGGCGGGGCGGGTGTAATATTGCGCCAGTTCATGACCGAAGAGCGCGAGCAGGCTTACCGCGAAGGCGTCGCATCTTCGATGAAGGCCGGTTGTGAAGTTCTGAAAAGCGGTGGAACCGCGCTTGATGCCGTCCAGGCGGCCGTGATGGTTATGGAAGATGACTCGGTGTTTAACGCCGGCAAAGGCGCCGTATATACACACGACGGCGACCACGAGATGGACGCCTGTGTGATGGATGGGGCGACGCAAGACTTTGGTGCGGTGGCGGCGGTGCGGTTGGTCGCCAACCCGATCAAGCTGGCCCGGCTGGTGCTCGATGAGAGCCCGCACGTGTTCCTGGCCGGTACAGGCGCCGAGCGGTTTGCGGAGAAACACGGGATGAAGCTGGTTGAGGATTCCAGCTATTTTGATACCAAACATCGCTGGCGGCAGCTCCAGCAAGCGCTCAAACGCGAGAAGCAGAACGCCGGCAAGCCGCACACTCAATTGGATCATTCCGATGACCGGGAGAAGATGGGGACGGTCGGAGCGGTGGCCCTCGACATTAACGGTAATCTGGCCGCGGCGACTTCGACCGGCGGCATGACCAACAAGCGGTTCGGGCGGATTGGCGACACACCGATAGTCGGCGCGGGCACGTACGCCGACGACAAGTGCGCGATCTCGGCCACGGGTGTTGGCGAGATGATTATGCGCGCAATGCTCTCGTTCGACATCGCGGCGTTGATGGAGTATAAAAACATGAGCCTGGCCGAAGCGGCTGAGTTGGTGGTTATGACGAAGTTCAAGGAATTCGGCGGCAGCGGCGGGGTGGTGGCGATCGATGCTGAGGGGAATGTGGCCATGCCTTTCAACACCGACGGTATGTATCGGGGTTACACTCTCGCCGACGGCACGAGTGAGATAGCGATATTCGGGGACTAGGTCCCCCTTGAGCGAATGTAGGTCGAAACCCCCGTGGTTTCGACAATCGTAGGGCAGGATCCCTGCGATCCTGCCGGACCATAAGAGATGTATGATGCTGCATAACGGACCGACACAGTGCCTTGTTATACTAGCAGCTTTGCTTTGGCTGGGTTGCTCCGCTCCGAGAGTTGAGCCTGAGGCCAGAGTTAACAGGGATCGCATTGAGACGGATGCATACATAGTTGATAAGATAGCTCTGGCTGAGGATTACCTGCCAGCGATGAGCCATTTGAGTACAATCTCGGAAGCT
>JAAERE010000416.1 GCA_024230675.1 bacterium | reverse complement strand
TCGTTGACATCCGGGTCGGTTGTCTGGTCGCAGTTCTCGGCGAAAACATCGAGCGGCAGGAGGGTCGATTTCTTGGCTGCTTCAACCTGTGCGGCATCGACGTTGGGCTGTGAGTTGTTATCCATGATGTAGGCAAGAGCTGCCTTACCGGCAAGTCGGCCTTCAGTCAGGGAACCATCGGAGAACTTATGACTGGAAGCACCGGAAGCATCACCAGCGGCGAACAGGCCTTTGGTGGTGGCCATGCGGTTGTAGCCCCAGAAGTAGTCGGCCTTGGATTCGGCGGTCTGCAGGTCCTCAGGACCGGAGAGCCATGCGCCGGATCCACCGGAGTGGGAACCAATGAAGTAAGGATCGCAAGCCTGCAGCTCGGAAGGTTTCTCTTCCGGAGCGGTGTTGGTACCGGCCCAAAGGATAGCCTGGGAAATTGTCATATCCAGGAAGTCTTCCCATGCCTCGGCCTCAACTTCTTTAACCCGTTTCTTTCTGGCCTTGTCATCGGGCTCAGCATCAACGATTTTCTTCATGGCTTCTTCAGTTCTCATGTAGATAGGGCCTAAGCCTTTCGACATATCCATCATTCCAAGCCAGTTACGCAGGTTGGCCGGGATGGGTTTCACCAAGCCGTAAGGAGCCCATTTATCGAGCTCTGCTTTGTTCTCGACCATGTACTCGCCGCCGAGAGCGCTGGTGGCTCGGGATTTGAACAACAGGAACCAGGCACCAACAGGACCGTAAGCATCTTTGAAGCGGACCGGAATGAAACGGACTTCCTGCATGGTGTGCTCGGCACCAGCCTTCATCATGAAGTATACGCTGGAACCGCTGTTGAACGGAGGATACCAGCTTCGGCCGAAGCCTTCACCAGTGGATCTGGGCTTAAAGACATGCACT
>JAAERE010000415.1 GCA_024230675.1 bacterium | reverse complement strand
GACCTCGACCGGCGGAGATGTACGGATAAGCTGTGTTGACGGTCTGACAGTAGATCAGGTTATGACTGCCGGTGGAGTCCTGACCCTTGAGGCAGACTCCGATGACACCGGAGGCCAGGCCTTAAGCATCAGCGCCAATATTATCGGAACAACGGCAAACCTGCGCGGAGGAGGCTCGGCGGGCGCCGGTTCCAATGTGTCCATAGACGGAGCTTCGGTAAATACTCTTGGACATATTGTAGTTGATCAGGGTGGAGCTCTTGTCCTTAACAATAACTTAAGCGCGACAAATGCGGGAAGTAATATCACGGTATCGGCAGCGATACCTTTAAATGTTGATACCTCATCGACTCTGGCTGCGACTGGAACTGTAACAATCAATCAGTCTGTGAGCGGAGTAGGGGGGGGAGAAACCCTCGACATAGACGGAGCAACGATAAATCTGCCTGTTGTGGAAGGACCATTTTTAACCGGTCTCGATCTGGATGCCTCTACGACGGCTGTGCTGAATGGAAACATCGAGACGAACGGTACGGTAGATTTCTCCGGAAGCGCCCAGACGGACCTTCCCGGAGCGGTGAGTATAACCACCAGCGGAGATGATATCATCTTCAACGGAACAACCCTGACCGATTCCGCGGCCTCTGCATTGACCATCATAACCGGAGGAGGAGCGGCCGAAACCGTGAGCTTCGGAACCGTGACACTGAATGATGTGGGTTCCAGCCTAAGTATAACCAGCGCCAGCGGAATCGACCTGTATGGGACGATGACTGTGGACGGAGACATCAGCTTCACGGGAGCGGATGCGGGAGACACGGTGGATCTTCTGGCGGCAGTCTCTATAACCAGTACGAACGGCGACATAGATTTTGGTACCGGAAATGACGTAAACATAAACGGCGGACAAACGCTGTCCGTGACAGGGAACGACGGAACAAACGGAACGGTAACCCTTGCAGGAATAGGAAACAGTACGCCTGTAACGCAGCTTACGGTGAGCGGAAATGTGGTAACGCTTGAGGGCGTGATTCATTCAACCGGAGCCGACGGAGCCATGAGCATAACCGAGGCTGGTACCGCGGGGGATACGCTGACGGTAGGCGGAACTGTCACCGGTGATACGAATACAATAACGCTGAGCGGAACCGGCGTGGTGGACATCAACGCGGCAGTTGAAGCAACTGTAAGTACCGTAACGGCAACGGCGGACAGTGATAACAATAATGCGGCCCATGAACTGCAGATTGGTGCGAATGTAAGAGGAACGACAGTAACCTTCCAGACGGGAGGAGCGACGGCACCGGTGGTGGTAGACGGCGCAACGACGAACGGCCTTGGAGGAACTGACTTTGTAACCGCCGCGGGAGCGGAGATCCGGGCGGATGTGAGTGCTGTCGGAACGGTTGATTTCAGCGGCTTAAGTGCGGCAAGCCGAGTGGATGTGGATGGAGCAAGAAGTATAGGAAGCACCGGAGGGAATGTAGATTTCAGGGGAGTAGTCCTTGAATCCGACGCCGGTGCAGGAGACACAGCGGCCTTGAGTGTCGGGAACGGAATTCTTTATTTAGAAGATGTTGGGACGCAGAATTCGGGAATAGACGGTCTGACCATAACCGATGCACAGGATGTGGATTTAAGCGGAAGTATAACAGTTGAAGCCGGAGGCTTGAGCTTTGCGAATGTTGATACGGGAGAGACTATAGTTCTTACTGGAGCTGTTGGTATAGATACCTCTGCCGACGGGGGAGCGGTAAACTTTGATGATACGGGGATAACCGGAGCCCAGACACTGGTCGTAAACGCGGGTGCGGGAACGGTGACATTGAATGCGGCCCTTGGAGGGACAGCGGATATAACCAGTCTTGATCTTGACGCGGGAGTCTTCAGCCAGGGAGCAGGTGGTACCGTAGATGCATCGGGTCTGATTGAAATAGATGTAGCCGGAAGTTTTAACACCGGAGCAACAGTGACCTCGACCGGCGGAGATGTACGGATAAGCTGTGTTGACGGTCTGACAGTAGATCAGGTTATGACTGCCGGTGGAGTCCTGACCCTTGAGGCAGACTCCGATGACACCGGAGGCCAGGCCTTAAGCATCAGCGCCAATAT
>JAAERE010000414.1 GCA_024230675.1 bacterium | reverse complement strand
GGTCGTGGGTTGTCACCTCGGTCAGTTCGTAAGGTATCCGGCCGGGGCCGGACAACGTTTGGGCTGGCTCTTGCAGCCAGGGATACCAGGTGCGAATGGTGGCCCACTCATCTCGCGTCAGCACTTGTTCGGGCAGCGTGTCCCCGCAAATAGCCTGATTTTGCCAGTAGGCGTCGTTAAAGATGAACTCGGTGTTGTTGGGGTTGTAAACATCGCCCATGGCGCTGCCGCTGCAACTGCCCACCGTCACCAGGAAATCATCTTCGGTAAAGCCCAGGTAAACATCGAGCATTCCAAACAAGTAATGGCTCAGTTCGTGGGCCAAAATAAGCGGCCAGTCATCGCCAATGCTTTGGCCGGGACGCCCGTAGCGATTCCAGGTGGAACCCATATGTAGTTGGCCGGTGTCGTAGATGATGAGGGGCTGGTCGAGGTCGACGGTTTCGGTCATCACCGCGCCGTTGACGTAGGCGTAGGGGCGGAAGTTGTTGTTGGCGTGGATGACCAGGTGGGAATAGCCCCAATTGTCCGCCTTCTGATAGACATTCAGCTTGCCCAGCGCTACCTGCCCATCGCTAAAGTCGTACAGGTATTGAGAGGCTTTTTTGAGGTCGTATTCCAGCTGGTCGAGGTAGATGGGGGCGTAGCTGGCGTCCCATTCCAACGAGACGTCCAGGTCGAATAGAATGAGAGGCTGATTCGGTGAAACAACGAGCTGCTGCACGCCTGGTTGGGTAACGGTGAAGACGTCCAGCCCCACCACGGTGGGGAGGCCGTTGGTGTAGTAGAGGCGCATGGTATCGCTGTAGCGCTCGGTGTAGGGAGACGACAGCCCTACCGGGGCCAGGGCCAGCAGTTGGTCGCCGAGG
>JAAERE010000413.1 GCA_024230675.1 bacterium | reverse complement strand
ATGACGCGACTAACCTGCTTTTGCACACGATAGAATCAGTAGCCGTACAAGATGCGGACGGGACACTTTATAGGCTCTACGCAGATTTGTGGGGTGAAGTCAGACATCGCCGCACTCCACGAGAACCTGTAGACGGAAGTTATCAAAGTTCCGATAGCCGAAAGCCCGGTTGATGATGCCACGGATGGCGCGGTTGATGCCTTCTACAAATCCCTGGGTCACTCGATCATCGAAGTAGTTGAGGAACTCGTGCCACCAGTTATGCAGCGTCTTGACAAACCGAATCAAATACCGGCTCCCTGTGGTCAATGCTTTCCCTGTCCATGCCCACAAGAAACGCTGCGCCCGTGCTCGCTCGGTGATCTTGTCGCAAATGGTGCGAAATTCTTCCTTGAGCAGATAGATGGCGCGCAACTCGTCCGAAACGGCCAGGATAGTACGCAATTGAGCTTCCTGTTCTGGGACGAGTTTGTTTCGATTCTTCAACAACACCCAGCGGCTCCCTTTCAGGGCTTGGTACAAAGCCTCATCCTCGTCCTTCTTCGCCTTTCTTTGAATGCTCCGCCGTATCAAGTCAATCTGATGATTGAGTTGCTTCATCACGTGGAAGCGGTCAGCGACGATTTGGGCATGAGACAGTTTCTTGCGCACAGCCTGACGATAGGCTTCCCACATATCCATCGACACAACCTTGATGGCACGACGTTCGTTTTCCGTCAGACCATCCAGCCATTCCTCGAACGTCTTCTTGAGGCGATTCGGCAACACAGCGATCACTCTGCGTCGTTCCAGATCGGAAAGCACCAACGCATACTGCTGGTGTCTTTTCTTCAAAGAGATTTCGTCCACGCCCAGCACTCGTACCCTGCCATTGTCGCTCTGGCGGACAGCTTTCTTTGCCTGTCTCTTGAAGATGTCCAATACGGTCGCTTCATGCAGTCTTTCCTGGAGTGCCACCTGCTTTCGAGGTGTTTTGTTCTTCACTCGTTCGTAGATGTGCATCTCAAAGACCCTGGTCTGTCGTCGTTTGGGGTCGATCCACTCCGGGTTCTCTGTGAAGGGCTTGCCACATACGTGGCAATCAAAGCGCCGTTGAGGAAAATGTACCAACGTCTTCATTCCCCAGATGTCCAGATGACGTACACAACGCTCCTTCTCTTCGTGAACTTCATTCGTCACCTTCAGACAACGCGGGCATATGGCTACCTTATGTTCATCTTCGCAGAACAGGTGCAGATACTGTTCCTTGTTTTCTTCCTCAATGGCAAATCGAGTGACTCTCATTCCGGGCAAACCCAACAGATCGCTCAAGGTTTTCTCTGTCACTGCTTGTGTCGTCAGACTATCTACTCGTTTCACTGCTCGCGCTGCATCTCTGGGTATCTTCTTAGATGGCGCTGGCAACTGGAGCGGCTTTTTCACATCCGGCCTCCTTGGGTCAGTTTGCTGTGTATTCTAGCTCAAGTTGGCCTCCAGGCCAGTTTTTATCCCACGAATCTGCGTAGACCCGGTATAATGCACAGTATGAAAAATCACTCGTACTCCGATAATCTACCAGAACGTGTTTCTCAAGCTATTGCTCATTACTGGCAGGTTCGTATGCATCAGCGTGAGAAGCAGAAACAGAGTGGACGAGCAGATCAAGGTGCAAGAAGTGCAGTAACAGGTGGGGCACAGATGGATGGCTTTATTGATCTGTTTAGCCAAGTCATTATTGGAGCAGGCATTGATGAGCAATTTGTCTTTCAAAAGAAAGCTCTCCAGCTTCCTGGCTACTTTCGTCCAACTAAAGAATGGGACCTGCTCGTTGTCAAAGACGGTCTCCTCATCGTTGCGCTTGAGGCAAAATCTCAAGTTGGTCCGTCTTTCGGAAACAACTTTAACGATAGTATCACCAAAGTTTCGCAAATTCAAACTGGATTATGGGCGAGAAAGGCACAAATAGCACCAGAAAGGATCAAACAGCGCCAACAGAGGATGGTATGATGATAGATTCGGCTTGTCTGGATTGGTCTGGGCTTGAAAGTTTCGTCTCAGGCGTACTTTCCCCCGCAGGGGCCTCTACCCCTGCGGGACTATGCCCTTTCCCATTCGGGGCAGGATCAAATCACAGCATGTTTGGCCTTTTCCCGTTCCAAGATCAAATAAAACAATGTCTCTGCCTGAGCCTGCGAACCGAAACAACCGATTTCGTCAGCCCGACTACCAAACTCTCGAAAGAAACGCTCCAACAGATTCGTGGTACGGATCAATCTCTTGCAGGGGAAAGGCACCCGCAAATAGTTGAGCGTCAAGTCGAAATCATTCGAGAAGCAACGCACGGCTTTGGGTTCGAGATCTCGCCATTTCTGTTGAAACTCAGCCAAGCGTTGTGCAATGGCCGCCAGGTCCGAACCCGCGTAAATGGCTGCGGCGTCTTGCAAAATAGCGCGCGCCCGTGCCTTTTTAGCTTGCCTGACGGCCTCTCGACGAGGCAAATCTGGGGCCAACTGCAATTGTTTGTAGTCCAAGTTGTCAGCCAGGTTCTTGAGTTTGTGAAAGACGCAGCGTTGGTGCTTGACTGTCTCGGGAAACACGTCCCGGATGGCGGTGTGCAACCCCGGACGCCCATCGCTGACCACCAGTTGGAGCTTGTCCATGTCCAGTCCCTTGACCTGCAGATGCCGGAAGAACTGCTTCCAATTCGCTTTGGTTTCTTTGTCGAACACCTCAAAGTACAAGATCCGGTAGCGACCATCGGGCCAAACTCCCAACGCAGCCAGAATGACAGATTCCATCCGCCGCTTGATCATCCGGCGCTGCCCGCGTCGATTGACATGGTAGGTACCCGTCGGACACATCATCTTGATATTGACACCATCCACGATGATGACCGGCGGGGTCTCTTCCAAGGGCGCTTGGCGAAATGCTTCCATCTCTTCACGGGCCACATCGGTCAGATGCTCGACCGATTTGACACTGAGCACCTGCCTGAAACCCAGGTGCAGAACCTCTTGGAGGTCCCGCTGCGAGCATCCCAAGCGGTACATGTGCAACTGCAAATCGAGCCAAGGTCCAAAGGACCGCTCATACCTCTCGAGCACCTGCCAGTCGCGCTTCTTGTTACCCTGGCGCAGTTTGGGGACGCGCACCCCAGTGGGACCCCACACTGTACGCAAGGAACGAGGAAAGAATCCAGAACGATGTCGAGAGGGCGGCTTGGCTTCTCCCGTTCGTTCGTAACGGCCAAAGCCCAGATGCTCGTCCAGTTCTTTGTTCAGCGCTTCATTCAGCACTCGGCGGATCACAGCCTGGATTTCGCTCTCCAGTTGCTTCATCAACTCGTGGCTGACTGGATGGTGGAAACACTCGGCCCGGATGCTTTCTATGCGAGCCGTCAAGGCTTCACGGGAGATGGTGCTGGACTCTACCGGGGTTGGAGACAGATCTCCCAATTCGGCCAACAGTGGTTCCAGGTCTATCGTGACTTCAACCCCACTCTCCTGGCCCTCGACAGGCTGAGGGATAGCCAGCTCGATATCAATCCATGCAGACAGCACGCTGTGGATTTCTCTGACCACCACATACCAGACCGCCAGCCAGTGAAACCAAGCCCAGAGCGATGCAGGTTGGGTCGTCAAGTGTCCCACAAGCCACAAACAGAGGCCCAGTCCCAGCGCAAACCGAGCCCAACGATAACCCCGACGAGCATGTACCCACCAACTGGGAACAGGGATAGTGCGCTGAATCATCCGCCAACTAACCGGCTTCCTGTTTTGCTCCTCAAACCACCAACAGGCCAGAAGAAGCTTGCCGGTTTGAGGCAAAAAACCGCCAGCGGCTACCAAAACAAGCAGGCCTATGAAGAAATAAACACGCCACTTGGTAAGCAAACCAAATATCATTGTAACCCCCTTCGTCTTGAGGTTACCACACTTGGCGATTTTGTTAAAGTGCTTCAGTTTCGCTCAATTTTGCGAAATTTTGGTGACGCTACCGGATGAGGTGTTGGATTACGTGCGGCGCAAGTACGGCGAGGATCGCGTCTCGCTGGTGGCGACGGTGAGCACGATGCGGACTCGCTCGGCCGTGCGAGAGACAGCAAAGGCGTGCGGGTTGGACGAGGGGCAGATCAAGCGATTGGTGGCGAGCCTGCCCCGACGCTGGCGTCGGGGCCCGAGACAGCGGGACGAGAGTACGGTCGAGGAGGCGCTGGCCTCGATGAGTTCGGTTGAATTGGACGGGATAGACGGCTCCGTGTTGGAAAAAGTGGTGCGCAAAGCCTTTGCCATCAGAGGCCAACCCCACCACCTGAGTGTGCACCCCGGCGGCATAGTGATCACGCCCGGTCCGCTGACCGATGTGCTGCCGGTGCAGTGGGCGACGAAGGGATTCCTCATCGCGCAATTCGACCACCGGGACGTGGAAGCGCTGGGCCTGCCCAAGATCGACCTACTGGGCGTCAGCGCCTTGACTGTGCTGGCAGACGCGGCGGAGCTAGTGAGACGGGGCCGCGACCCCGGGTTTCGTCTGGATGATATTCCCCTCGACGACCCCAAGACCGCCGACTTGTTGGCCCGTGGGGAGACGATCGGCGTCTTTCAATGCGATTCAGTGGGGGCGCAGAGTACTCTGCGCAAGCTGCAGGCGCGCACAGTACGCGACCTGGCGGTGGCGAACGCTTTCTTCAAGCCTGGCCCCGCCACCGGCGGGATGGCGCGCACCTTTGTACGGCGCTATCGGGGAGAGGAGGAGACAGCCTACCTGCACCCGGCGCTGGCGCCGATCCTGGCCCTGACCAGTGGCGTGCTGATTTTTCAAGAGCAGATCCTGCGCGTGGCGCGAGAGATCGCGGGGTTGAGCTGGGAGGAAGCGGGCTACTTGCGGCGCGGGATGAGCAAGATGGATCCCGATGAGATGGCGCGGATGGAGACTCGCTTCGTCCAGGGTTGCCAGCGGCCGCCTCCCGAGGGGCCTGGCTTTACGGGGGAGCAGGCGCGGAGGTTGTGGGAGCAAGTGGCGGTGTTCTCTGGCTACGGATTCAACCAGGGACACGCCACGGCGTACGCCGGCGTGAGCTACCGGATGGCTTACCTCAAGACGCACTGGCCAGCGCCGTTCTTCTGCGCGCGGTTGGCGAACCGGGGCGGCTACCACCATCCTGCTGTCTATATGGCGGAGGCGATGCGCTTGGGCATAGACATCCGCCCGCCCCACGTGAACCAGAGCGAGCGGGGATTCACGCTGGCCTGGGAGGGGGAACACCCGGTACTGTGGATGGGATTGAGGCAGGTGCGAGACCTGCGCCGGACCACGGTTCGCTCGATCGTGGTCGAGCGGGAGCGACACGCTTTTGCCGATCTGCGGGACTTTGTGCAGCGGGTGTCGTTGCAGACCAAGGAAGTGGCGCACCTGGCCCAGTGTGGGGCGCTGGATGGGCTGGGTGAGAGCAGGGCGGCGTTGTTGGCGGAGGCGGAGGAAGTGGGGCGCGCCGGTAGCGCGTTGCAGATGTCCTTGTTCGAGGGTGGAGGTTGGGACGGGGTGAAAGTAGCGCCAGAGTCGCTGGAGCAGCGTCTGGGCTGGGAGAGGGCGTTGCTCGGTTATCCAGTGAGCGGATTGCAGGAGCCGCTCAAGGGGGTGGCGGATCGCTTGCCGGAGTATGTGCCGTTGCGTCGCCTGCCCGAGCTATCTGGGCGGTTGGTCACGGTGGCCGGCGTGCGATTGCCGGGGTGGACGGGTGGGGAGGGGTTTTTCTTGTGGGATGGTGAGACGTGGGTGATTGCAAAGGTGGGGGAAGCGCGAAAGACGCCGGCTCCCTGGGAGCCTGTGGTTTTGCGGGGGCGCTGGGTTAGGGATGAGTGGTGGACTTGTTGGCTGCAGATGGAGGGGCGAGGCGCTGAGTAGCTTTCAAGCCCAGTTCTGGCCGGCAAGGTCAGGTTTGATGAGGAACGATCAAGGCCATTCTTGATCTTCGTACGACGGCAATTCTCATTATAGCACTTGTGCAGGAGGTGAGGTTCCCCCAAAATATGTACCACTTGGAGTTGTGT
>JAAERE010000412.1 GCA_024230675.1 bacterium | reverse complement strand
CTGGCACAGATGCCGTACAGCCGGAAATCCGTCTCCGGCGGCATAGGCTCGGACGGCGGGCGAAGCTGCTTCCGGTAGTTCACATAATGTCCCACAAGTTCGTCAAGTGCCCAGGCGTTCAGGGCCTCACGGTGCGATTTGAAGGTCACAAGGTTGTGGGCAGCCAGGTTGTCAAAGCCGTCGGGCAGCTCGTCCGGTCTCTCCCCGTCGCCTCTCTCAATGATGATGATATCAAGCAACTGGCGTCTGAGGGACAGATCCCTCTCCACCTCGACAGTGTAAGCAGACCCGGAAAAATAGTCGGTGAGGGCCATTCCGAAAATCTGATGCCATTTCATCATGATGACAGGACTCCGTGCGCTGAGGGTCTGAAGTGTTCAGCCTCCTGGATATCCGGGGCAGTGGCTGAGAAGACTCAGTTGTCCCGCTTTTTGCTGCGGAGCTTTCTCAGGTACGCCTCTATCTCCTCCGGTGAAAGCCCTCTGAGACGCTCCTCTGAGGAAAGTCTTTTCAGCATATCCTCCGGGGAAAGCCCCCTGAGACGCTCCTCCGAGGAAAGTCTTTTCAGCATATCCTCCGGTGAAAGCCCCCTGAGACGCTCCTCGGGGGTGAGCCACCCGAGAACCTCCTTCTTCATATATTTTTTGTAATCCTCGAGTGTGTAAGGCATGATCATGTCCTCCGTCCGGTATTTCTGATACAGTTCGTAAACCAGTGTGCTGACATCCGGTGTGCGCCAGCGGTGACGGGCCGCTCCGAAGCGCAGGCTCGTCTCAGTGGCGCCGAACAGGTGCCACAGCGCATTCCGGTCCTCCCTGGGAACCCTGCTCAGAACGATGATCCGTATGGTGCGGATTCCCCACCGCACATCGTAAATTCCCTCGCCAGCGACGGTCGCAGACGCCTTTCCCATGAGCTTCCGGGGCATCCTGGCACAGATGCCGTACAGCCGGAAATCCGTCTCCGGCGGCATAGGCTCGGACGGCGGGCGAAGCTGCTTCCGGTAGTTCACATAATGTCCCACAAGTTCGTCAAGTGCCCAGGCGTTCAGGGCCTCACGGTGCGATTTG
>JAAERE010000411.1 GCA_024230675.1 bacterium | reverse complement strand
TGGCGATCATGGTTGGCAGGGGAATCATGCCGGGAATGGCAACCATACCAGGCATGGGGAGAATCCCGGACAGGGCAACCACAGGGGGTTGCCCCTACGGTGCCATTGCGGGATTTGGTTCATGGATTCAAGATAATATGCGGATGGCGTAAAAAACCACAATTGTATCCGATTTCCGGGCAAATTATGGCAACGAAATTATAACAAACGCATTATCCGTAATGGGGCCGAATTGGACCGGATCCGGGAATAAATCCGGAATAATCCATTGAAATGGGAATTGGACCGGGAAAATCCAAACATGGGATGAGGGACGAATGATTGATTATAATCATTTGGCATGAATTGCCCGAACATTATCAGGATGTTGATATCGACGCATTTCAGGTCATGCCGAATCATATACACGGCATCATTGTTATGGTAGGGGCAGGCCCCTGTGCCTGCCCTGCCGGCGCATTACAAAAAATTAATAATGGCGATCATGGTTGGCAGGGGAATCATGCCGGGAATGGCAACCATACCAGGCATGGGGAGAATCCCGGACAGGGCAACCACAGGGGGTTGCCCCTACGGTGCCATTGCGGGATTTGGTTCATGGATTCAAGATAATATGC
>JAAERE010000410.1 GCA_024230675.1 bacterium | reverse complement strand
CGTTTGGCGCTCCTGGGCGTCGGGTGCATTTTTGCTGTGCGTTTGGCGCTGCTGGGCGTCGGGGGCGTTTTTGCTGTGCGTTTGGCGCTGCTGGGCGTCGGGGGCGTTTTTGCTGTGCGTTTTGCTCTCTTGGGCGTGGGGGGCCGGACCCCCCACGTCTCTATTCCCGTTCCGAACCAGCAGGAGGCGGGGGCGCCCCCCAATGCCCCCTGTAGGTTTGGAATGGGAAGACAGCTCTTGCTGTCGCAAGAGCTGTAATTACTTTTGTTCACCGAGATTTGATGGTTTTGTTGAATTCTGAAAAAAAATTGCCCTCTCCGTTTGGCGCTCTTGGATGGCAGGTGCATTTTTGTTGTCCGTTTGGCGCTCTTTGGGAGATAATGCAAAGGGTGACTCCGGATAATGCAAAGGGTGACTCCGGATAATGCAACGGCTGACTACGGATAATGCAAAGGGTGACTCCGGATAATGCAAAGGGGGACTCCGGATAATGCAAAGGGTGACTCCGGATAATGCAAAGGGTGACTCCGGATAATGCAAAGGGCGACTCCGGACGGTGCGGGGAGCGAGCCCTTGCTGTGGCAAGAGCTGTTTCTTTCTGTGCG
>JAAERE010000409.1 GCA_024230675.1 bacterium | reverse complement strand
CGGATACGAGGTTTCACCGGAAGACGAAAAGGAACTTCGGGACGAGATCATTCCCTATTGGAGAGGGAACGGCAATTGGGGAAAAACACCGGAAGGACACTTGAAAGCGGCACTCCGGAATTCGTACTTCGGCCTTCCGGATCAATGGCCTTATCCGGCAATTGAGCGAGCAGGCGGCGGCTATGGGGTCATCGATTATGGACATCAGGCAGTTGATTACATCGGTGTCGTAAAAAAGGGAATCCTGGGTTATCTGGAAGAGGCACGCGAACGCTTGAATTCACTGGACATCACCGATCCGGAAGATCTGCAGAAAGCACCGTTTATCCAGGGGGTGATCGTTGCACTGGAAGCGGCGGCGGAAGTGGGTACGCGATTTGCGGCCAAGGCCAGGGAAATGGCCAAAACGGAAAAGGACCCGCAGCGAAAAAACGATCTGAAAAAAATCGCGGAGGTTTGCGACCAGGTCCCGGCTCATCCCGCTCGAACCTTTCACCAGGCCCTTCAGGCTTGCTG
>JAAERE010000408.1 GCA_024230675.1 bacterium | reverse complement strand
CGATACTTCTCTTCGGCCAGAGACTTCATCGGACAGAGCAGGACGGCTTTGCGACGCCCGGTCAGGGCGCTGACCGCGGCCAGTTCGGCGCAGAAGGACTTCCCCGAAGATGTCGGCGCCGAAATGATCATGCTCCTGGACCAACCACCGACAGCCGATTTATCCAGCAGCCCATGATTGACCGCCCGGCTCTGGACCGGAAGTAACCGGTCCCCCTGTCGCTGCCTCCAGATGTCAATTATCCGTTGCGGCAGCCCGTATTTGATAAGATCGTTCAGATTCATTTTACTACCCCCCACTCCCAACAGTATCAGTTAGCAGCGCGAGGAACCGCCGGTGTCGGAATACCGACCGTTCCTCACACGCGATTTATATCAGGCAGCTTTCAAAGCCACACGAGGGACAGACACAACAGCGCCCCTGACGGATCATCCCGCCCGAACAATCGGGACAACTGGCCACGTTGTAATAGGCGTAGTCGTCGTTGTTGATATCGCGCTCGAAACGCACGAAAGGTGCGTAGGCGGTCTCGGCCGCTACCGTCATGTCCTGATTGATTCCGGGGTCTGGCTGTTCCATAGATATCGCTCCGTCGCTGGAAATTTTCCGCTGATTGGCTTGAATCCAGTATACTGCACATCTGTGCAGGTGTCAAGCAGAAAATACAAAAAGCGGCCCCGAAAGCGTCCGCCCCTCGCTGGACTGCATTTCGGGGCCT
>JAAERE010000407.1 GCA_024230675.1 bacterium | reverse complement strand
TTTGGCCGAATATGTCCCCAAGCCGGTCCCGCCCATTTTGTCGAACGTGACGTATTTGTCAAAAAACGTGTCTCGAATTTCTTCAGGTATCGCGCCCGCGTTGTGGATGGCAATTCTTACAGAATCGTCCTTTTTTAAGTCAATCGTAACCGACTCCCCTTCCGGGCAGGCTTCCAAGGCGTTATCGATCAGGTTGGCTAGCATGGAGTGACACAAAAGTTTCTCACCCAAGGCGAAAAAACATTCCCTTTTCCCGGCCGGTTCGCCATGGACCCAAACCTCGACGGACAGGCCTTTAGCCTGAGCCAGGTTGTCCTGATCGACCAATATATTTCGGACCACACCTAGAAGGTCGACCCGAACAGGCTGGAATTGATATGTACCCCTCTCCATCTTGAAAAGATCCAGGGAACGATTGATCATGTTCAACATTCTGTAGCTGGCGTCCTCGATCATCTTGAACCTTTTATGCTCCACGCTGTCGACATTGGCCCCCACCATTAATAATTGGGCCGAGCCGATTATGACGGCTAGAGGGTTCTTCAAGTCATGGCGGGAAATACGCTCCACATCCTCCCGAAGCTGCGCCGCCTCGCGCAGTTCCTCGTTTTGCTCTTCCATTTTCCGTAGTGCGAGTTTCAGTTCCAGGTGGGTTTTGACCCTGGCTCTGACTATCTGGGGACTGACGGGTTTGGTTATATAATCCACCGCGCCCAGCTTCAGACCCCGGGCCTCGTCCTCCGTCCCTCCTTTTCCGGTTACGAAAATAACCGTGATATCCCTGGTTCGGTCGTCGGCCTTGAGTTGGCGGCAAACCTCATAGCCGTCCATTTCCGGCATTACGATGTCCAGCAGAATCAGGTCGGGAGGCGTTTCGGAACGGGCCACCCTTAGCGCTCCCTGTCCGCCGGTGGCGGCTTTGACAAGGTAATCGGGGCCCAGAATGGAAACGAGCAAATCGATGTTCTCGGGTTGATCATCGACTACCATGATAGTTCTTCTCAAATCGTCGCTACTCATCTTCCTCCTCTTTCAAGACGATGTTAAGGCCCTTGGCCATCACCGAAACGAGTTCCAGCGCCGCCACGAAGTCATATCGCCCCATACAATTCTCCAACCGATCAACTTCAGCTCCTACACCCGCGCCTGCCAACTGTTCCTTGGCCGATTCCAGGCATTGCACCGCCCGAGTGTCATTATCCTCCAAGAGGCGTTTCAATCGGGCCAGCGAAGAGGTGATCGCCGAGACATCCATCTGCTCGGCGCCCCTTGGAGCCCTGTCATTATCGGGCCGGGCCCCCTCAGCGCGCCGGGCCAACTCGGCGATGGAGTGAATAACTCGCTTCAGCGCCTGTTCGAAGGCCCCGAGACACGACTCGATCTCTCTGCCGTTCCCCCTTTCGATCACCGCCTCCAGGTTGTGAGCCTTGAGGGGCAACTCGCAGGCGCCCAGATTCGCCGAGACCCCTTTGACCGAGTGGACCAGGCGCCGGGCCAGATCAATGTCGTCCTCGTCCAGGGCGGACTTGATTTCGCCGACCACGCCGGCGTGGTTGCTTTGAAACTTGAACAGCAATTTCCGGTAGAGCGCCCAGTTGCCGCTCACCCTGGCCAGAGCGGATTGGACGTCGATGCCGGGCATATCCGGCAAGGCGCTTTCGGTCTCCTCTTGGCCCGAACCACCAACGGCCGTTCGACCGGCGACGAACGGTTGCGCCATCGGTTTTATCCACCGGACCAGCGTCGAAAACAGGTGCTCGGGGTCAATGGGCTTGGAAACGTGATCGTTCATTCCGGCGGTCATGGACTTCTCTCTGTCTCCGGTCAGGGCGTGGGCGGTCATGGCGACGACGGGCAAGTCCTTGAAACGTTTGTCCCTTCGAATCAGGCGGGTGGCCTGGTAACCGTCCATGACCGGCATGTCGATGTCCATCAGCACCAAATCGAATTCATCCTCTTCCAGCCTGTTCAAGCTCTTCCGGCCGTTCTCGGCCAAAGTAACCCTCAAGCCGGCGCCTTCCAATAGCTCTCGGGCGACCTGCTGGTTGATCTCGTTGTCCTCCACCAGCAGAATCCGCGCCCCGGCGATACCCTTCAGGGCCTCGTCGGACGGGCCCCGTCGGTCAATGGCGGGTTTCCGCCCAACGACCTCCCGGTGGAAGGTCTGCATGATCGTCTCGTACAGCACCGACGGACTGACCGGTTTGATCAGAAAACCGTCCAGGCCGATCTCCTCGCTGCGGCGCCTGCTCTCTTCCCGCCCGTAGGCGGTGACCATGATGATCGTTGGTATCTTGTTGAGGGCCGGGTGTTGTTTGATCCGTAACGAGGTCTCGATGCCGTCCATGCCCGGCATCTTCCAGTCCATGAGCACCAGATCATAGGGCTGGTCGTCCGGGGCCGCCTCCAATTCGGCCAGACCTTCCACTCCCGACGCGGCCAAAGAAACCTCGAACGTCATGGACTCCAGAAGGTCATTTAAAATCTTCCGGGAAGTGGCGTTGTCGTCCACCACCAACACTTTGAGGCCTCGGATATCGGGCGGGGGCAAAGGCCGTTCCTCCCTCTCGACCCGGCCGATGCCAAAGGCGGCGGTGAAGGTGAACGTGCTGCCCCGGCCCGACGTGCTCTCGACACATATCTCCCCGCCCATCATGTCAACAAGTCGGTTGCAGATCGTCAGGCCCAGGCCGGTGCCTCCGTACTTTCGGGATGTCGAAGTATCGGCCTGGCTGAAGGCCTCGAAAAGTCCTGCCTGCTGCTCAAAGTCGATTCCGATTCCCGAATCCCTGACCGAGAATATAAGCTGGACCTTGTCGTCTTCGAGCCTGTCCAGGGCGGCGGAGATGATGACTTCCCCATGATCGGTGAACTTGACGGCGTTGCTCGCCAGGTTGATCAGGATCTGCCCCAGCCGCAAAGGATCGCCAACCAAGTTCGGGGGCACGTCGGGGTCGACGCCGACCAAAAATTCCAGTCCCTTTTCGTACGCTTTCAAGGATACCAGGTTGGAAACGTTTCCCAGGACCTCTTCCAAAGAGAAGTCCAACCACTCCATGTCCAGCTTGCCGGCCTCGATCTTGGAGAAGTCCAGAATGTCGTTGATGATCCCCAGAAGGGCGTCGGCCGAGGATCGAATCTTTCCAAGGTAGTCCCGTTGCTTGGGTGTAAGCTCGGTTTTCATTGCCAGGTGAGTCATGCCCACGACGGCATTCATGGGCGTTCTGATTTCGTGACTCATCCGGGCCAGAAAGT
>JAAERE010000406.1 GCA_024230675.1 bacterium | reverse complement strand
TATAATAGCCGGGGCCGACGTTACGAGTATTCTGTGCGTTGTGACAAGGTATTTCGGCGGTACCAAGCTGGGAACCGGCGGGTTGGTCCGTGCGTACGGTGAAACTGCCCGGGAGGCGCTGAAAGCGAGCGAGCCGCGCACCCGCTTTCTCAAGGATCGTTATCGGTTCGTGATAGATTTTGCGCTGTACGATCGCTGGCAGAACGAACTGCGCAGGCTGGGCGCCGAAGTAACAAACTCAGAGTTTTCGGATAAGGTCTGTCTGGAAGTTGCCATTCGTCGAAGCCGCACGGCGCAACTTCTGGATCTATTTACCGAGGTCAGCTCGGGAAAGGGACAGGTTGAAAAGCTCCCGTCGCCCCAAACAGATTGATTGTCTGGGCCTGGGCATCACGCCGCTGGACCTGCTTTTCGAGGTCGATCAATATCCCTCCGCCGGCACCAAGATAAATAGCTGCGGTTTGACCGTACAAGGCGGTGGGCCGGTGCCCAACGTGATGATAGGTTTGCGACGCCTGGGGCACAGCTCGGCCCTGATAACGGCGATGGCCGACGATCTGGCCGGGAAGACCGGTGTGGAAGAACTCCGACGCGAGGGCGTCAATACACGCTTCATAGTTACCAAACGAGGCAGCTCCGATACTGCCGTGGGGCTGATCGAAAGGGGAAGTGGACGGCGCACGATGGTGCTTGAGCGAACTATTGGCGTAGCCGCCCGCGATGTTGTCTTGTCGCGCCTCCCTGTTCCAAAGGTTGTGCATCTCGACGGCCGCGATATGCCGGCCTGTGTTAAGCTGGCCCGATGGGGGCGTAGGGTCGGGGCCGGCGTATGTGTTGACGTCGGCTCGATGCGAAACGATGTCTCGGCTCTCTTGCCGTTAGCGAATCATCTCGTAGTCGCCGACGCCTTTGCCTTGCCTTTCACCGGCAGTCGTACCGCAAAAAGAGCGGTTGAGCGGCTGCGACAAAGCTGTCCCGGAACGGTCGTGGTGACCGAAGGTACCAGAGGAGCAATCGGCTGGGAGAACGGCGAGTTCGCACGGGGCCGAGCCTTCAAGGTCAGAAACGTCGATACAACCGGTGCCGGCGACGCCTTCCATACCGGTTACATTTACGGCCTCTTGCACGGTTTTGATCTGGCCGAGCGGCTCAGCTATGGAGCTGCCGTGGCCGCTCTCAAGTGCACCCGCATGGGGGCCCGCACGGGAATCCCGACCCTTTCTCAGGTCAGACGCTTCCTGAAAGGCAGGACCGCAACCTATGCTTGAATTCCTGATCAACCTCGATCAGACGATTTTCTACTTCATCAATGTCAGCCTCTCCAACCCGGTGACGGATCTGGTGATGCCGATCATCACCTCAGATATGTGGCTGCGCATCCTGTATGCCGTGTCCGTGGCGCTTCTTCTGTGGAAAGGGGACGCCAGAGTTCGCTGGCTGGTGTTGTTCTCGGCGTTGGTACTACTGTTTACGGACCAGTCCTCGTCCGGTTTACTTAAGCCGCTGATAGACCGTCCCCGCCCCTGCCATGTGCTGGAGAACATCAATCTTCTGGTAGGCTGCGGCGGGGGAAAAGCAATGCCGTCGTCACACGCCGCCAACGCTTTCGGCCAGGCGGTTCTGTTCAGCTTCTATTTCCGCAAAGCTGCACCTTACCTTCTGATTTTCGCTTCGCTGGTGGCGTTGAGCCGGGTTTTTGTGGGCGTACACTACCCGGGT
>JAAERE010000405.1 GCA_024230675.1 bacterium | reverse complement strand
GAGCGCGAAGGCATGGATCTGAGCGATCTGTTCGCGCGTTTGCCTGCGGCCGGTGCCCTGGGCCCTTCGGCAGCTTCTGCCGGACCGCTGGATCAAGACTCACCCGCAACATCGCTTGATCTACCGCGAGCAGGAATCTCGGTCAGTAGCACGTCGCCGGAAAGCCCGCCGCGCCGAACGTCGACGCGATGTGGCGGCCGCGATGACGACATAGCCTGACCACTTCTATTGTGTCCTTCCGGTGAGCGTGCATGACCGGATTTGACCGGTCCGGTATCGTCAGCCGTCGACCGATGGTGGTCTGGAGGACGGCTGATGAGATCGAGAGGGACAGGCATGCTTCCGGCTCGCCTCGAGTCGGCCCGGCGGCGCTTCGAGCATTGGCGGCTCAGCCGTGAGCATCGCTCGCGCATTCCGGATCCGCTGTGGAACTCGGCGGTGAAGCTATCGGCAACGTACGGGATTCACCGAACCGCCAAGACGCTGCGACTCAATCCCGACTCACTCAAGAAGCGCGTGGCATCTACAAACGGCGATGGCGCGCTTGGGCAGAGGAGCCCCCGACAGAAGACCGCCGGGCAGGAAGCAGCTACGGCTTTCGTTGAGTTGGTGTCTACTGAAGGTGCTTGCCCGCCCGAGTGCATCGTCGAACTGGAGCATCCTTGCGGGGCGAAGATGCGGATCCACGCCAAGGGCAACCCGATCCCGGACGTGGTGACGGCGGTGAGCCAGGTTTTCTTCGGCGCCATGCCATGATTCAGGTCACACCCCAGATGCGCATCCTGGTGGCCGTCGAGCCCGCCGATTTTCGGAAAGGCATAGATGGCCTGGCCCGGCTGTGCAAGGAGGAGTTGAAACGCGACCCGTTTTGCGGCTGGGTGTTCGTATTCCGCAATCGACGGGCCACGGCTGTGAAGGTCTTGGCTTATGATGGTCAAGGGTTTTGGCTAAGCCATAAACGTTTATCGAGCGGGCGGTTCCGCTGGTGGCCCGTCAGTAAGACAGGGGCGGGCAAGACGCTGGAGGCGCACCAGCTGCACGTCCTCCTGTCGGCGGGCGATCCCGACGCGGCGCAGGCACCGGCGGCATGGCGGCGAGTCAACGCAGCCTCTTGATCGCGAAAAAATCGGCATTCGGGCTTGCGTTCTACTTCTGACCCTGCTACGCTGCGGCCATGGACGTGCTACGGTACCGAGGCCGGGTTGTCACCGACGCCGACGTCGCCTTCATTGGTGACCTCATCAGCGCGCATCCAACCGCCACGCGGCGGGCACTGTCCCTGAAGCTGTGCGAGGCCTGGAACTGGGTCCAGCCCAACGGCGTTCTGCGGGACATGGTCTGTCGCGGATTGTTGCTGGCGTTGCATCGTGCGGGCCACATTGAGCTGCCGCCGGCGCGGAAGTCCAATCCTCTGGGGCCGCAGCGTCGGACACCTTCGCGCACGACGCTCCACTGCAATCCCATCGAGGGGCGACTGTCCGACATCCTTCCGCTTACCATCACTCAGGTGCGGCGTACCGGTGATGAATCGTTGTTCGATAGTCTGCTTCAGACCCACCACTATCTGGGCTACACCCAGCCGGTCGGCGAGCATTTGAAGTATCTGGTCTCAGCAGACGGTGTGCCGGTGGCATGCCTGGCGTGGTCCTCGGCGCCGCGGCACCTGGGTCCAAGAGACCGCTTCATCGGTTGGTCGGCCGACAGCCGGCGGAAGAACATCCGCTTCATTGCTT
>JAAERE010000404.1 GCA_024230675.1 bacterium | reverse complement strand
GTAGGTCGAAACCCCTGCGGTTTCGACAGGCTCAGCTTTGCATCGGCAGGATCGCAGAGACCCAGCCCAACGGGGCAGACGAGGACGTCTGCCGCTCACCTAATTCCCACCATCAGAATGGTGGGCCACCCGGGGATAGAGTAGGTCGAAACTCCGGCGGGTCCCTACGGCCTGTCGATTACTGAGATGTACTCGTCGGGAATAATCTTGTTGGCGTTAAGAAGGTCGGCGCTCAACTGATAGAGGGCGTTGGCATCCCGGCGGATGCGGCCGGCCAGGGCAGTATCGGTGACCGCCACATCGGTAGCATAATCACTCTTGCGGTAATCATAAACACGCGGCGGTTTGCTGTCCAATCCCATCAGGGCGAAGTATTCATCCTCGATCCAGCACAGTTGATGTCCGGTGATACAGACAGCAAAACCGTCCTCAGGTTCCAGACTCAGCAAGTCGCGCCCCATACAGGCCTGCACCGGCAGCCGCAAAAGCGAACCGATTGTTGCCGGAATATCAACCTGAGAACCGATCACTGAACTCACTCCCGGTTCAACCAAGCCCGGAGCGTAAAGCAGCATGGGGATGTGTTGGTTCTCGTAAACGTCAAGACTGGTGTGGTGAGTATGGTCGGCCGTTATGACAAAAATCGTGTTCTCGAAGTACGCCTCATTGCGTGCTTCCTTGAAAAACTGTCCAAGGGCCCAGTCGGAATAGTAATATGCGTTGAGAAACTTATACTCCGGGTGATCTTGCTCGGTGAACAGGTTGAAATCTTCGTTCGGCACAAGGTACGGGCTGTGGTTAGTGACCGTGAAAATCATCCCGAAAAATGGCCGGTCCGTGACAGCAGCAAACTCCAGGTTAGCGCGCCGAAATGCAAACTCGTCGTCGTATCCCCAGGTTCTTTCCGGACCGCCGCAGCCTTTCAGCTCGTTCTTGCCGACAATCACGTCGAACTTTTCGTGAACGAGCATATTCTCCAGATTGTCAAAGTCCAGCAGCCCGCCGTGCACAAAGATGTTCGTGTACCCCTGCTTCTTGAGCAGACAGCTGAGGGAGCCGAAGTTGTCCATCAGTTCCGGGCGTCTCATGACCGGGATACCTATCTGATCGGGGATTCCGGTCAGGGTGGAGAAGAGCCCCGAGGTCGACCTGAACCCGGACGCAAAGAACCGATCGAAAAAGAGGCCTTGCCGGGCCAGCTCGTTGAAGTGGGGCGTCACGCCAAGTGTATCCCCGTTGGGGCCGACAAACTTGCCGGTCCAGCTCTCCATGAGAATAACGACCACGTTGTAGTGTCTGACGCCGTCGCCAGCATCGTACTTCGGCGCCACCAGCAGGGGGTAGGCCGCGTCCACTTGTCGGGCCGGATCGATCCTGAGCAGATCCCGACCTCGCTCCCTCGCCGTTTCGGAGTCGACAAGTTTGACTCTCTTGCTCTTACCCAGCGAGCGAAAGGCCAGGTGGGGGCTATTGATGGTTAGCACATTGGCGGCGTTGAAACGACTGATGAAAGAATCGGCGGTCCGGAGAGGAACGCGCTGCACGCCGCCTCGCGCCAGAATGATCAGTACCGGAATCAGCGCGAGCAGCACGAGCAGATAGCTCTTCAGCGGTACAGGTTTGTATTCGGTGATCTTTAGCTGTCTGATGTTCAAACGGGCTATGATGACAAAGCCAATAACAAAGACGACAGTCAGGATCAGGAAGAGCGGCCGTTCGATCAGGGATGTACTGAGGACCGGCAGGATGTTGGCGTCCAGATAGGCGAAGGCCTCATAGCCCAGGCGCTTGTGGGCGTGTTCGAAGTATTGAAGGTCTGCCACTTGCAGGAGGAAGAAAACGACAAACACCAGGTGCCCCAGGATAATCCAGAACCAGCGAAAGACTCTCAGCCGGTTGACGAAGGGCAGAAAGGACAGGACCAGAACGGCCACAAAGCCCATGGAATTGACAGCTGCATCGAACCGAAGGCCGTGCAAGAAGCTTCTGAATATCTCACCCGCCGGCACCCCGCTGAACTCATCCAAATAAACAAGGAGAAACAGAAAGCGGAAGGTGGAGAATACGAGCATCGACACGGCGAACAGGCGCAGTGTGAAGACCAGCTCTCGGGTTAGTATGTTTTTCCTGACATCAGACGGCATAGCGCAGCGCGACGATCTCCCTCTTGACGGCTGGTATCAAGTATAGAAGTTTGTGAGCGGGTTTCCAAATGAATCCAGAGGTACGGAGGCTGCCGGATTGTCCCGTAGTTCGGACTAAAACCGCGCGCCGAAGGCGGCGGAGAAGAAGAAGTAATCTCCAATGAGTTCTCCCGCCACGTTTACCAGACGGAACTCGGCAAACGGCGTGATGTGCGGACGGACAAACTCAATCCCGAATCCGGGGGAGAGGTGATAGTTGGTCGTCGTTTTACGAGGTATTT
>JAAERE010000403.1 GCA_024230675.1 bacterium | reverse complement strand
CTGTGCGCAAAACGCTACGTGCCCTGAAGTTACGTTTCTGAATGGGTGGGTCTGTTGCTGATCTGATGCGGAAGTAAAAATGACACCTTCAACCTCGTCTGGATTGCACTCCTTGAGGAAGAAGGTGCCACAATGCCACAACAAGCATTATTACCGCTGATTGCCGAGGACGCTACTCGCATCAGTCAATTAATGAGCGTCGTGCGGCAGGATGGACAATGGTTCTATTTCTGCGGCATCCAGCCCGTATTCCAACACGCCGCAGGTGATCTGCGAGCCTTTCGCATGTTCACCGCACAACTCTGTGCCCAAGGTGCCTGCAAACAGGCAGAGATCATTAGGGCCTTTGGAGTTTCTAAGAGTAGCGTTGTGCGGAGTGTCAACAAGTATCGCAAAGAGGGCATTGACGGATTTTACAAATTGCGTCGAACTCGCGGCGCTCCCGTGATGACCCCGGAAGTCGTCCAACAGGCTCAGCAACTGTTCACGGAAGGCCACTCCAAGGCCGAGGTCGCGCGCGAACTCGATATCCCTTACGATACCCTTCGTAAAGCGATTGATCAAGGACGTGTCGAGTTACCTGACTTTCCGTCGGAGCAATCCAATGACGTCGGCGAACCAACTGCCCCTAATTCGACAGTCGCCGCTCCCCCCGTCTCTAGCGACAAATCGACACGTAGCAACGAGGACCGAGCCACGGGCGACGAGATGGGGGTTGCCTGTACGCGGCCTATCGAACGTGTGTTGGCCTCCATGGGGAAGTTACCCGGTGGCGCCCCGACGCAATTTGAATCTTGTCGAGACGTTTCTTACGGCGGCGTGCTTTGCGCTCTTCCCGCGTTGATCGAGAATGGATTGTTTCGTCATCTACAAGTCACGTTTCCGACCCTGACCGGCTACTACACGATACTGCATGTGATCCTGTTGCTGGCCTACATGGCCCTATGCCGCATTCGGGCCGTGGAGCAACTTCAATATGAATCACCGGGCGAACTGGGCAAACTGATGGGCTTGGACCGTGTGCCGGAGGTCCGCTGCCTGCGGCAGAAACTCGGACAACTCAGCCAGGGCCAAGACAACAAGGCCCCCGAAATCTGGGCCGGATTGCTTTCCAAAGATTGGATGGAGCAGGAGCCAGAGTTAGCCGGCACTCTGTATGTCGACGGCCATGTGCGTCTTTATCACGGTAAGCAGACGGAATTACCGCGTCGCTATGTATCGCGTCAGCGACTGTGCTTGCGAGGCACGACCGACTATTGGGTCAACGATGCGCTGGGCCAGCCGTTCTTTGCGATCGAACGGCCGATCGACCATGGCATGCTCGAAGCGATCGAAAACGATGTAGTACCTCGGCTACTGAGTGATGTGCCGAATCAACCCACGAAGGAAGAACTCGACGGCAACCCCTACCGCAGTCGTTTCCTGATGATCTTCGACCGGGAAGGGTATAGCCCGTCTTTCTTCCGACGCATGTGGGAGGAACACCGCATCGCTTGTATCACTTACCACAAATTCCCCAAGAAGGATTGGCCGGCATCGGAGTTTTCTGAAGTCACTGCGACGATGCCGAATGGGGAGGTGGTTGTCATGAAGTTGGCGGAGCGAGGTTCGTTGGTGGGGGTGAAGGATGGCATGTGGATGCGTGAGGTCCGCAAGCTGACTTCCAGCGGCCACCAGACCAGCCTGATCAGTACAGCCTACAATCGGGAGGGCTTGCAGGATGCAGCGGCGCTGTTCAGCCGATGGTGTCAGGAAAACTTTTTCCGTTACATGATGCAACACTTTGCCATTGATGCACTTAGCGAATATCGAACCGAGGAGATTCCTGAGACCAATCGGCCGGTGGTGAACCCAGCGTGGCGCGAGCTGAACCGACAAGCTCGATCTGCTAAAGGGAAGCTCACGCAACGTCAAGCTCGCTTCGCGGCTTTGACGCTAAAGAGCGAAGTCGATGACGCAAAAGCAGCCAAATGGGAAAAACAGAAAGCTAACTTGCGGGAAGAGATTGAGCAGTTCGAGCACGAAGTGAATTCATTAAGGGAGCAGATGAACTCCACACCGAAACACTTGGAATGGAACCAATTTCCCGAGGATGCGAAGTTCGGACGTTTGGCTCCGAGTCGGAAGCGTTTGACCGACACGGTGAAGTTGGTAGCCTATCGAGCGGAAACGGCCATGTCCAATCTGCTGCGTGAATCCCTTCGCCGCGAAGACGATTCCCGTTCATTACTTCGCGACTTATTTCGATCCGACGCAGACATCATCCCAGACTGCGACGCCAAAGTGCTGGAGGTGCGTATTCATACGCTGGCCAATCCCCGTTCGAACCGAGCAATCCAACACCTGCTCGACCACCTGAACGCTGCCGAATCCACCTTCCCTGGCACTGAGTTTCGACTCCGATATACTCTCGGAAAATCAGAAAATGGTGTCATCTAGGATTCCGCCGAGATCAGGAGCCCTGAGGCTACAAATAAATCGGCAACACTGCAGAAAAATACCCCAAGAAATAGCAAGGCGGTCCAGACGAATAATCTCCTGAACCGCCTATCGCTATTCGACTTAGAATTGGTCAAGAAATTACTGTCGTGTGTTGCGGGATGGCTCGATAGTTCCATTTGGGCAGCAGATCATCGAATACGATTTTCAAGTTGTGCTTGATTTCATCGGTGGCATTGCGGCCGGTTTCGTAAAAACGCCGAATTACGTTGACCGTTGTTTTCAGTCCAGTAGTTGTTGTCGCTTTTCGCATCAGGTCGACGACGGTTTCCACTGTGTCGAACAACATGCCTGTGCATGCGCGGCCGATGTGCGGAAACAAACGTCGCTCGATCAGGTTGTATTTCGAGCAATAGGCGGGGTAATGGGCCACGCGTATTTCAATTCCGATGGTGTCGGCCAGGATCTGCAGGTCGTGTTTGAAAATGTATCTGTTTGCCGAGTTGCTGCCGCCGCAATCGCATAACAAAAGAATCGAACTCGCGTTGGGATAGCACTGCTTGCCGATGCGGTTCCAATACCAAAGCAAGCTGTCGCAAGCGAACTGGCTGGTGTCGTGAGACAAACCGATATTGATATGCCCACGGTTGCGAACCGGATCGTAGATGCCATGAGGAATGACCACGCCGTCCGCCCAACTAGGAAAGTCATGGTCGAACGCCTGGAACGGTTCACTGCAGCGGATTCGTCCGGCTCGGTAAAGCTTTCCCAAGTGTTCTTTCGCTTTGGTGTCGATGGAAAAATAGGGATTTCCGGCGGCTTGGTATTCGTCAATCAATTCGGCGATCATTACGAACTGGACGTCGCGGTCGGGGGAAGAACCGCCGGGAATAACTTTACGGATCTTCCGCAACCGCAGCCTCTGGTCATTCATCCACTGCCGAATCGTTTCGTGGCTAACAGGCGTTTTCATCGCGTTAAGAGTTTCAGAAAGAGTTCTCGGAGAAAGATCGGTGAACACAATTGCCTCGTCATCCGGGTCGCCGGCGGTTCGCGTTTGCAGCAGCGATTTCAAATTCATCTCGACCTCGGAGTCGGGCGTAATCTTTTTTTTCGACCCGCTCCAGGCCGTCTTACCCGACCGGCCACCGGATCGTTCGACAAGTTATCCAACTCGGCGAGGCCACGCTCAATGGTCCTCTGCGAACAGCCCAATACTTCCGCCACATATTTCACGCCGCCATAACCAAGTTGCTTGGCCTCAAGGGCCGCGAACCGCCGTTGGTCTTTCTCTGACAACGTCACAAAAAAGTCCCGCATGTTCTGTTCGGT
>JAAERE010000402.1 GCA_024230675.1 bacterium | reverse complement strand
TCGGGGATCATGGGCAGGTAGATCGCCACGCGATCCCCCTTCTTGACGCCCAGCTTCTTCAGGACGTTGGCAAACTTGTTTACTTCCTTATAGAGATCGTAGTAGGTCATTGTCCGGCGGTCGCCCGGTTCGCCCTCGAATACAATTGCGGCCTTGTTGCGACGACCTTCGGCGATATGACGGTCGAGGCATGATTCGGTGACGTTCAGTTTTCCGCCGACGAACCATTTGGCGTCGGGAGCTTTGAACTCCAACCCCCGGGACCAGCGCTTCTTCCAAACCAGTTCGGAGGCCTGCTGTTCCCAAAAACGGACCGGGTTCTTGCTCGCCTGATCGTAAATCGACGCAGAGTTTGCGTTGGCCTGGCGCCGAAAAGCGGACGTGGGCTTGAATTTCCGGTTCTCTCGAAGGAGCGTGTCGATTCCCCTGGCCTTCGATCTTTGAGGCGACGGGGCGTTCTTTTTCGCCATAATAATCTCTCCATTTACAATGCTTTACGACTTGTAATATGTGTACGTACGGTCCATATTGTCAAGGTTTTGGTTCATATTGGAGGCTGCGGCCGTCCTGAGGCTGGATTCCATCGGTCGGGACGCCCTGATATTCCCGTTTGCGGGCTGAGTACGCAAGACGAAGCACAAGTTGTGAAAGGGAAGTTCACTTAAAGGAATCCTGTTTGCAGGAGCTTTAGAATTGAGTCGTAACTAGACCAAGTTGCAGCGACTTAGCGATTGGCCCGATTCTTGCACGTAAGGCCTCCAGCCGGTAGAAGTCCTTGACTTGGAGGCGGAAAACGGTATATTGAGAGGCCAGTATAGTCTGGTAGCAATACCACCTTATTTTTACTGCCTGATGGTCACACATAGAGGCTTTTGCCAGGACAACATATAGATTTTTCTGTAACGGACCTGTGATTTAGCCTGAAGATTGGTCCCGGCGTTACAGGCGAGGAAAACTGTCGCCGGGCTGGCAATCGCTTTGGAGGAAAGATGTATAGGAGAGGGTCAGTCCGTAATACTCTGGTTCTCATATTCTCTTGTCTACTAACGTTTGGTTCGACGGCGTTGGCGCAGACCGGGGGGGGATCTGAAGCGACCTGGGGGCCGGTGCTCAACGTACCGGAGGATACCACCATTGTCTGGTGTGAAGCCGACTCGATCTGTTTCGAGGTCAGCGCTGAGGATCCCGATG
>JAAERE010000401.1 GCA_024230675.1 bacterium | reverse complement strand
GTAGCCTCCCTGCCTCCCGAAGACACCCGCCCCAAAAACGACTGGCGCCGACGCAAAGGGTCACAGTCGCAGCCTGCTGGTTCTCCACCCGAGAACACGGATATTGAATGGCTGGCCCTCGCCCAGTTAACTTCTCTGCAATCGGCCGAGATGGTTCTGGAGGTTCTCCTCGACAAGGATATTCCGGCCGCGCTCTGCTCCAGCGCCGGTCACGCCGGACCGATCGGGGCTATGGGACCCTCGTCGTACGTTACTATCGGGGGAGCTTTTGTTATAATGGTGGCCGAAGATGCCGCTGAAGACGCCGATCTCGAGGCCGAAGCTATCCTGGGCGAGGAGTGGGTTAAGGCCCGCCTGGTCGATTTCGATAGCTGACTTCCGGCTTTCTGTCGATAGTATTCAATACAATATGAGTGGACATTGTGCGAGCGGTGTTGGAACCGCCCGGAAAGGAAATACATGCCCAGCAACAAACAGACCGACCCCGACAAGTCAATTATGGTTTCGGACGCCAAGATCGACCGCGCCGGAATTCCCTGGCGAAAAAAGGCGTATTGGTACCGTCAGGAATACATCAGCAAGCTTACGGCCCTGTCGCACTTTCAGGATGTGCCGGTGCAGAAACTCCTGGACGACGCGATCGGCAGTTTCATAGAGAAGAACTGGGACAACTCGATGGCGCTAAAACGGACGGTCGAAAAGTCGATGAGTAAGAGCCGTAAAATCCCAATCTGACCGGCGACTCCAGTCACTACTTGATCTCGGCCGCCCAGATTTTCCAGGTGTCGGGTTCGTTGCCGACGGCGGCTTTTTTTCCATAGCGCACAATCGGCGTGCGGAACAACAGGGGGTGTTCCAGGAGCTGTTCCTCAACATCGTGAACCAGGTACTTCAGATTGCGCTTGTCGTACTCACGACCTTCGGTGTCAATCAGATGATTCAGCGGTACCGATCGGCTGATACTGTTGAGCTCCCCCTTGCTGACGTCTTTCTGGGCCAGGTCGATAAACTGAGTATCAATGCGCCGCTCCTTGAAGAACCTCAGCGCCTTCTGCGTATCCCGACATTTCTTCGTGCCGAATATCTGAATCATCACATCCTACTCCAGATCGTTTCATAGCTTCTGCTTCACGCCTGAAAATACGGCCTTGGTCGAGTTGAGGAAAGTTCAATAATGTCCAGGGCTCAAAGCATTCCGCCAAAGGCCTCGTTGAGGCCTTGAAATGAAACTCCCCCGCCTGCTTCTCCGTACAGGAGAGGTAAAGGCAAATTCAGGCAAGGAGGGACTTGTGAGAAGGTTAGGCGTACTATTTCTGATGACGCTGCTGGGCGTGGCCCTGATGACCGGTCAGCCGGCTCTGGCCGGAGATATTTTTGGGCTGTTCGGCGGCGGCGAACGCGGCTCCGGCGACATTGAGACGGAAATTCGCGAAGTGGATTCTTTTGATCGGATCAAGATCGATGGCTCCACGGATGTATTCGTGACGGTGGGCGAGAAGCAAAGCGTGAGCGTCACCACCGACGACAATCTGCTGGACCATATCAAGACAAGAGTCAGAAGCAGGCGGACCCTGCTTATAACCTCCCGCGGAAATTACCGCAGCCGTCGCGGTGTCCGGGTCGACATCACCGTCCCGGAACTAACCAGCATTCGAATTTCGGGCTCGGGCGATGCGGATATCGATGGTCTGACGGGCGAAGTATTTGAGATCGACATCAGCGGCTCCGGCGATGTTACGATCGAGGGTGAGATCAACGAGGTTGAGATCAATATCGAGGGCTCCGGCGATGTGGACGCCCGTGATCTGAGAGCCAAGCAAGCTTATGTCAGGATCGCCGGATCGGGCGATGTGGATGTGTACGCCGAGGAGAGTTTCGACGGCCATGTATACGGCAGCGGCGATATTGATTTCTGGGGAAAACCGGAGGATGTCTCCCGACACGTCTCCGGTTCCGGTGACATTTCGCGGCGGTAGGTTAGTTACCTACCACCAGATCTGAGCTCCGTCTTCCCAGTTGAAGACCCGTTCTTCGCGATCGGAGTCTTTGGCCGTAAGCCAGTACAGGGCGCCCTCGGGCACGTCATAGAATTCCAACGGCTGGTCGGTAGCTACCGACCGGCCGATTTCTTGCCAACCGTCGTTCCAGTAAGACAGCGTGTACTCGACACCTTCGGTAAGGGCCGACAGCTTGCCTTCAGGGACTTTCAGGCGACCGCTCGTAGAAGTCAGCCGCATCGTCGTTTTGGAGTTCTCATCGGCGATGAACATCTTAGGGGCGGGCGTTTCGGACAGAGTGAACGGCGGGCCCCAGGGGACTATCTCTTTGTTGAGGTAAAGGGCCGGTAGCAGAATCACGTCGGGGCCAAGGTCCTCGAACGTGACCTTATCCTCTTCGATCCGGGACCAATCAATTGCTTTCCATTCGCCTGAGTTAAATACGCAGATGTAGGCAATATCAACCGAGTCCGGCACCTGCTCGCTGAATTCTATTGTCGGGCTGATCGCACTCACGTACTCAGCGGTTACATCAACATAGCTCTTCCCGTTCAACCATCGGGGCACTGAGTCCTGCTTGTGCTCCTGGAATACGAGATTGTCGGCCTGCTGACCGAACGTCTTGCGATAGACCTTGGCCGCTTTCCCGCTCAAGTCGTATTCACCGGGGCTGGCCTCGGCGCCCATGAACGGAACCACCTTGCCGCCGGGTACAAGGATGGCGTTCCAGGCGTGGTTGTTTCCCTGATCGGCCCAGTGCGGTGTATAGTCGCTGGTGACCGCCAGACCGTTGGCACGCATAGCGTAAATCGTGATATTGGTCATGTCCTCGCAGCGGCCAAGTTTGCTCTCGAGCATCTCCCCCAGCCCCTGATCGGTCGGGTGATAGTAATAGCGCGGATCAAAACCAAAGTAAGTCAGGATGTCTTCGTTAATAAGCCGCGCGGCTCCGACAGGATCAGAAGCGTCTTCCATCTGCTCAGGGATGTGCGCGTATTTCTCCAGGAACATCCCCCGCCAGTCTTCCAACGGCTCGTTGCTGCCCCTGTACGGAAGAATGAATTCACAGAACTGCTCAAACGACAGGTATTCCGTCCACGGCCGTTCGCGCCAGGCTTCAAACGCCAGGTCGATCTGGTTGATCAGGAAGTCGGCCTTGATGTATTCCAGATCCTCGAACTTTTCCTTGCGCTTGTAGTCAATGGTCCCCCGCTCTGCCTCCAGGGACTCGGCCGCCGCCACAAGTTCGTCGTAATTGGCATAGTCAAGGACGTTGAACTCTATTTCGACTTCATTGGAGTCGTGCAGCATATAGGTCACATAGCTGTGACCTTCCATGTTGGCAATCAGAAAATACGTAGCTTCCAGCTTGAGCGAATCACCTTCGGCCGCGTAGTGTTCGAGTACCTTTTCCAGCTCGGGCCGATTATCGCCCGCCGCGCTCAGGGCTTCGTCCACGCCGGGCGGGTAACCACTGGCCAGGGCGCATGAAAGGACCAGGGCGGCGGCAAAGATGGAAATCATGACAGAATTCAAAACAGAAGTGGGCCGATAGGCGGACATATGTGTCTCCCGATGTGTGTGCTCTTAGAAGATGAAGGTACGAAGCACACAGCGCGGCGTCAAGTTGCTGAGAGAAGCCGCCCGGAGACGCCTCTGCTGACCGGTTCCTACGGGCAGGGCGGCAACGGAGTCAACGTCAGGAACTGGTGATCGATCATGACCTGCGTGTCGGTGATGTCAACTTCTCCGCTGGCGTCCACGTCGGCCTCCTCCTCGCAACAGAGAGGCGCGAAAGTCAGGAACATGTGATCGACCAATAGTTGCAGATCGACAATATCCACGGTCTGGTCGGATAGACTACAGTCTGGTTCCAGAAGCACGTTCCCCCTGCCGCCTATGCAACAAGCAGTATCCCCGGGCAAGGCCAATACGACCTGGGCCGCCTCGAATACCGGGCTCTCAAGGATTCCGACGCCGCCTTTGATGGAGCCGCAGTCGAAAGCCGATACCGATATCCAGAACGGAATCCCCGGAAGGAGATTGTCGATCGTGTATTCGTACTCATAGAACTTGAAATAACCGTCGTCGGTGAGATAGACCGCGGCCAGATGTGCCGGCACTTCGGATGGATCCGAATACGGTGGCTCCGGCGCCGCCGGATATCGCTTGATAATGGGAGTCGTGACACCGAGTTCGCTGGCGTTCAGAGCTACCTTATCGAAATAGAATATCGAGTCAAAGAAACCCGACAGTATGTAGGGATGGTTGGCATCATAATCCAGAGGGTGCCAACTGGTGTCGGCACAGCTATCGGCGTAGAGACAGCGCATTTCCTCCAGGGTGAAACGATCCCCCTCATTCTGCCACCCGACGGTGCCCCACCATAATACAAACTTGAAATAGTTCTCAAAATCGTATGAAGCCAGCTTTATGAAGCTTGGGGGCGCTCCCGAAGTCGACATGTAGACGTTGTAGCCCTCAAAGTCCTGATCCGACGAGAAGGGATCAACGAAAGTTTCCGGCAGATGGCCGTTCCAGCGAACCGTCGCCGCACCCACCTTCGGTTCAAGCCAGAAGACCGGTTCCGGCGGCGCCGCAGCCGCCCTGAAGTCCGGGACACCATCGCCCGCGTACTGAGTCCCCGCATAGCCATCGCCGTCGGTATCAACGCCCGGATTGTCGTAAACCCATGAAGCCCAGGTGGCGTTCATAGCCAGGTCATCGAATTCGACATTGTCGTACCATTCCGCCGGGTTGTCGGGCAGATTGCTGCCGTTGCTGCTTTGGGAGTGGAAATTGTCACCCGCGACGTAAGCCGTGACATAAGACTTCTCTTCCCCGGGTTCTATAGTGATCGGTCCCATCGACAGCAGATATCGGGTGTCCTTTCCGTCAGACAGGTCGGGAGAAATAGTCGGTGGCGGATACATCCAGGTAGGGTCCAACGCGCTTATCTGCGCCGTCCAGGCCTGGTCATAGTCGATCTCGCCGCTGCTAAGGACATGGTACTTATTGCGGTCGCCTTCAGGTGTGCCCATCCCCCCGGTCCCAAAGTCACGATAACCGCTTTTCCTCCGCGGTCCGAAGTCGCTGGCGGCGCTGGTACTGTTAATCCACCAGTTGTAGGAGATGGAAGCGCCCGACTCAGGTGGGTTGAGGAAGCACACGCCGGTGACCGCGGGAACGGCCAGACTGCCCCCCAGATTCCCGTCGAGGTCTGCGATCCACGCTATCGGAGGAGCGGTAAAGCCGCTTGAGGCAGTGTACAGGCCAGTCAGGTCGTCCAGTGCCCCCGAAGAGCCTGTGGAGGCGTGCTTTACATCGGCATCAACATACATACCGAAATAGACGTCGTGGAGAGTGTCCACTCCCGTGTTCCGGACCTTGTAGTTAAACAGGACAAAGTCCTCTGCGTACGGATAGGACCAGGCGTACGACTCCTGAGTAACTTCCAGATTCAGCGGTGCGTGGGACCTCCCATCGACCGGGTCGTTGGTTACACCCGGACAGAGATTGCACGTGTCGTAGTATACCGCCACATAGTCTTGCTCCGAGACGGCGCCCCAATACTCTGGAGCGAGGGGATCGAGAGATGAACGGTAGACCATGTCGCCCAGGGACAATATCTCAGGGTGGTATTCGTAGCCGGAGGTACTCCAGCCATCGGCGCCGGTGGATACAAGCGTATCCCCACCTACCACCGCCCCAATCCAGATAGCACCGGCGAAAAGGTATCTGGTGTTGCTGCCGGCGGGAAATTCGCAGGCGTGTACCGTGAGGCCGGTAAAACAGTCGGTCGTCCCCGAAGAATGAAAACCGTCTCCGATGTGACCGGCGTTGTCTACGGCCATTACGATTTCCCCAACGTTGTGTTCGGCTATGCAATAGGCCGGTGAGGCCATCGTGGCCTGAGAGGAGTTAAGATCACCATAAGGAGTTTGAATCGATCGGCCGAACAGTATTGCCGGGGAAAGCGCTGCCAGCAGAATTGATATTGCAGCCACATTTGATAGTTTCATGCCACCCTCCAGTGCATGCAGAAGACTGTCGTATCGTCGGTAGGAGAATCAGGGATGCCCGAAGTACCTGCACCTCAACCTAGCGAAGTACAGCGACATCGTCAAGGGGAAAAGGTCGGCCCACGGCAGGGAGCTTCGGTGGATATCAGCTCCCTGGACCGGGTTTCACCAAACGCTCGATATCGGACACGGAGGCGGTGGACATCCAAGGCAGATGAACTGGTCGGCAATGAGCCACTGGAGGTCTGATATGTCTGTAACCCCGTCGCCGTTTATATCGCCTTCCTCGAAACAAACAAGCGGCGTCAGAGTCAGAAACAGATTGTCAACAAACACTGAGATATCGGTTATATCCACAATCCCGCTTTGATCTACGTCTCCAACCGTGGGAGGAATGCAGCAACCGCGAGTGCAGCCTCGCATCCATCGGAAGTACCAGCTCCCGGCAACCCACATGGTGTTCTCAAGGTCGAGGTGGACAAACCCCTGGTTGGCGGTCGCCAGAGCGGTAAAGAAATACAAGGTATCGGACTCGGCCAGATCGAAGTCGTGCCGGTAAGTCACCCAGATTGCCTGATCCGCAGCCGCAGGGTTAAACTCATTGTAATCGTACTCGGCGATGCTATCCCACCACATTTGTGAATTCGGCTCGCGGACTCCCGGAGCGACAAGACTGTCGTTCATCATTGACTGGAAAGTACCAAGGGCACCGTGGCCTTCAGCGGCTTCAGCACACTCACCGTCGAAGAGTTGGCTGTGTGTAACCCATCCCATCATAGTTTCGGCCGCGAGGCGCTGAGTGTTGTCCCAGGCGAAAGACGAATCCGGGTCCGACGTCCCCTGCATGTATACGGCGTTCGCCACAATTGAGCTGTGAGAGATGTTCAGCCCTGGTCGATCCGAGGGAACGTCCCAATCCATCCCGTCCCCGATCGTCAGGTTGCTCTGCGCGCCCTTACTTCCGGTGAACACCTTGGTCCTGACCATCAGGAAGGGGTAATCGACCAGCCCCATACTGCGCGGAGCGTAGAACGTACGCTCGATGAGGACAGCGCTGTCGCGGGAGGCCAGACGACCGATGAAGACGGAGTCGTAAACGTCCTCATCACCGTCGTTGTAGACCCCGCTGCTCATCGGGCCTCCCTCCGGGACCGGAACGAAGTCGTACGATATTGAATCGTACCAATCTGGTGAGGTCCAGTCCTTTTGGGCGATGCTGGTGGTTAGCAGGACGCTGTCGCCGTCGTGGCGCATGAGGAACAAGCTGCCGCTTCGCAAGTAAACACTGTCGGCCGGACGGATGCCGGTATCTCCGCCATCGACGGTGAAATCAAGATTGACTCCACCGATCCCGAGCTGGCCCATTTCACCGTTATTGGCCACACTTAGTGCGATATTGTCGCCTGAGCCGGTCGGTGTCCCCGTACCCCACGCTGTCGAAGTCGCCACAGTGTCCCAGACGACCGGTTCAGCGGCCGCCGTCACAGCGACGAGCACTAAACATGCCAACGTCAAGCAGGCCGTAATAAGTTTGATCATCATAGTACACCTTTCCATTCTTTCCCCGAAAAGTTGAATCAACAGCTGAATCTTCACGGACACGGCGGCAACGGTGTGAGGGTTAGAAACTGGTTGTCTATCAGGACCGAAAGGTCCGTGATGTCAACCACTCCGCTGTAGTCAACGTCGCCCTCAGCGTCGCATGCAAGCATGCCCATCGACCAGAACTGGTAATCGATCATTACAGCGATGTCGGTTATATCTACGGCTCCGCTCTGATCCACGTCTCCGACGGTCGGAGGGAGACAACAGCTGCCCGTATAGTACGGTAGGTCGGCAAAGGTACCGTCGCCGTTGTTCCAGGACATGGCAATATCATGAGAGTTCCTGCGGGCCACCGCAATATCAACGTCGCCGTCGTTGTCGACATCGGCCAGGCATGCCCCCACCGCCTGATTGTGGCCGGCGGCTAGCACTTCACGAAGTTCAAAAGTTGCATCGCCAAGGTTGCGGAAGAACGAGATAGTAGCATAGTAATCCAGGTCGAACGTCATCAAATCTTGATCGCCATCGCCGTCCATATCGGCCGATGAGACGCTAATCGGTCTGCTTCCAGTTTCATAAGTCACATCGGATGGGAAGTCTCCGGTACCGTCGTTGAGGAGAATTGAAAGCACATTGGAATTGTAGTTGGTCACTGCCAGATCCGGGTCGCCGTCGTTGTCCAGATCGGCGGAGCAAACTGCGCTCGGACCGTTGTCGGCGCCGTGATGAACGGCCGAAGCAAACGACCCGTCACCGTTGTTCATCAGGATCGACACGTTGTCGGTGATTGAGTTGGCGACAGCCAGGTCCTGGTCACCGTCAGAATCGAGGTCGATGGCACACACGGATTTGGGGCCGGCACCCACGGGAAACGGCGTCGTGGCCGGGGCGAATGTAGCATCGCCGTTGTTGAACAAGAGGGATACGCTGCCGTCAAACCATAGGGCGACAGCCAGATCCAGGTCGGTATCGCCATCAAAATCGGCCGCACAAACATCGAGCGGACCGTCGCCGCCGGCATCGTAGCCGACAGCCAGGCCGATACTCCCATCACCGTTGTTCATCAAGACCGAGATTCGATCCGCCTCGTATCGTGCCGTGACCAGGTCTTTGTCGCCGTCTCCGTCCAGATCCGCAGATGTGACCGCGAACGGGGAATCGGCCACGTCGTGCGGAAATACCGGCGTGAAAGCACTATCGCCGGTATTGAGATGAACCACGACAGAATCGTAGTCAGGATGAGTCAGTGCCAAATCAGTATATCCGTCTGCGTTGAGGTCTGTAGCGATCAGATCCGCATGTTGGAGAGCATCGGGGACATCCTCCGGGTACGGGACGAAGGTCCCGTCTCCCCCGTTCCACAGCAGCGTTATGGCAACAAAGCCAATGCTTGCCACGGCCAGGTCCTCATCGCCATCGTTGTCAAGATCAGCTGGTACAACGCATACCGGAGAAGGACCGGCGTAATGAGCAGTACTCGAGGAGAAGTCAGCGTCGCCGCTGTTCTTGAGAACCGAGATTCGGCTGGAATAATAATCGGCGGTTACCAGATCCACATCGGAGTCGCCGTCGATATCGGCCGCGGTTACCCAGTGCGGTCCGTTTGTCACATCAAAGTGGACCGGGGCGCTGAAGACAGCGGAACCGTTGTTCTTCAAAAACGATATATCATCCGAATCACGATTGGCCACCGCCAGATCGAGCAAGCCGTCGCCATCAAGATCCGCAGCACACACCGAGTGTGGCCCCGCCCCGGCCGTGTATTCCACCGCCGTGGCCATGCTTCCATCGCCGCTGTTCACCAGGACGGATACGTTGTTGTCACCGCGATTGGCCGTCGCGATATCGGGAGCTCCATCGCCGTTGAGATCGGCCGCGCAAATCGAGTGCGGAAGCGCCCCTACGGGGATCGAGGTTTGAATCGGACCAAATGTCGCATTCCCGTCGTTTGCCAGAACAGAAACGGTAGTATCACCCCAATTGGCTATGGCCAGGTCTATGTCAAGGTCACCGTCAAAATCGGCGGCACAAATAGCAAGCGGATTCGGTCCCCAGGAGCTGAAGAAGCTGGACCCGGTAAACGAACCATCCCCGTTGTTTTCCAGGATGGCCACGCTGCCTCCGAAGAAATTGGCCACGGCCAAATCGACGTCGCTGTCGCCGTCGAAATCAGCTGCGCAAATGCTATACGGTTCATTCCCCACGCCGTAATGCACTACGGGCGCGAAGGTGGTATCATCGTTGAGAAGCACGGAAACATTGTCGTTATAGCGATTGGCCGCTGCGATATCCAGGCGCCCGTCCCCGTTCAGGTCAACGGCCACGAACGATCGAGGAGCATAAACCACATCGAATCGATCCTCAAAGCCAAGCGCCGAGCCGGCCAGCGCCATAACAATTAGGACGAGCAGACCAGTTGCCGATAAGTGTTTTGCGATTGTGAAAGGCATCCTTCATCCTCCCTGCAAGTTGTACTAGACATGAAACGTCTCAATTTAGGGGCGTTATACGTTCTGAGCCGCTGCTCCCCGGACATTCGCCGACCTTCACCCGTGAGGTTTGCGTTGGACTTTCAATTGTGTTCGATAACCCCGGCGCCGGAAGGGATGGCACCGATAGCATGCGCTCTCAATATTATTATAGCTTTCGTCCGTAATCGTAGCAAGTTAAAACATGAGATCCAGGCCGCACTGCTCGTCTTCCGCCCCCTTCGCTCTGGCCCGAACTGCGGTCCTTTTCCAAGGCATCACGGACACGG
>JAAERE010000400.1 GCA_024230675.1 bacterium | reverse complement strand
GGCCCCGCTTCGGCGGGGCTTTTTTGTAGGTCGATTGGCGGACAGAAAAAGTGATAAATTTCACTTGCGGCAAGTATGCTTCGGAGATATATTTGGTCTTTCGTGTTATTATGGCAGGTAAAATGCAACTAGTTGAACTGTATAGCCTTAACGGGAGAGGATGTCAATGGACACAGGTTTAATGGCAGCCGGTATCGGCGTTGTTGGACTGATCTTCGCAATCCTATTGTTTGTATGGATCAAGTCCCGCTCGACCGGTAACGAGACAATGACAGAAATCGCCCACGTGATTCACGACGGCGCGATGGTATTCCTGAAGCGGGAATACACGATTCTCGTCATTTTTATCATTATCGTATTTGCACTCCTGGCTTGGAGAATTCACCTCAACACCGGTTTGGCTTTCCTGGGCGGTACTTTCTGCTCAATGCTGGCAGGTTTTATCGGCATGAAAGCGGCTACAGCGGCCAACGTGCGGACCTGTGCGGCGGCCAAAGACAGTGGCCAGCCGGCAGCCCTTTCGATAGCCTTCTCAGGCGGCGCCGTCATGGGTATGACGGTCGCTTCGCTCGGTTTGATCGGTGTGGGCGTGGTTTTCTGGTTTTTTGGCGGTGACCCCGCGACGGCTGGAACCATCAACGGTTTCGCCATGGGCGCTTCATCGATCGCTCTTTTCGCTCGTGTCGGCGGCGGTATCTTTACCAAGGCCGCGGATGTTGGCGCCGACCTTGTCGGTAAGGTGGAGGCCGGAATTCCTGAGGACGATCCTCGTAACCCGGCGGTTATTGCTGACAACGTCGGTGACAACGTGGGTGACACGGCCGGCATGGGCGCCGACCTTTTTGAGTCATATGTAGGTTCTGTGATTGCCACGATAGCCATCGCCGCAACCTCCAGTTCTCTTCTGTTCACGGATCTTAATCGCTCGCTCTACATGCAGCTCCCGCTGCTGATCGTAGCCTTTGGAGCCTTGGCTTCAATCCTGGGCGTGCTTTCGGTCCACGTTTTTTCGAAGATGAATCCGGCCGCGACACTTCGACTGGTTACCTATGTCGGAGCGCTCATAATGCTGGTCACTTCCTACTTCATTATCGAAAATCTGGGTCTTGACCAGAAAGTGTTCTGGGCGATCCTGGCGGGTAACGTTGCCGGTATCGTTCTCGGTCTTCTGACTGAATACTACACGGCGGCCAAGCCGATTCGGGATATTGCCGAATCTTCGCTCACCGGCGCTGCCACCTGCATCATCAACGGCCTTGCCGTGGGTATGCAATCGGTAGTGGCCCCAGTCATTGTCATCTGCGCCGCTATCTACACCGGCTACAGCTTCGCCGGCCTCTACGGCATCGGTATCGCCGGTGTTGGTATGTTGGCTACTATCGGTGTGACGATGTCGGTCGATGCCTATGGCCCGATCGCTGACAATGCCGGCGGTATTTCCGAAATGTCCGGCCTTGGACCGGAAGTCCGTACTATCACCGACAAGCTGGATTCGCTCGGCAACACCACGGCCGCTATCGGCAAGGGTTTTGCGATCGGTTCCGCAGCCCTGACCGCTCTGGCCCTGTTCTCGGCTTACTGCGCGGCAGTGGGGCTTGAGGGCATCAATATCCTCAAGGTCGAGGTTGTGATCGGCTTCTTCATCGGAGGCTGTTTGCCGTTCCTGGTAGCGGCCATGACCATGACCGCCGTAGGTAAAGCGGCCGCCCAGATGGTGGAGGAAGTCCGCCGTCAGTTCCGCGAGATCAAGGGTCTCATGGAAGGCAAGGCCAAGCCTGACACCGGCCGGTGCGTTGATATCGCCACCAAGGGTGCCCTGGCCCAGATGGTTCCCCCCGGTTTGGTGGCTATCTTGTCCCCGATTATCGTGGGCTACATGCTTGGCGCCGAGGCGCTGGGTGGTATGCTCGCCGGTGCCACTATGTGTGGTGTGATGATGGCCCTTATGATGGCCAACGCCGGCGGTGCCTGGGACAACGCCAAGAAGTACATCGAAAGCGGCGCGCACGGCGGCAAGGGCTCTGACGCCCATAAAGCGGCTGTGGTTGGCGATACCGTAGGCGATCCTTTCAAGGATACCTCCGGTCCCGCGATGAACATCCTCATCAAGCTGATGGCGATTGTATCCCTCGTAGTCGGTGCGGCTCTGTTCGCATAGACCGACTTTCGAAATCAAAGCAAAAAGGGCCGGATTTTCCGGCCCTTTTTTGTTGAATACTTTGCGGTCGGTCGAGTATGATTTCTGTGATTGGGCGGGGCAAACGGAGTTTCCGCCCGTATGGAGTAAAAACATATCTCTAATAAACGATACAGGAGGATTGCGAGATGGAAGATAACCAAGTCGCTGCCACCGCGACCGCATCCGACAGCGGTCTCTCAGTCGCCGGTTTGTGGCAGGTGTTTACCGGGCCCTCGGCTTTCTTCGAGAGGCTGAAAAAGAACCCCAAGATAATCGTTCCCTGGATAGCCCTGGTGATCGTCGCTTTTATCGTGGCCTGGTTCACCTGGGAGTACGGCGCACGTCTCCAGATCGAAATGATGGAGGGCTATGTCGAACGGGGCTTCATCCCGCAGAGCGAGGTCCCGACCCTGGAAAGCCTCCAGACGCAGTCGTTGATCACTATTCTGTTTTTCTGCATTCTGCCGTCCCTGCTAGCCGCCGGGCTGGCAATGCTTGTCGGCAATTTCATGATGAGCGGAAAGGCTACGTTCAAACAGGTTTTTTCGGTGATGATCTACGGCGAGCTGCTGTTCTGGGTGGGACAGTTGGTCAAGGTACCCCTTATTATGGCCAAGGACTCGCTGAACGTGACTTTTTCGCTGGCTTTGCTGGTTGGCGACCGGGGACCAACCGATCCGCTGTGGGTGGCCCTGGATAAAATCGGTGTGTTTTATATCTGGGAGTGGGCTGTGATCGGCATCGGTCTGGCCGCTGTATACGGGTTCACACGCGCCAAAGGCTATTGGCTGGCGGTGCTGTCCATGGGGCTGCTTTCACTCCTGCACATAATCATAACTTTCGTGCAGAATATGTTCCTCGGATAGAGAGCGATCCGCTGCGAATGAGTTTGTGAAAAGGGCCGACACAATCGGCCCTTTTTATTTGAATATCTAACGGCCGGGAGTGTAAGATTGTTGACCCGATACAATCTCGGATTATTATAATGTGAAACATATCAAGCGAAGGTTCGTTTATTCTCACCAGACAGGAAAAGTCAATGGCAGGCAGTAGTCCAGACAACTCGG
>JAAERE010000399.1 GCA_024230675.1 bacterium | reverse complement strand
GCTGGCGAACACCGGCACAGGGGTTGCTTAATGGGAGGTTGTCATTCTTACTCCTGGGCGCTGTCAAAGCGCTTGGTAGGTCCTCTTTTCTTTGGTGCAAGGCCACTCGCGTTCGAGGGGAGCGCGAGTGGTCCTTTTTTTGATTACTCACACCCTCGCTTCAATTTCCATGTTGTTTTTGATATAACTTTCTCATTATTATGTGGGAGCATGACACGCCCAGCACTTGGACTTATCGAAACCAAAGGCCTCTCGGGAGCAATTCAAGCTACCCATGCCGCCACCAAGGCCGGTGATGTTGTGATCGCCTCCGCCGAGCGGATTGAAGACGATCGCATCACGGTCAAGATTGAGGGCGACTGGGCCGCGGTGCAGACGGCTGTGGAGGCGGGAGCACGAGCCGCCGATGCCGCGGGAGAACTTATCTCCATGCACGTGATCCCGCGCACCGACAACGGCGTGGTGCCGATCCTGCCCTACGCACGCTTTGTGGCCCGGTATCACCCGGAGGATCTGGGATTTCAGGCTCCGCCAAAACCGAAGCCCAAACCCAAAACGCCTGCTCAACCTTCGAAACCGGCCGCCAAGCCGTCGGCTCCAACCGTGCCAAAACCGAAAGTCACACCGCCGGTGACATCGTCACCAGTGACACCGTCACGAGTGACACCACCGAAACCAGCCCCGCCCGCTGTGACGGCTCCTGCTCCTGCTGTTTCTACGGCAGCCCCGCTTCCCATGAATGAGCTTGAAGCTCTGTCGGTGGTGGCGCTGCGCCGCTATGCCCGCACCGTGCCGGGACTTCCGATCCAGGGGCGACAGATATCCATGGCCAACAAGCAGAAGTTGCTGGAGGCAATCCAAGCCGCCCGCGCTCAGGAACCAAAAGCGTCTTAGGCGCGTATATCCTGTAAGGGTCCTGCAAACACGGGAGTTATCTATGAAAGTCTATCGCGCCTTTGAGCTTCGCTGGTACCATCTTTTGATCGCCTTGGGCGGCCTGGTTGCGGTTATCTTTGTTCTGGCGCTGCTGTTTTTGTCCAAGGACGGCGTCCGCACGATTGTCGAGGACAAGACGGACATAGTCGGCTAGACGGCACAGCCGCGCCGCGGCATAGCTGCTGATCAATCACCGGTAATCATCGATAAGGGGGGTAAACAATCTTGAAATCCATACGTCATTTTTGTGGT
>JAAERE010000398.1 GCA_024230675.1 bacterium | reverse complement strand
CCCGAACCCTGAAGGCCACAGATCATATAGACCGTGGGAGCTTTGGTGATGGGGGTCAGGGGGGCGGTTTTGCCGCCGAGCAGTTTGATCAGTTCGTCGTGGACGATCTTGACGATCTGCTGGCCGGGATCGATGGACTCAGTAACCTCAGTGCCGACTGCTTTCTCCTGAACCGACTTGACGAATTTGCGGGCGACCTTGAAGTTTACGTCGGCTTCAAGCAGCGCCTGCCGGACCTCTCGCATAGAGTCCTGGATGTTCTTTTCTGAAAGCTTGCCAAGTCCGCGTAACTTCTTAAAGGCAAGCTCCAGCTTGTCGGTCAGATTTGAAAACATAGCACTGAGAGTGTGTTGACCACCTCTGTGGCTTTGCGGCCACGTTTAACGTTTCTATTTCAGCCTTTGGCGGACATACGCCGACCGGCTGTTTCGAGCCGGTAAATATAGTCAATCCGGGATTTTTGGCAAGTGATTAATGGACCCGGGTGAGTTTCCTGAGCCTCGGCGTTAACCGTCTAACCTGTTGTGATTCAACGGACGTACTGTTCTCGTCGTTCCTGCTCCCTTGAGTCATCCCCTCGGAGGAGGGGACCCAGGGGTCAGAGAGCGAGACGGGCCTTAGCCCGTCGTTCCAGCGGAGGATGGAATCCAGTCTTGTTCTGGACCCCAGCCTTCGCTGGGGAGACGGAGAGGTGAGCTCCGGCCCCTTGAGTCATCCCCTCGGAAGAGGGGACCCGGCCCTGGTAGCCCACCATTAAGGTGGGGGATGACTTTGATTTGCCGGGCGGTTACTTGCGTGTCGTCACTGAAACATGTATACTAATGCCTACCTTTATCTTGGGAGGGTTGCTTTGACACGTCCAAACAT
>JAAERE010000397.1 GCA_024230675.1 bacterium | reverse complement strand
TGACGTCGGGGCAGACGAGGGCGTCTGCCGGCCACAACATCATGTACCGGCTCCAACAGATAGAACTTCAACCCCACCCGGGGACGGGTGGGCCACCAGTCGGGTAACCCGGCTGTCCCATACCCACATTGACCCCGGTAACGATGCGCGTCTTGCCCTCCTCTGACGTCAGAAGATAGTCGCTCTCTAAGAAATCAACGATTTGAATTTCGTCTGCAACGGCGGCCGCACCGACCAGAAGTGCTACCATTGCTACTGCTGTATATCGAACCAGTCTATTCATGTCATTTCTTCTCCATTATCACGCTAATTTGCCCTATCAGTGTTTCATCCAGATTTCATGGACAATCGCCTTAGCTTCATTTTGCATCGTGCCATAGTTGTTGCTGTGCTTTACGGAATATGTGTTCCGGGAGCGGAGCCTCTCTATTGATTCCATCCTGTAACTATCGCTTCTCTCACGAGATTGTGCGGCCCCCTCCACACTTTGTGTTAGCTGCGGTATGTTATCTTTGGAGCTGGCAAATACTTGGAGGTTTTCATCAAGGACCAACGTAATTCTAAAATCCTTATTAACCAAGCCACCCAATTGCGCGAGGAATTTCGACTCCTTTGGGTATTTTGCCCCCAAACCCAAGACACGCAGTTTGAACCCGCCAACGCCACTTCTTACCGGCTTGATCTGAAGGCGAATAGTTAGCGTATCTCCTGCGGCCACGTTCTGTGGCCAGTCCTCCAGATTATCGGCGATTACCTCAAACTGCTCGGTCGCTTCGAGTCGATAGGCTATCCCTTGTTCCAAGTCAAATCCAGGAGTGATCTGGAACTCCAAATTAGAGTAACTGTGCGGGCTCAATTTGGGCCAAAGCTTTGCCTGGATACCAAGCTCAAAGTCCACCCGATAGGAACAAGGTCCAATGAAATACAATGTATCTCGAATGAGTTCAGGTAGCGGCCCCAGCGTCCCATACCGGAACCGGCCGTGACCGCGATCTCCCGGCACGATTCTTCCGTTCTCGTCAAGTGTGAATCCGAACGAAAAACGATATACCTCTGGTCCTTCGTCTTTGTAGGATAGATGGAAGTTCATCGTGCCGACGGTGAGAGGGGTGAACTGAAAGCTGCACCGCAACGTGTCGCCCGGCTGAAAGTCTCCGAACCACGTATGAGAATACTTGTCGAGATTAAAATGACAGACCTCACCGGACGTAACTACAATGTGCGCACTGTCGGTTACTTCCTGGCGGACAATCCATCGTACATACAGGGTCGAAGTCTGCATGTACTGAGGCTCTCGATCACAGGTGAATATAGCCAGCGTATCGCAAGAGCCGTCGATCGGGTGCGGCCTCGTCGTGAAATACTCTGGATTCTCGTAGGCGAAGCCGCTGCCGCAGATAAGCAAAGCCAAAAGCGATAAGGCAAGAGTCGTTGTTCTGTTCATTCGGAAAAACCCTCCACTTGCTTATTATACTACATTCCAGGCGGAACGGACACATAAGACGGGCGAATAATGCGGACTGCAGAAGCTAGCGCTAGAAGGGGTAGGTCAATACCCTTGTGGTTTTGACGTCGGGGCAGACGAGGGCGTCTGCCGGCCACAACATCATGTACCGGCTCCAACAGATAGAACTTCAACCCCACGCGGGGACGGGTGGGCCACCAGTCCCACTGCATTTCAAAGGATCTATTGGAGCCGCCGAAACGTCTATAGTTTTCAAGCTGTTAGGGGAATCGAAGACAGGAAAGTCAAATATGGCGACCCCTACGGGACTCGAACCCGTGTTGCCGCCGTGAAAGGGCGGAGTCCTAGACCGCTAGACGAAGGGGTCACGTCGTGCGTTCAAATCAAGGGCCATATTATACCCGTTTTGCCCGTTCTGTCAAGAACATAAGCCCCCCAACTCCGCTTTATCTCACCTGAACTAGTACGCTTCCTCAGAATGGGGCAGACGGGGACGCAGGCACTGCCTGGCTACTGCCGCCCACAGTCACCAATGCGGCATTAGGCTGACAAGCGCGTCTGCCGACCACGAGGAACGAATGTCGGTCTGGGCAGACGAGAGCCTGCGCCGGCCTCTTTCGGCACGGGCAGATGACAGCGTCTACAGCCCTCGCGACAAATCTTGTCGCCGTAAAGTGCGGCAAATTAGGGCGTTAGCTCTTTCGCTATTTTTCGTTTGACATAACCGTCTGCGATAAGGTAGATTACATGCAGATGGGGGCACGACTTCTCCCCTGTCCATCAATTCTGACCGGCGCCCTCCAGTGGACGCAATTCGCCACCCACGGGCTATCGCAGGGACGCGACCCGGTCGGAGAAAAGCCTCAGGCTCCTTGTCACACCTCGAACACCTCGCCGATTTGAGGTTCATAACATAGCTAAACAGACCGTTCTCACCATTTTTCGGAAACTATCTTTTGCTCAGCTTCGTAATATGGGGCAAGGCAGGCGGACAGGACCTGTCTCCCAATTATCTTTGACCCTCACCGTTGCGCACCACAGCGGAGACAAGAGCGAAAGGGGCCGAACATGCATACAAAGCCTGTACACCTTGTGTTATTGGCACTTCTTTCCGTCCTGGCGGCGGGTGCGACAGCGACAACTGGGGGCGAATTCACGCCTGTATATCATCCTACCATGACCGTGCAGGCGACAGCCGGGGAGATCAAGATTGACGGCCTGCTCGACGACGCCGGTTGGCGAGGAGCCGGTAAGGCCGACAACTTCGCCGAACACCGGCCGGGAGATCAAACCAGACCTCCGGTCGATACCCGGGCTTACCTCACCTACGACTCTGACTTTCTGTATGCGGCTTTCGTGTGCTACGACGATCCTTCGACTATTCGCGCAACCCTCTGCGACCGCGATCAGAACGTGGGTTCTGACGACAACGTCGCCCTGCTGCTGGATACTTACGGCGATGCCTCTCGTTCCTACGAACTGTTCGTTAATCCTTACGGAGTTCAGGCAGACGCCCTGCACTCCAACATGGGCGGCGAGGATTTCAGCTACGATCTGGTCTGGAAGTCGGCCGCGACCATAACAGACTCCGGCTATCAGGTAGAGATGGCCATACCTTTCACGAGTCTTCGATTCCCCAACAATGAGCAGCAAACCTGGCGTGTGGATTTCTGGCGCAACCATCCGCGCGACACTCGCCGTCAATACTCCTGGGCGGCCTATGACCGCGACGATCCCTGTTGGCCCTGCAAGTGGGGAACGGTTACTGGGATTGCAGACGTCCAGCCGGGTCGGGGTATCGAGTTTCTGCCTTCGGTTGTCGCCTATCAGTCCGGCGCCCTGCTGGGAGAGGGTTCGATCGAGGAACCGTTTCAGTTCGACAACGCCGACCCCGATGGAGAAGTGTCTGTCGGCGTCAAGTATTCCATAAGTTCCGATGTTATGGCTGAGGCAACCTACAATCCAGACTTTTCGCAGATCGAATCTGATGCCGCCCAGATCGACGTCAATTCAACTTTCGCCCTTTTCTATCCTGAGCGACGGCCGTTCTTTCAGGAGGGCAGCGATCTGTTTAACACGATTTTCAACGCGGTTTACACCCGCTCGATAAACAATCCGGAGTTTGCCGGCAAAGTCACGGCTAGAAAGAACCGCGCGAGCGTGGCCTATATGGTGGCCCGGGACGAGAACAGTCCCGTGATTCTGCCGTCCGAGGAACGCAGCCGGTATCTGGCGACCGGGAAAAGCACTTCCAATATTCTCCGCGGCCGATACAGTTTTGGTGAGAACTCCGGAGTTGGATTTCTGGCGACGGATCGTCGGCTCGACGGCGGCGGTTCGGGAACGCTCTTGAGCGCAGATGTGGACCTGTATTTTGCAGGCAACTATCGCCTTGAATGGCAGGCGATGAGCACCTACACGCAGGAGCCCGACGACACCCTGCTCACTCACGATCCCGACGACTCCCTGTTCAACAGTTCGACTTTTGACGAAGGTCAATACACTATGGGTTTCGACGGCGAGTCGTTCTGGGGGCACGCGGTGTACGTGGGCCTTTCGCGGGACGCCCGCAATTCTTACGTCGACGTCAGCTATTTGGAGCGAAGCCCGACCTATCGCGCTGATAACGGTTTTCAGCCCCGCAACAATCAGAGAAGCGGCCGATTTTACGGTCAGTATGTGTTCCGTTTCGACGAGGGATTGCTCCAGACTATCGTTCCCAGCATCTCCGGCGGTCGCCAATGGAACTTTGCGGGCGTGGAGAAGGCAAACGATGTGAATCTTAGCCTGGAGTTCTCTTTGCGGGCCGCTCAATTGAGCTGCCATTCG
>JAAERE010000396.1 GCA_024230675.1 bacterium | reverse complement strand
TTAACAAGACACTATCGATTACCACATCCGGGAGCGAGGCCGGCCCCGAATTACCTGGCGAAGCGCCATCTGTAATCAGCGGCAGGTAGATGGCTGGGTTATCGTTCTCGTCCCCGGGGCTGATATCATCCAGGTCGTGGATGTCGTCAGTATCATTCTCTTCACCGGCATCGTCGGCGGGAATGTTCTCTTCTCCCGGCATGTCATCCACCTCAACCTCAGCCTCGTTCAGGCCAGCCTTGTCCGCACCGGTCATACTCACAGCCACTTGACCGCCGGTAGCAAAGGCGTCAACCTTTTCACCGGCCAGACCGTGAGCAGAGCCAGCCCAATAGAGGCTGAAGGTGCAGCTTGTATTAGCCCCCAACGAGCCGGGGGTGCAGATAAAGATGTCTGAGCCATCGCCGCTGAGACCCGGTACGGAGAAGTTGCCCTTGGTGGTCAGGTAGATGTCGCCGCCGGCCTCATCAATTTGACCGCCGCGCACATCCTCCGAGTTTCGCCGCAGAGCGACATCGGAGCCGTCAAAGTAGCGATCCCAGCTTCCGCTGGTATTTTCGCCCAGGCTGGTGGGGGTAAAGATTATCAAATCTTCATCTCGCCCGCCGATACCCGGTACCGCAAACGAGCCAGTGGTGCTGAGCAACAGCCTCCCATCGGACGTGACAGAGATGGAGTCAACATCCTCATTGCTCCAGAACAGGCCCACGTCAGAGCCATCGAAGTACCACTCAAAGCTGCCGGCCGTGTTTTCACCCAACGAGGTGGGCGTAAAGCGGACGATATCCGAGTCATCCACCCAGCCCAGTCCCGGCAGGGATTTGGGCCGGTCAAGGCTTATCAAGAGGCTGCCGTCGTCCAGCAGCGTGAAGGCATCCAGGTCGGTCCAGCTAAAGCCCACATCTGAGCCGTCAAAGTATTTGGACCAGACGCCCGTGTTGGTATTGTAGGCCAGGATATCCTCGTCGGCGAACCA
>JAAERE010000394.1 GCA_024230675.1 bacterium | reverse complement strand
TTACTGACTCATTGTGATCTTCTGCCATGATATCACCCTTGTCCCCGGCAGCTAAAGCTTATCCCCAACTACTGCCCAAGGACGGTGATTTATTATCCCGGAAGCAAGTTCAAAATCGGAGTGGCCTGGCTGTCGCGGAAAGGATCAGACTGTCGCATCTCGCAGCAGCGGACGCGTAAGACAGGTGGGGCCGCCGGCCCCCTTGCGCGAGATCTCATCACCGACATATGTCAGGACCTCGACACCATGGTCTTCGAGCGCCCGTTGTGTGAGCGGGTTGCCTTCGAGCATGATGCATTTGCGCGGCGCGATTGCCAGGATGTTACAGCCCATCGACTCAAACTCGCCGTCGGGGACTTCCACCAGCGTCATCCCTCGCTCCAGCAGAAGCTCTCTGAACGGCACCGGCATCAGGCGCGAGTAGACGGCGGCAAGGTCCCGATCAAGCGGGCTGACAAAAGACATCAGGTGGAATACGTCTTTTGAACCTTCCCAGTGCGGAAGGCCAACCACTATCACATCATCGGCCAGACCGGCGGTCAGTTCCTTTAGGCGGCGGATACCAGCGGCGTTGGTACGATACCCCTGCCCCACGACCAGCGTTTTTTCGTCGAGCCAGATGATATCACCCCCTTCGACCGCGGCCTCACCCTCAATCGTTCCCAGGATCGGTACGTCGAGTGAATTGAGATATCTCCCGACGGCCGAAGGCTCCCCCTGACGCTCCGCTTTCCCCATGTTACAGAGAATTGAACCTTTGTTCGTAATCAGCGAGGAATCACGGGCGTAGATCGAATCCAGCCCGACTGTATCGTCTTTCGGGAGGTACTCAATCTCGCTGACTTCGCTCTGGAGCAGCTCAACAAACCGCTCGTACTCGGCGAGGGCCTTTTCGAAATCCGGCCGGCCGAAATAGTTAAGCTGCTTGTACTGCCGGTCAATAGTTTCTTGGTTGATCAAGGCATCCTTCGGATGTTTTATCAGGATCCTTTGGATTGCTCCAAACTCAGTCTGTCCACCGATATCCATACTACTTTTTGAACTCCTTGCCGAGCGCATAGGCCTTGCCGACCGAATCACCGACCGCATAGTAGGTGCCGTCTGCGGGGGAGTACGTTATGGGCTGGATTTTGCCTACATCCGGGAGCCCTTGTTCACCCAAAAACGCCTCGTCGGCTTTAACGTCGACAATCTCCCCGATAAACTGCGTGTGCAGCCCGATCTCATAGGTATGGATGACCTTGCACTCCAGCACCAGCGGGAACTCTTGTATGTACGGAGCGTCAATAAGGTCGCTCTTGACGGCCGTGAGGCCGGTGGCAGCGAGTTTGTCGGTCTTGCGGCCGGAAGCCATGCCGTAGAAATCCGCCTCGGCGGCCTGGGCCTGCGAGGGCACGTTAACGGTATACGCCTGCCGCATCATGAGAGAGCCGTAGGTGTGTGTGGCCTGACGGAGGGAGATAGTCACGCACGGCGGTTTGCTGCAGCAGATGCCCCCCCAGGCGACCGTCATAACGTTGGCTTTACCGGCGTTGTCGTAGGTGCCCACAACCCAGACGGGGGTGGGGATAACAATCGTTTTAGCGCCTAGGGATTTTTTCATTTTTCAACTCCCGGGTTGATGAGTTCACTGAATCCGTAACACTCCACTACTCAGCAGGTACAACCGTGTAAACTCATATACGTTCAAAGGCTGCGAAGCAGCAACTGCGCGAAAGCGCCTACATCTTCTCCACACATCCGGCGATCAGGTCGCGGAGCTTGGGCTCGGCCTCGCCGGCAATCTTGATCACTTCTTCCAGCGAGCAGGGATGCATGTTGTCCGGCAGACCCATGTCGGTAACGATGGAAAAACCCAGCACTTTGCTGTGCTGGTGGTGCGCCGCCATGACCTCCGGGACGGTTGACATGCCGACCGCATCGGCGCCGAGCGTGCGGAACATCCGATATTCGGCCGCCGTCTCCAGCGTCGGACCGGTCACGCCGATATAAACGCCTTCCTGTAATCTCAAATTCTGCTCCAGCGCAATCTGTTTGGCCAGAGCCTGATATTCTCTGTTGTATACTTCGTAGCAGTCTGGGAATCTCAGGCCGAGGTTGTTGTCGTTGGGGCCTATCAGTGGATTGCCGGGGAAGAAGTTGATATGGTCCTTGATAAGCATGATATCCCCCGCCTCAAAATTGGGATTCAATCCCCCGCAGGCGTTGGAGGCAATAAGCGTTTCGACTCCGAGTCTTTTCATCACCCTGATCGGGAACGTGATCTGTTTGAAGCTGTAGCCTTCGTAATA
>JAAERE010000393.1 GCA_024230675.1 bacterium | reverse complement strand
GCAGGCCGTTCTGACCGATTTCGCCGAAGTTGCTCATGGCCAGGGCGGTGTTGTCACCCGAAGCTGTGGCGGACTTGGCATCCCAGGCGGTCGAGGTTGCAACCGTATCCCAGGCCACCGGCTGGACCGTGTCGGCCACCAGCAAGTGGACATTGACTACCAGCGTGTCCTGCGTCGCCGGGGGAACCGGCGCTACATTGGACAGCAGGTAAACATCCCCGTCGAGGAACTGCGGCGCGGAGAAACCGGCCGTGTTAACCTGGACATCAAACGTAGCCTGGTTGTCCGGCGAGGCGCCGGCTGCAACCGTCATGCTGCCAACCGATGTGCTCAGCCAGGGAGTACCGGCACTGGTGGCTATCGAAGTAACCTGGAGAGGTACGTTACCCTGGTTGGTGACGGTAACAGTGTAAGCGCTGTCTTCGTCGTAACGCTGCCAGCGCGGCCAGGCGATCGCCGTCGGGACGGCATCAATCTGGGGAGCTTCGATCGGGTCAACGCACGCGATGCGAAGCCACTTCTGCGAGTTGAAAGAGGCGGGGCTGTTTAGACTAACGTCCCAGTCACCGGGGAATTGGTCATCGCAATAGATCCCGTTGAAATACCGGTCTCCGGTGTAGGCCGGAAGACCAACCAGCGCGGCAGGGTCAACTAGGGCGCCCGGCGGCCAGGTCAGCGTGCCCAGACCGGTGGGATCCAGAGCAGCTACCTCAGCGTTGAACTTGTATTCGTTACCGCACGGTCCTACTTCACCACCCGAGGAGTCACAGCCAGGGGTGTAGGTGTCGGTCAGATTGCGAATCTCATCCCAGAGAAGACCGTCGAGACTCGACGACACGTTCATGCATATCTCAGCATTGGCTGAGTAGGTCCCATTGATCACTGCATAACAGTCGTCGTAGGCAGTCGGATCTTCGATGCCCAGATCAAGGGCTCGGGAGTGCCAAATGTTGTAGGTGGCATACAGGTTGCCGTCGCACTCAGTCAGGTTGGTCCAGCCAAGATAGCCGACGTTGTAACCGCCGTAGGAACAGGCGGTCGGGTTCAGATCGTAGGAAGCGTACTGGATCATGGAGATCGTTCCGCCCTGAACGGTACCGGGGGTAGCGTCTGACCAGTGGAAGAAATCGGCACCAAAATCCGGCCAATGGTAACCGCCACGGTAAGGATCAGCCGGACACGGCTGAGCCGTCCACGTTATGTGGAGATAACCGCGGCTGTCGTACATCGCAACAGTCCCATATTTGGCTGTCCACGATTCAACGTTGCGCGGATAGCTGGTGAGGTTGGTCAACGGCAGGTCCCAGGTCAGGCCGCCGTCATCCGACACGGTGAAGTAGATGTCTGCGTCATTCTCTTCGCCCTGAAGGGAACCCAGCGGCGAGAGATCGGAGCAGACAAAGGCCACATCAGCACTGACCGACGAAGCTGCGATGTTGCCACCATAAAAGTAGTTGGTGTCAAGCACTGTCGCCGCCGACCAGGTTCCCGGAGTAGCTGAGCCTACTTTCCGGAAGTAACTGATCGTATTGTAAGTATTGGTCGAAAGAGTCGGGTAGCCGGCCACGGCCGTCTCACCGCCGCGTTCGAAAAGCAAGAGGTGAATAATCGTGTCGCCGCCGACTATCTGGGTCTCAATCACGGGCTCGTTAGACCTGCTCACCGTGTCTTCGCTCTCACTCAGCCAGCCGACCTGGTAGATCGAAGGAATGATGTGAGAAGTGTTGGCGGTCGAATCCCAATAGCAACGATTGAAGGACGACTTGTCCTGCTGGAAAAAAACCTGATTGTCCAGAAAGGTAGTCGAGTCGTCCACACCGGTATGCTCCGAGCGCATGGTCGTCGTGGAGGCGAAGGTCGCGCGACCGTCGGGCATTAAGGCCAAACTGGCGCGGTAGCCGCCACCGTACGTGTGCGCCGCCTCCAACTGACAACCGGCTTCCTGACCCGCGGGCCAGTTGCTGCCGGCCGAAGCGCTGGCGTTGTAGAAGTTGTAACCCGATTTACGATTCACAACTGTGAAGCCCCCGGAATCTGAAGAAAGCTCTTCATAGACGAAGTGAACTTCCACACCTACATCGGTGACTCCGTCGCCTGTCGTGGCGTCATAACCGGTGGCCGCGTAGTGGCCGTTATGCATCCAGTTTTGCCAGTCGTCCCAACTGTTGTCAACGACTTCACCGATCCCGATGCCGGAGTTGACGCCGGTCATTCCGAGAGGAAGTCTTGGGTAATTGGGCAAGGCAGCTTTCGTATCATAGCTGCGGCTCTGCCGGCTCACCTTCTGGAGGTCGAACAGATCAATGCTCCCGGCGGCGCTGGCGGCATCCAATTTGGGATCCACCTTAGCCGTCGACGAGAGGACCATTAGTCCTGACAACAGCAGTGTGAGGGCTAAAAGGCATATTATCCTTTTTGTCATGCTATCTCCCTTCGAACGCTTGAATAGTTTCCGACTCCCCTCCCCTCGAGAGAAGTCTGGTGCTGTGTGCAATCGCTTGTTCCGAGGTGCGGTGAGCCGGTATAGGCCGGCAGCTCCGCGCACAATTGAGTTACTCAATCCCGCGAATCACCTTTCCTTCTCAGGGAGGCAAGATTCGCCTTTCGCATAGTAAGCTTAGATTTCGGTCGGTCGCTCCGTACCCGGGAACGACAAGCATCGCTCGTATTCAACAAAGTGTAGTAGAGTCAGCCGTGCGGCGATTATGCCTAAAGACGCTTGAGCCGTGCAGATGTTCAACGCCGTTTCGACCACGGCCATTGGATGGTGGTATTTAGACGCCGGCACCGCTCAAATCTCGGAGCACAATAAAACGTCGCAGATCCTCTCGACCTGTACACACCTGTCCGCAGACAGATGTCTTTGCGTGAGGGGGGACCCTTTCACGACTGCAATTTAGTGAGACGATGGCAATTTGTCAAGTAACTTCGGGCTCCGTTGCGGGATCGTCTGGGCGCGCTAAGCCCGTGCGGACTCTTCACTTGTAAGCGGTTTAAGATCCTTCAGGCCGATGTGGTTAGGAGCCCTGGATACGATTCCGCAGGAGGCTCGCCCCTTCATACTTCTGTAAACTCACGGCGAGTTAAGTCAACGGTCGGTCGGGCCGTCAGCGTTTAGAAGAATCTGTATACCCCAACCCGATTACTCGGGCTTGTGCCCACTAATCAACTATACCAGGTCGCTTCTCCCCGTTACGGGCAGGGCGGCAGCGGTGTCAGGGTCAGGAACTGGTTGTCGATCATGAGTGACAAATCCGTGATATCCACTGCGTCGCTGATATCTATATCCCCTTCCGCATTGCACACCAGCGGCGACAGGGTTAGAAACTGATGGTCAATCATCACGCTGATGTCAGTGATGTCGATATTGCCACTTTGGTTCACATCGCCAACCGAAGGGGGCAGACAGCAGTTCTCGTCCTTTGTCCACGCCGCCAGATAGCCTGCGATCCTGTCCCCCGCCATGGTGAATTCGCCCCCCGCTATCAGCTTCCCGTCGTACACGGTCAGGGTCCAGACCCAGTCATTCATCCCCGATCCCAGGGGCGACCAACTGCTCCCATCCCAGGAGGCTATGCAGTAGGCAATCGAGTCTTCGGCAACCTGGAAATCTCCACCTACAACGAGTTGGCTGTTGTATACTGTGGCGGCATAAACACTACCGCCGATACCGGCAACCGACGGCGAGAGGCTGTTGTCCCAATAGATGTCATCGGGATGGTCGGCGGCCTCTCCGGTACCCGAGGGCCGAAACACCGGCGCACCCGTAACCGGGTCCACGATCTACCAGTGGACACATCAGGGGTATATCCCGCATGTGAAGCTGGGAAAACTCGTCAGGTTTAGGGAGAAAAAGGTGTTGGAATGGATCGAGAAGCGATCGTGCTCTGGGAGAAAGACGCGACGGGTCGGCGCTGGTAATGTGATAAGTTAGGCTCACTCTCCCTTGAAAGAAAGCGCCGGTGCGTCACACGGATGATGGGTCGACCACTGTTCGTCACGGATTTCGGGTTATGAGCCTGCTCAATTGTCCGAACAACAGATAACACCAGACACTAACCTGTAGTATTAGCAATTGCTTACGGGAAGCACAGGGTCTGGTGTTTTCTCTTATTGCCTGTTGTCCTTGCTCGTTTTGTTAGAAAGATGTTGGCAAAAGAAGCCGATGTAATTGGATCAGTTAGGCCTAGTATGTTCCATGACGAGATGCTGAATCGCGGGAAGGTCTGCCGTCAGCTTGTGACTCTGCTGACACCGACTTTCTGGTGGGGAAACCGCGCCCGCATGACATGATCCGATGGCAATCCGTCCGGGGCTCAGCGGGGCGACAGGATTCCATCTCCTGCTCAAAGAGCACAAGCTCTATGTTGCCTAAGATCGGCCACGGTCCCGGTCGGTCGGAAAAGCCCCGCACGGTGCATCGTCGTCACATTTGCCCAGAAAGAACTTGACAGGCAGGATTCGTGGCTGCTTACTCTCAATGAGAGGTTGGAAGGAATTTCAACCGGGCTAGACACCCAAGCCAGCCTCTGGGGGATTAGGCATCCATGCTCGCTTAACAGACACACCTAGTTCTGTCCGCCAAAATGATCCTCGGTGGTGAGTTGCGCGCCGGTTGGTGTGCCTTTGCCACCGCGTGCCAATTACTCCTCTGCGGAGGGATGTGCCTGTGAAGAACAGTCAGTGAAAGGGTCGTCAACATTGTATGACCGAGTACATAGGTTATGCATTAGACCGGGCACATGGGTATCCCACCTGGCAGGTGGGTTCCTGTTGATGCGGCCCAATCTGGACAATACGCACCCATTGGGTGGGTTACTAGTCTTTCATACGACCTCGACAGGGGGTTTATCATCGTTTATTTCCATTCCGCAGGCTTAAAGGGCTGTACGGGCACCTCACAGAGGGGAGACATTATGTGGCAAATCGCAATGAGCTGGAAAACAGCCTTTCGTGGCTTCCGGTGAAAGCTGTTCTGATTTGCAGGAAGAAGCAGCCGAGTAGGTCAAATTTTGGAGTCTGATGAAGCCGGACGGAGAGACCGGACGTTTGACGCGGACCGCAAAAGTCAACTGCCGAAACTCCAGGAGCTTCATTCCACAATAACTGAAGGATTGAATTGTCAATCGTAGCGAACGAATTCTAAACAGGAGTGCAAAGCCATGTTGAATTTTCGTTCTTTGACGGTGCCTGTCATTGGCGGGCACACGTCCAGACTTATACCTATCCTGACTGCAATAGGGATTATTCTCCTTGCCTCAATGACGACCGCTCAGATTATGTGGCGTGTCAACTACGCTGATTCAATTCAAAGAGAGTTTCTTTTGAACTCCGGGGGACAGACCTGGGTGATCGAACCTGACTACATGCTGCTGTACCTAGAATCGGCTGACTCGTCGCTTTTAGTCGATTCTCAGTATACACTCCTCGTGCCAGGGGATAGCGATTTTGTATTGCGAGCCGTCACCGTCCATATCAGTGTTAGCCATCCACTTTGGGATTCGGTGATTTCGATTGGAATGGATATTCTAACTTATGACTCTGATTCAGTCTCTGCAATCGGCTACGATAGGCATCTATTGTACTTCGACAGTCTCGGCATATCGTATGACAGTGTAACCTTAGACGTCCTTTTACAGGGTCTTTATGACAGTGAAAAACTCGAATATGAGAGGGGCGAACCCAAGTACCATTCGTATAATACGGCTGATGAGCACTACTTAAGTCTTACCGACGATCTGGCTACATTGGCAGCGAGTCCTGTTTGCACTCGCACTTCTATTGGGAAAACTGCTGAGAACAGAGATATCTGGGCGGTCAGGATCTCCGACGGAAATAACACTAATGAAGATGGTCGACCCGAACCAAAGATCCTGATTATTGGATGTCACCATGCCCGCGAATGGATATCGGTGGAAGTTCCATTCCTTTTCGCTAAGTACCTCGTTGAGAAGTATGCAACTGATGATACTGCTAAAGAGATAGTCGACAACAAAGAGATCTGGATCGTGCCCATGCTGAATCCTGACGGACATGAGTATAGCCGATCTGGAGTCACATGGAACGGGCTAGGACAGAGGAAAGCAAAAGAAGCGAGGTTTTGGCGTAAGAACCGAAGAGACAATGTTAACGTTCATAACAACAAAAACAACACAAAGGGTGTCGACCTAAATCGTAACTACGCTGCCGGCCGCGAGGGCCTCGACCCGAGACCTAAAGGTGGCACAAGTGATGATCCAGCCAGCGAGGTCTATTGGGGGCCGAATGCCTTTTCTGAACTAGAGACGCAAGCCATCAGGAGTTTGATGCCTTTCGCTGCGGTGATTGACTACCACAGTTACTCCCAATTAGTTATGTACCCGTGGGGGCTTACCAAGAAGAATTCTCCAAACGAGTGTGTATTTGCGCCAATGGCGGACTCGATGGTTAATTTAATAAAAGGAGTAGCTGGAGGAAAGACCTACAAGGCACAGCAAAGCAGTGATCTGTATATTGTAAGTGGCGGCTTTGCGGACTGGGCTTACAAGAGGTATAACATTCCTGCTTTCATCATCGAGTTACGACCAGGACGATGGGACCCCGAATCTTTCGATCTACCTGCGAGTGAAATTCAGCCTACTTGGAAAGAGAACAAACCGGCACTGATCTATTTTGTCCAATGGGTGCAAAACCTGGACTATGGAGACGCCAAGGATCCGTTTCAAATCACACCCGGGAAATATCCATCAATGAAGGCCAATAGTGGCGCCGCTCACGATGATTTTCTATGGGAATGGCTTGGTGAGTGCACTGACGGCGAGCTCGATTCGAGGCAAGTTAATAAGGACATACCGTACGACGATGGCGTGAAGATTACCGGGAGTTTCGAGTCCGGTACAGCAAAAAAGGTCAAGGTTGAAATGCGTGCTTCTGTGCTCCATTACAGGGTGGATAATGTGGACGTCGTCTATGACCGTAACCGATACCCGACCAAGAAGGTATATCTTCGCGGTTGGTTTGATTGGAACTGCAACGGTGATTGGGCGGACGACGGCGGGCCGCATATTAGCGATGAACTGAACCCTAAAGATTGGCCAAAGATCGACGATTGGTCCGGTGTAATGAAGTCGAATGAGTATGAAGTGACTAAGCCCAAAGGCTTAAAAGCTGGTGTCTTCTGGTCACGGTTTCGGCTGAGCTACAAGGACGACCCTGCGCAAACCACCACAGGGACAGTGAATTTCGGTGAGGTGGAAGACTACATCCACTCAGGTCCTGATTTTGCTGATGCCCCCGATCCTGTCAAGGGGGAAAAAGGCAAATACCCTTCCTGCAAAAACTCCAACGGCGCCTGGCATGAAATCGCGGGCATTTACGAGTGGCTTGGAGATTATCGGGAGATCATGGAGGGGGATTCATGCATTTTGGAAAGACGCGTCAGCATCGAGTTTGACGCTGATGACTCTCTAGACGAAGATGGCGTGCCGAATCTGGGTCCCCCGGGTTGCTGTGACACAATCTGTGCTTTGGCTGATCTGGATGATTTTGATGACGGCTCCGATATTGGTGGTCGCTCGTATGAAGACTGCATCATCGACACCGTCATAGTAGCCGTTTCGACCAACGGCGAAAAAGCTGAGCGGTATGCGTTCAATGACAATCGGGACTCGCTGTTGTTTGTCAACCTCTTCATAGACTGGACTCATGACGGTGACTGGCTTGATGAGGCCTATTGTCACGAGTTCAACGTGGCTGTCCCCGAACACACCGTCTTCTACGACTGTGAAGCGATTGCGCCCAAGAGCGGCTTCGGGGACGGCCTAATGAACACCTTCCCCGACAACAAGATAGAAATCAACCCGAACAAGTGGCACAACGCCGACAGTACCGACACACTAACCTGCCGCGTATACAAGCTGTCGTTCTGGACGCCGGATCTCCTGCCCGCGGGTTCTACGTGGACGCGCTGGCGTCTGGACTACGGCGAAGAACCTAATACCCACCTGTCGACAGGCAGGGTTGACTTCGGTGAAGTGGAGGACTATTGGATCTACCAGGGCAACGATACTATCAGGATTGAGATCGGGAATACCTATAACACGATTCAGGGTCAGCATGAGTATGTTTCGATTACAGTAGAGAATAACCCGGTCGCAATGGGCGGGTTTGACTTCCTCCTTGCCTACGATGCCTCAGCGTTGAGTTTCGTGGGAGCGGAACCCGGTCAATTGCCCGAGGACTGCGACTGGGAGTACTTCTCATATCATCATGGTGCCGACGCTAACTGCGGCGACGCCTGTCCGTCGGGGCTTCTGCAGATAATCGCTATCGCAGAGACGAACAACGGCGCCAACCATCCGTCATGCTACGGGCCGCCGGACATCGATCCACTTGAACTGTCCAGGCTGAAGTTCCTGGTCACCAGCGACCGCACCATCGAATGTCAATATGTTCCGATTCGATTCTTCTGGAGTGATTGTGGGGACAACACTATCTCGTCAGTGACTGGCGACACACTGATCGTTTCGGACCACGTTTATGAATACGAGGGTACAGACATCACTGACCTTACAACCGGCTTTCCGACCTTCTCGGGCGTTCAGGAGGAATGTCTTACAGGTGGTGGTCCGGACAAGCCAGCCCCACGTCAGTTCATTGACTTCTGGAACGGCGGTGTCAACACCATCTGCGCTGATTCCATCGATGCGCCGGGCGACATCAATGCGAACGGTCTACCCTTTGAGATCGCTGATGCTGTCATGTTCACCAACTACTTCATCAACGGCCTGAGCGCTTTCGATGTTCATGTGGACGCCTCCGTCGCCGCTTCAGATGTCAACGCAGACGGTATCGCGCTTTCTGTAGCAGACCTTGTCTACCTCATTCGGGTAGTAGTCGGTGACGCCCAACCGTATCCCAAACTGGCACCGGTGGAGGCTAAGGCTGATCTGACCAATGGTTTTCTGTCGATTGACACCGAGATAGGCGCGGCTTATGCCCAGATCGGCGGACAGATCACTCCTGTCCTGCTGGCTGAGAACATGGAGATGAAGTACGCTTATGACGTTGAAAACGACGTCACTCGCGTTCTGATCTACAGCTTGAAAAAGAAACAGACGTTCCGGGGCGAGTTCTTGGGTGGCATCGAAGACAAGAACGTGAAGCTGGAGATGGCAACTTACGATGGTACACCGGTCGAAGCCAGGCTGCTTCCGACCCAGTTTGCGCTGCACCAGAACTATCCCAACCCGTTCAACCCGGTAACGACCCTCTCGTTTGACATTCCCACGGAGTGCGAATACGAACTGGTCATCCTCAATGTTCTGGGTCAGACAGTCACGAGCTTTGAGGGTCATGCTGAGCCCGGGGTAGTGGAGGTCAGTTGGGACGCCACGCCTTATGCCAGTGGTGTGTACTTATACCGTCTGACTGCTGGCAGCTTTGCTGCTACGAGGAAGATGGTGTTGCTGAAGTAGTCTCAAATACGCTTCAACGAAAGGGGACGGGCTATTCACACGTCCCTTCTATTATATGACGGACCACATCTTACCCTCCCGGGAAACCGCTTTGCTTCCCCCGTGGGGGGGGCGTCGCTGACTAGAATTTCAGCTTATTCACCGCATCCGTGAGGTGATCCGGGGCCAAGTGCGCGTAGATCATTGTGGTCTGAATGTCAGAGTGACCCATGAGCTTCTTGACCGTTGGCAGGTCAACGCCGCTCATGACAAGGTGGCTGGCGAACGTGTGGCGAAGAGTGTGGAGTTTCGTAAGGTCTTTGAGATCAGCCTTGGTGGCAATCTTGATGAGTTGGTCACGCATCCAGTTTCGTGAGCGGCCGCGACGCTTGACCTGAAACACATAGTCATCGGCGGTAGCTTTCGGGGCCTCGCTTCGCAGTTCGCTGAATACATCCAGGAGTGGTTCACTGATAGGAATATCCCTCTCCCCCGTCTTCGGCTTCCAGTCTTCCTTGCGTTTGATCCTGATCTTCTGACGCTTCAAATCGACATCCTGCCACTGGAGATTTTCAAGCTCGGCCTTGCGCATACCGGTACTGAGGAAAGTGAAGAATATCCTTTGCTGCTCCTTTGGGCTGGCGTCTAGCAGCCGCTGGCTCTCTTCTGCCGTCAGAAACCGTGGCGGCTTGGCGTCATCCACCTTGAGCTTGGCCACCCCCTTAGTGGGATTAACGTCAAGGTAGTCCCATTTGATGGCGAGGTTGAACATAAGGCGAAGTGTGTCCATCTCGAAGTTGACAGTATAGGCACGGGCACCCTTGCGGGTCTTGTCCGTCATACCGCTCTCTGAGCCTACCGGATAGCCATTACCGTTGACCCAGTTTCCCTTGTGGTAGACTTTGTAACGGTCAATCAGCTGTGCATTGATCTCAGAGAGGAACGTCACGCTCTGGTGGTCCTTGAGGAATGCCTGGAAATGATCCATGACCGCGCGATAGCGAGCAGTAGACGCCGGTCGATGCTGTGCCTGAGAGTATTCAAGGAATTGCTCGAAGAATTTGTCGATGGCAATGTCGTTCCTGGCGAATCCAAACTTGTCTTTGGCAATCTGAACCTCGGCATCTTTGAGCGCCATTTCGGCTATCTTCTTGGAAGGGCCAGCGGCCTTTCTGATACGACGGCTCTTGTAGCGAACATCGATGTACCAGACTCTCCCTCGCTTGTATAAGGCTCCCATATCAGCGTCTCCAGATGGTCACAATATGGTCACAGCGGCTTGCGATTTCGCCGTACGCATTTCTAATGTATTGTACTGTAATGAGTTGAGTCTGCCATGAGGAAATTTGGTGCCGAAGGGGGGATTCGAACCCCCACTCCCTTGCGAGAACTGCGCCCTGAACGCAGCGCGTCTACCTGTTTCACCACTTCGGCATCAAAAGAGCTGGTTCGCCTCTGAAGGCGACTGCTAATATAGTCGAATTCAACCAAGATTCAATAGAAATGTTGCCCAAAGTCAGATTATTGAGCCACATGTGCATAGGCCCCGACCGGACAAAAAAAAGCCGCTCCCAGGGGAGCGGCTTTGCGGTCTTTCGAATACCGGGTTCAATTCAAATACGCCCTCAACGAACGGCTGCGCGAAGCATGCCGCAAACGACGAATGGCTTTCTCCTTGATCTGCCGGACCCGCTCGCGGGTCAGCGAGAACCTGGCACCGATTTCCTCCAATGTCAGCGCCTTCTCATGCTTGAGTCCGAAATAGAGATTGATCACCTCCGCCTCCCTTGGCGTCAGTGAATCAAGCGCTTTTTCTATCTCGACCCGAAGCGAACTGCTCAGGAGAGCTTCGTCGGGCGAAGGCTGGAACTCATCTTCGAGAATGTCGATAAGCGAGTTGTCCTCAGATACCGAAAACGGCGCGTCCAGCGACAAATGCGAATTCGATATCTTCAGCGTATCGGCGACTTCCCCCTCGGACAGTTCCAGTTCCTTGGCTATCTCCTCCGGCGAAGGCACCCGGCCCAGCCCCTGCTCGAGGCGGCTGGATATTTTCCCGATCTTGTGCAGCGTGCCTACCCGGTTCAGCGGGAGACGCACGATGCGGCTCTGCTCGGCCAGAGCCTGTAGAATAGCCTGTCTGATCCACCAGACGGCGTAACTGATGAACTTGAATCCACGGGTCTCGTCAAACCGCTTGGCTGCCTTGATGAGGCCGATATTGCCCTCGTTAATTAAATCAGCCAGGGAGAGACCTTGATTCTGATACTGTTTGGCCACCGAGACCACGAAGCGCAGGTTGGCACGAGTAAGTTTTTCCAGAGCTTTTTTGTCGCCCTGCTTGATCTTGCGCGCCAGCCGGACTTCCTCCTCGGCGTTGATGAGCGGAGTTTCCCCGATTTCGCGGAGGTACAGATCGAGCGACCTATCCTCGTCGCGATACTTTAGGGATTGTTTAGCCACTTGTTTTGACTCACTCCTTCGTTAGAACAGTTCCATCTATGGGTCGCGGCTCGCGGGAGCCTGTTGTCTGCGTTTTTTCTTCTCTCTCGGGCACTAGTACCGGAGTACTTTCCGGGCCACAGAGCCGTCGGGCTCCTGAACGATCACCGGGATCCTCCGGTCGGAACGCCCGATCTGTCCGGCCAGTTCCCTAATATCTCGAATCGACTTCACCGACTTGTTGTCGATCTTGATCAGAATCGAGCCGGTGGTTATCGAAGCCCGTTCGGCCGGTGTACCAACAAAGACGTGCGTTACATAGACGCCTTCGATGTGCCGAGCGCCTATTTCGCGGGCAATATCCGGCGTATAGTCAATCAATTCCATACCCAGCCAGATCTCCGACTGATCTTCAACGTACTGGTTCTGAGTCTCGGCCGAGGCCAGGAACGTATCCCGGTCGCCAACCGTCGTTTTAAGGGTCATCCTGTCGCGGTCGCGGAAGACTTCAACCGGAACGACATTGCCTTGCCGAACCGTGGACACCAATACCGAGAACTGGCTGGCGTTGGCAACGGCCTGTCCGTCGAAGTTGACGACCACATCGCCGCGCTTGAAACCGGCCCGCTCTGCCGGAGAGCCGGCAAAAACAGAGTCAATAACCACGCCCCGAACCGCGTCGAGCCCCTGGCTCTTGGCCTGGCGCTCGGTGAGATCGCTCAACCAGACGCCCAGCCAGCCCCGGGTAGCTTTGCCCGAAGCAATGAGGTCCGGCACTATCGCCCGGGCCAGGTCAATCGGGATAGCAAAGCCGATCCCCACGGAGGATCCGGTCGGGCTGGATATTGCAGCGTTTACGCCGATGCACTCGCCCCGTAGATTTAGCAGCGGACCGCCGGAATTACCGGGGTTTATCGCAGCGTCGGTTTGGATATAGTTCTGATAGAAGGGCGTCTCTTGACCAAACCGCAGCGAGCTGCGACCCTTGGCCGACACAACGCCAACTGTAACCGAACGATCAAGCCCCTGCTGCGGGAAAGGATTCCCGATCGCAATTGCCCAGTCACCGACCTTTATATCCGAAGAACTTCCGAACGGAATCACGGAGATCTCCTCTTCGGGGTCGACCTTGATAACCGCCAGATCGGTCTGGGGATCGGCGCCCACCAGCCGTGCCTCATACTCGTATCCGGAGGAAGTCCGGACCGTCATTTCCACGGCGTCTTTGATCACGTGGTTGTTCGTTATGACGTAGCCATCCTCTCGAAAGAAAAAGCCCGAACCCAGCGAGGTCGAATAGCCGCTGCCGTGGACCCACCACGGACGTTCGGTGTCTTTGGTCTTGGCCGAGATGTTAACCACGGCGTCGGCCGCTCGATCCACTACCGAAACAAACGGGGATTCCTGAACGCCGTCGCGGTCGACCACGGGGAACAGCCCGGTCTGGGACATATTGGTAGGCACCTGCGCCACCGAATGAGGTGACAGGTCAAAATTGGCCGCAATCAACATACCCAGCGCCGTGAAAATCACGGCAGCGGAAACCAGCGCGGCCCAGGGCAACCGTCTGCGCTGTTTATCCGGGGGAAAACTTAAGGAATTTTTCAACTTCTCCACCAACCGATTTAGCCTAGAATTATAGTGATTTCTTTCTTGTCCGTCAAGTTGCTTCTACGCAAAATGGTAGGACTTTCTCGTTTCCTCTAGTTAAACGCAACAGGGGGCGTTTAGATGCAAGATTTTCCCTCTTTTTGTCTCGAATTAAGTTCGGCCGCTTTCTCCCCCGCGGGATCGTACTGAGGGCATGTTTGGACAGAATTTGGCGCAAAATTCGAAACAACCGGAGCGGCAGCCGACAGGCCAAAACCGGCCGCCTGCCACCTTGACTTCGCCCCTTCAACCGCCTAACTTCGTACCGTATATGGATTCATACTCCACAATCCGAAATGAGATAGTGAAAGTCGGGCGGCGACTAGCCGCTCGTGAGTTGATCTCCGGCTCCGATGGCAATATCTCTGTGCGGTTGACCGAGGACCATATCATGGTCACGCCGTCAGGTCGCAACAAAGGTCTCCTGGAGCCTCTGGAGATGGTGATTGTCGATCGAGAGGGGAGCAAGATCAAGGGCGAGTTGGAGGCCTCCTCCGAGTTGGCCATGCATCTCTCGGTGTATGAAGCCAGACCGGATGTCAGGGCTTGCGTTCACGCCCATCCCCCGTACGCCACCGCTTTCGCCGTAGCAGGCCGGGAATTGCCGTTCGACGTTCTCCCTGAAGTAGTGGTCACGGTAGGACCGATCGCGCTCACTGAGTATGCTCCGCCGGGTACTGCGGCGGTAGCCAAATCGCTGGAGGTGTACGTGAACGAACATAATGCCTTCTTACTCCAGAATCACGGGTTGCTGACGGTCGGCTGCGATCTCGAAGAGGCCTGCAACCGGCATGAAACGGTGGAACACTGCGCCCACATACTTCACCTGGCCGACCAATTGGGCGAAATTACCAGCCTGCAGGCCGAAGAAGTGGCGCGATTGAGTAAAATACGTAACGAAGCGGGAAAGCGCCCTAGCTAGGGCAGACAGGTGGTGCCAATGCTAGTCAAGAAGGTATTGATAGACCGAGCCAATCGCCTGTATCAAATGCCCCCCGACATACTCGAATTCGCTGAGGACAAGCAGAAAAAGGGACTGCTTCGACGCGAAGGCGTCCTCGACCTGGCCTCGTTCCGCTGGCCGGTGGAGTTCGGCGAAGACCAGCTCCCCGACCGCGACGGCCTGAAACCGGCCAGCCCCGAAAAGATCTCCCAACTCAGGAAACAGTTGGCGGAATGGCTCGAGCAGCGATGCCACACTCGCATACTTGCCGACAAGGAGATATTCATTGGCGGGAGTATCTCCACGCTGATCCACCAGCTAGCGACGGCCTACATTGATGCCGGCGATGTCGCTTTTGTACCGGGGCTGGGTATACCGGCTTACCGACGCGCGGTCATCGCTTCCGACGGCGAGCCGATCAGCTACACGATCTCGTCCAAGAACAATTGGATGCCCCTGTTCGACCTCCTCAGCTCTCGTCTGGGCCCGGTGGCTCGGATGTTGTTCCTCAACAGCCCCCACAACCCCACCGGCGCTGAAATGAGCGAGAAAGAGATGTCGGAGCTGACCTGGCTGGCCGGTCGGGAGAACATCCTTCTAGTCAACGACGCCGCCTGGTCCAGCGTTGCCCAGCGCTCTGCTGTATCGCTGCTGGCGACTCGCGGCGGCAAGAAGGTGGGAGTCGAGTTGAATTCGTTTTCGTACCAATTTGGCCTGCCCGGACTCCCGTTCGGATATGCGGTCGGAAACCGGGAGATTATAGGCGGCCTCAAAAAGGTCTCCCGCCTGACCCCGAGTTATATGCCGGCGTACTTCGTTGATCTGGCGATCGAAGCCATCCGCCGCTTTCCGAACGAAGGACTCGCGCATATTCGCGAACGAGTCACCAAAGCCACGGCGGAGGCCGGCCGCTTCCTTGAACTTCTACACCTCCAGGTTTCCGGATACAGCGGCGTGCCCTTCGTATGGGCTCGGATTGATAAGCGTACACACGCCGCCAGCACTGCCCGGCTGCTTTTGAGGAAGCACCGAATCTTGACGGTCCCCGGTTCAGGATTCGGGGAATCCGGCGAGGGCTACCTGCGTTTGTGCCTGATGGCAGGCGCCGAGGATTTCGCACAGGCCGTCGCACGAGTCAAGAAGCGGCGACTCCTGAAACCGAAAGGTGAACAATGAAAGATGTAATCCGCCTGGTGGGCCTTTCGTTCTACGGCTATCACGGGGTCAGCGCAGCCGAGAAGGAGACCGGCCGGGCTTTCGAGATCGATTGTGAACTGCAGGTCGATCTGGCGCAGGCTGGACACAGCGATCAACTGGCCGATACTATCGACTATACCAGGGTCTACGCCCTGATCAAGGATGTGGTCGAGGGCAAGGCTTATTCATTGCTCGAAGGTCTGGCCAACGAGCTGGCCGGGTTATTACTTGACAAGTTTCCCATTTACCGGGTAACTTTGCAGGTCAGGAAACTGCATCCGCCGATAGCAGGACAGATAAAACACATAGAGGTTGAAGTCACCCGGGACCAGGGGGACACATCGAAACTCACCGCACCCGAGGGCGCTCCTGAAGACTAGGAACCAGCGATGAAAACAACTGTTCACATTCTGATGGGATCAAACATGGGCGACCGCGAGAGCTATCTGGTCGCCGCCCTGGACCGCCTGGCCGCAGTGGAAGGTCTGGAGATCATAGCTACTTCCGCCGTTTACTCCTCAGAGGCTCAAGATATGGAAGGCGAGAACCCGGCGTTCCTCAACCAGGCTGTCAAGGCGGACTACGATTTCACAGCCGGGGAGCTGTTGCACTCGCTGGAGAAGATCGAGATCGATCTGGGTCGGACCGGTAAGGGGCAGCGCGAACCGCGCACGATCGATCTGGACATCCTCCTGTTTGGTGAAGAGCAGATAACCGGCGAGCGCCTGACGGTCCCCCATCCGGAACTGCTGAACCGACCGTTTGCCCTGATTCCGCTGGTGCAGATCGATCCTCGGCTGGTGCATCCCTCTACCGGGCGTCGTTTGGTCGAATATCTAACGCTCAAGGCCCGTCAACAAGTAACCGTGTACCGGGATCATGTCGCCAGAAGTATTTGAACCCAATTATATTGCGGTCGAAGGTGTGATCGGGGTCGGTAAGACGTCCTTCGCCGATATGCTGGCGGAATGCCTTGAGGCCGAGGTCCTGCACGAGGAGGTGTACGAAAACCCGTTCCTCGTGGACTTCTACAAAAATCGCAAACGGCACGGTCTCTCCTGCCAGTTGTATTTTCTAATATCTCGCTTTCAACAACAGCAGCAATTGATGACCCGAGACCTTTTTGCCCAGCGGATCGTCTCCGACTATCTTTTTGCCAAGGACGCCATTTTTGCATCGGTCAATCTTTCGGAGAGGGAATTGGCGCTGTACAACCGTATAGCCCCGGCCTTATCGCGCGATGTTCCCCGCCCCGACCTCGTTATTTACCTTCAGGCGTCCACACGCGTGCTGATGGATCGTATACGCAATCGCAACCTGTCGTTTGAAAGGCCGCTCGATCAGGAATATCTGGAGCTTCTCAACAACGCCTACGATTACTATTTTTTCCATTATACTGAATCTCCTTTGCTGGTCGTGCGCACCGACGAGATCGACTTCGTAAACAACCCGGAACATTTTGACGATCTTATCGAACAGATCCAGAAACCGACCCGGGGCAAGAAGTATTACGTCCCGGCCGCCGACATCGCCCCTATCGAGAGCTGATTATGTCTGTCATAAAAAAGCGCAAGAAAACGACGGTCCAGAGCATCGTCAGGATGAAGTCCCGGAGCGAGAGAATTGCCGTGCTCACCGCCTACGACTACTTCACCGCCCAACTACTGGACGAGGCCGGGATCGATATGATTCTGGTGGGTGATTCGGCCGCTAACGTTATCCACGGCTACAGCTCCACCCTGCCTATCGGCATGGACGTCATGATCGCGCACACGGCGGCCGTGGCGCGTGGCAACAAGAGATCCCTTCTGATCGCCGATATGCCGTTTCTATCTTTTCAACCTTCGCTCGAAGTTGCTATCACCAACGCCGGGAGATTCTTGAAAGAAGGCGGCGCGGAGGCGGTCAAGATCGAAGGCGGGATCGAGATGGTACCGACCATCAAGCGCGTCGTTGAAGTCGGCATCCCTGTGATGGGTCACATCGGCCTTACTCCCCAGTCCATACACCGGTTCGGCGGTCCCAGAGTCCAGGGGAAGGGTAAAAAATCGCGCGCCTACCTTATGGAATCAGCCCTCGCTCTGGAAGAGGCGGGTTGTTTCTCCATGGTCCTGGAATTGATGGAAAAGGACATGGCAAAGGACATCACGACGGCGCTAAAGACCTGCGCTACAATCGGCATCGGGGCCGGACCGGACTGCGACGGTCAGGTGCTGGTGACTAACGATATACTGGGATTGCGCGAGCCTGAGTTCAAGCCGAAATTCCTGCGAGAATACGCGAACCTTCCGCCGATCATAACCGACGCGGCGAAACGGTATATTGAAGACGTCCGCAAGGGTGATTACCCCAGCGACGACGAGTCTTTCAGTAAGAAGTAACCTCCCCGAGTCCGCGACCTAATCCGATCTTTTCCTGTCTATCCGCCTAATATGCTCCCCACGGATACTCTGTCCTCAAAACGCATTGGTCCCCGACGGGTGTTTCGTCGAGGTTGATATAGAAGTCCAGCGGCTCCTCGCTGTGGGAGAGATACGGCTCCTCGGCGACGACGCGATATATGCCCGGAGGCAGTCCGTGGATCTCGAAATCCAGGTCATAAAGACAGAGGCAGTTGCACTCGCCGAGCGTCTCGACTTCCCGCAGAGCTATCGTGCCACCCTCCACGTCGACGCTAATATCCAGCGTGGGACAGCAATTGAATCCGGCGTTGGCGTGCGTAAGATTTAGAATACTGTCGCCGTGGTAATCCCAGGCAATGCAGCTCTGGTCGGAGGGATAGAAGTCGGCAGTCGCCGCAGGCGCCATCATGCTCTTGCAACCGGTCCTGCCAACGAAAACACCTCCCTGGGGCGGGGGTGGACAATCCGGAAAGTACATGGTGCAGTGTATGAAATGGGCATCAATCAGCCACATAATGTCCGTAATGTCTATACTGTAACTCAGGTCAAGATCAGCCTCACCCCAACAGGGCAAAGGCGTGAGAGTGAGGAATTGATTGTCGATTAGTACAGCGATGTCGGTGATATCCCGCTGACCATCCATGTTGACATCGCCGGTTCCACCCTCACAACACCAGTCTTCCAGCGCCGGCGTGGCACCAACTGTGCAGATACCCAGCGATATGCCAAGCGCTAGAACAATTGCTGGCAGCGCCGATCCGAGACGCGATCTCGTCCCCTCCGGTGTCATGATTCCACGCTCCAATCTTAACTACGGATCGGCTTACTCGTACGTATCCCACGGGTATGTCGTTCTCTCGACGCAATGGACTCCCTGAGGCGTCTGAGACAGATCGACGATGAAGTCGACAGCGTTCATGCCCTCGTCGACGTACGGTTCTTCCGCGATAATACGATATCCTCCGGGCGGGAGATTGAGGACCTCGAACTCAAGGTCAAAAAGGCACAGACAATGGCATTCCCCCAAGGTCTCCACCTCTCTGAGGGTGATCGTTCCTCCTGCGACATCCACCGTAACATCCAACGTAGGACAGCAATTAAACCCGGCGTTGATATGGGACAACGCCAGCGTTCCGATACCGTTGTAGTTCCAGACGATGCAGCTCTGGTCCGCAGTCACGGGGTCCGTGGCAGTAGTGGAAGACCAGGTCTTGCACCCGGTCTGGCTAGTCAGAGAGCCGGCAGGTTGCTCACCGGGCGGAGGCGGACAGTCTGGAAGCTCAAACTCCTCGAACGAGAAGTATTTAACGAGCAACCCGAGGTCGACGATATCTATGCTGTAGCTCAGATCGATATCGGCCTCACCCCAACAATCCAGTGGCGTCAGGGTAAGAAACATGTGGTCGATGAGGACCGAGACATCGGTGATATCAACTGCGCCACTCAGGTCGACGTCACCTACCCAACCGTCACAACACCATTCTCCGAGTGACGGCCGGGCCGCTACATCCGCTGAAAACAGTACCAAGCAGAGCGAGAAAGCCGCGACGACAGGAATTGCATGGCCCCATATCCTATTCATCCCAAGAGTCATAGTATCACCTTACTGTTACACACCCCGGCCGGTATGCCAAAAGGGCTCACCAGGGGAACGGGTTTCGATCACTACAGACGATCCCGGTTTGCGATGTGGTCAGATCAATCGTAAACTCGAAAGTCTCGCCGGGCTCGTCCCAATAGGGCTCGTGTACGACAATCGTGTATTCGCCCTGAGGCAGATTCGCGATTTCCATATCGACGTCGAATAAGCAGATGCAATCACAGAGACCGTCGATTCCTCTTTCATCGATCGTGATGACCCCGCCGTCGACTGTTACCTTCGCCTCACCCATCGGGCAGCAGTTCAGGCCGGCGTTGATGTGCTGCAGACCGAGGCGGCTCTCGCCGTCGTACTCCCAGACGATGCAGCTCTCCCCACCAAACCCGGCATCCACATCTTTCGTCGACTCTTCCATCTTGCACCCGGTTAGGGGCAGCATTGTCCCATATGGCGGAGGCGGAGGACAGTAAAAGAAGCAGCTTCCCGAGGGACCCGACCCGTCGCAAAAGAAGCTGAAGTCGATAAAAAGCATGATGTCGGTGATATCGATGCTATAGCTCACATCAAAGTCCGCCTCCCCCCAGCAAGGCAACGGCGTCAAAGTGAGAAACTGGTTGTCAATCAGCATCGACAGATCCGTGATATCAATCGTCCCGTCCAAGTTGATGTCCCCTACGGTGTACTCGCAGCACCAATCCTCCAGGGGCGGAGAGAAAGTCTCAGATTCAGAGAAGCCGCTATAGACACACAACGTTAGAACAACGACGACAATCATGAGGGGATTGACCGTGAACTTAGATCTACGCATTTCTATCTCCTCCCATTGCGCAGTTTCGAGCCGCTTGCGGTGAGGGGTACTAATAAGATACAGCCGGCAATGTTGGTAGCAACCTTTTTCTGATCAATACCAGACGGGATTAGTCGACAAATAGACCCATGGGGGCACAAAAAAGCCCCCAGAGAGGGAGGCCTGTGAACTCACCTGGTTCCGGATCTTATCCGAAAGCGCCCGCGAAATAAAGGACCGCAGCAATTACGGCCAGCAGTCCTCCGGCCGTAGCGGCTATCAGGCCGGCTGAAATCGAGCTTTTCTGCGGAGCCGGCGCCTCAAGAACGACCGGTCGCTTCCTTCGGGCTTCCTGCTGGCGACGCTCAAAGTCCTCCCAGTCGAGCAGCAGCTCGCCGAAACTCTTGTACCGATTGGCCACGCGAATAGAAAGCAGCTTGCTGAGAATGTCGCCGATATCCTCAGGAAGAATGCGCTCTACATCCTCCAGTACCAGTCGATCCGCAGAATCGTAGGCCGGGTTGCGCCCGGTCAACATCTGGTGGAAAATGACCCCGGCAGAATATATGTCGCCCGCCTTAGACTGCTTGTGCTCCGGAGGGCTGTACCAGTTCTTTTTCTTGGCAGCGTCGTAATGGACGGGCAGGCCAAAATCGGTAATTTTGACATTGTCCTCGGCGTCGAATAGAATATTGGAGGGACGAAGATTCCCATGGACAACGTTGTTCTTGTGCGCAAAATCCAACCCGGACGCGATCTGCAGAATCACATTGGTGGCCTTAGGCCATTCCCATCGACGGACCATCCGCTCCGCGAGGGAGCCGCCCTGAGCGTAATCTGAGATAATGACGGTGCTCTTCTGGTCACCGCCCGATCCGAGGATGTTTATGATGCTCTTATGCTTCAGCGAAGTAAGAAGCTTGGCCTCTTTCCGACCCGCCTCTCCCTTCTTGTGGCGCTTGATCACGTAGAGCCGCTTGCTGACTTTGTTCTCCACAAGGATGGTAGAGCCGAACTTGTTTTCCACGATCGTGTCGAGGTAGCGACAGTTCCCCACGAACGACTCGACGCCGCCGACTGAGAATTCGTCGGACGAGGTGGTCTCGCCCCCCCCGGCAATCTGGTTCAATATAGCGTTCTTGAGCGCAGCCGCATTCTGGTAGCGATCTTTAGGCTCCTGGGCCAGACACTTTTGTATGATCTCGTCGAATTTCACGCTCAGCGAGGGCTTCAGTTCCGAGGGCAGTTTGAACCGGCCCAGCGGTTTTCTACCCACCAGTATTTCGTAAATGATCACGCCTACGGCGTAGATGTCCGTGGTCTGATCTACATTGGTCGAACTGACCTTCTGTTCCGGCGACATGTAGGAAAGAGTCCCCATGATGACATCCGAGGAGGTCATCTCGGTCTCGGGCGTGCCGATAATCTGGGCTATGCCGAAATCGGCCACCCGCGGATTCCCCTGCCGGTCGATCAGGATATTGGCCGGTTTGATGTCGCGGTGAATCACGCCGTTCTTGTGGGCGTAGTCGAGAGCCTTGCAGACCTGCGCGACCATGTCGAGCTTGGTACGCAAGGCGATCTTTTCGGAATCGATGACCTCCCTCAGGGAAGTACCATCGACATATTCCATAACGAAGTAATATCGGTTGCTGGCCTGACCCTTGTCGATCACGTGGACAATGTTGGGATGACTGAGACGGGCGATAACTACCGATTCGCGCTCAAAGCGCCGCAGAATGTCCTGTTCCTCGCAGAGCTTGGCGAACAGAATCTTGATAGCAACGTCCCGGTTCAGAGATTCCTGGCGGCCCTTGTATATCTCAGCAATGCCCCCCTGACCGATTTTCCCGGTGAGAACGTATTCCCCGATTTTGACTTGTTTCGGCTGTTCAGCAACCTGCGACATTAATGCTCCAAATTTAGCCCAAAGAAACAGGGACAGCAAAAACGAGCTGTCCCTGTAATAGTCGGCAGATTGCGCGTAAACGTTTATTTCACGAGCATCATTTTTCGTGTGAGATTGCCATTATCATGGCGCAGGCGGTAAAAATAGATGCCGCTGGGAAGATCGGCGCCGTTAAACTCTACATCATGCCACCCGGCCTCCATCGGCCGATCGACCAGAGTCTTGACGTTCTGGCCCAGAATGTTGAAAACCTGCAAATCGACTCGGCTGGCCGCAGGCAGGCCGAAACCGATCACCGTGGTCGGGTTGAACGGGTTCGGGTAATTCTGGTCAAGGGCAAACTCGGCCGGCAGCGAAAGCCCGCCGGGGCCGTCGTTTATTCCAGTCGCAATGCGAACTTCGATCTGGCCCGGGACGTAATCGGGCTGGTACAGTCCCAGACCGGTGTTGTCGGATATATCTATTCTCGTGAAGTCGTGAACATCCCCAAATACCTGGGTGTCTTCGTAAATGCTGTCTATAGAGACGCTGTGAGGCAGGGCCGCCGGGCTCACGCTGAAGAACATCTCCGCTACGATACCGTCGACGAAAACTGCCTCTGGCAGCGGCGATATAGATTCGATCGGCAGGATGGTGATACTGACCGTCTGCTGATCGTTGTCAATTACCGAATATCCGGCAAAAGAGGCTCCCCAGACCGCGCTGGAAAGCGAAATAGAATCCACCGTAACGTAAGGACTGGCGAATTTGAGCGGAATCGACATGGCCGATATGCCCACATCGTTGCCGCGCAGCCAAATTGGGACGCCGACGCTCTCGCCCGGCAAAGCGGTGACCGAATCTACCGTAACGACTCCGGCATAGTCGGCCAGTGACACCGCCGGTGCCAGACACAACGCCAGACAGATCGTCACGGTCAAAGTCGTTAGTTTTGTTTTCATCCAATTCACCCTTTCGAGCTGAGATGTTCCCTTGTCTTTCCTCTGCGGAGCCGGTCTTCAGCGGTGAAGCCGGAGCCACGGGCAGTACCTTGCAACCGGCGTGCCCGGAAAGCTGCGTCCGGATCAAAAGAGCCCAAATCGGCCGCCAGGCCCAACCCGACCGCTCAACTATAACAACAAGAACAACTTACGACTCAAGAACCGGCGGTGGCAGAGGCTGCTCCCATGCAGCTTCTGGCGAATTTGGCGAGTAACAGTAGGCAGGCTCTTTCCTACCCGGCAATCAAATGCAAGATACAGCGGGATTGTTTTTTCGTCAACTGTCAGGCAGTAGCGGCGGGCCAGGGCAAGAAAAGAGGCAGCCCCAGGGGACTGCCTCATTTTCGTCGTCTTCTTATACGGGTCTAATTCCAGTCCGTCTTGACGTTCACAAAAAGCGTCTTGTTGAAACGCCAGATGAAAAAGATGATTTCTTCGGGGCGCTCGGACTCCAGGAGAGCCATCGAGGCGGACAGTTCGTCGACCGAAGTGATATCGCTTCCGTCGACCCGCTGGATTATATCTCCCAAATGCAACCCACCAATATAGGCCAGGCCGCCCTGTTTCAGCTCCGATACCACCACTCCGTTGAGCCCGCCCTGCTCGACGTTGAACCTTACATAGTCGGCGAAAACCAGATCGCGGCTCTTAAACTCCAGATGGTCGTTTTCATATTCGGGGGCGTCAGAGGCGGCAAGAGGCGCGGCCTCCAGCACGGCCAGAAGCGTTATGGTGTCGATGGTCTCATCCACCGGGCGAAGGATCGAGAATTCAACCGAGGTCCCGGCGCCCATGTCGGCGATCCGCCTCTGAAAAACCACCAGCTCCTCCTCTCGGTTGACTTCGATCTGTTGATTGTTGATCTCATACAGGACATCGCCGACCTGCAAACCGGAGGCGCTGGCGGGGGACCCGTTGACAACTTCGTTGACAATTATCCCCCCGGGAGTATCCATATTGAGAAAACCCGCGATATCTTCGGTCAGGGCCTGAAGCGTGATTCCCAACCAGGCCCGATCAGTTTTCCCTTTCTGGGGCGGATCGGCTATCAGCTTATCCAAACGTTCCCCCGTAATCACCCCCAGGAGGGGTAAAGCGAACTGTCCCATGGATTCCATAAGACCGCCCGGGTCAGAGTCGGAAGACGAGGGATCGGTGAGCGTGCCCAGCACCCCCACGGGCCTCATATCCTCATCGAAAAGCACCGAAGCCATCTCCAGTGAATTGAACCCGACCGTCAACGCGAATTCCTCGGGCGAGGTAACCAGCGTGGACACCATACCAACATCGGCCGCGGTTGGCGGCGTCACGAACTCCGGCAGCAGCATGAACACGGCCAGCCACTCACCCAGTTTAAATTGCCGCCCGGTAACAAACTCAACGGGAGTGAAACGACGATCCCCCGCATCGGTTATGCGGATGAATCCCAGCCCGGTCTGACGGTCAACCCCCACATACTCGGCGTCAAACTTCTCATCCTCCAGCGTGGTTATCTCGATTGTCGTTGGGTCCGCTCTGAAAGAGAAACTGGACATGGGGGACAGCGGGTTACTCTCGCTCAGAAATCCACCGTCGAACATCACCAGACCGTCCTCGCTGACGAGCGTCCCTATAAGCCTCTGTTCGTGCTCGTTGCTCTGCATACCGAACGAGAACTCGATCTTCATATCGATGATAACGGTGTACTGCCGAGCATCTTTTTCCAGCCTATCGAAGTCGAAAGTCTGGGCTCGAATCGATCCTGGCAGCATAAGACACGATAGCGCGACCAGCACAGCCGCAACGAAACTTGAAGTCATAGCTTGGGTTCGCTTATTCATTGGAAGGTTCCCCCTCTCCATCCTGTTCCTGGCCATCGACCGTCAAGACCACCAGGCGTTTGGCGCCGCCTCGCATTAGGGTCAGAAGTATCTTCTCACTGTCTCCGGCAGCCAACTCGCCGTATCTGGAAGTGAAATAGGCGAAACCGGGAACATGCTCCTTGTTTACGTTCAGGACGACATCGCCTCTCCGAAGACCGGCCAGATCGGCGGCCCCGACCCGCTTAACACCGGTGACAAAAACGCCCAGTGTGTCGCGGAGTTGGTTCTGTATCTGCATGTGGCGAGTGATCGCTTTGACCGTGAAACCCCAGTCGGAGCATTCGAAATCTTCGCCCTGAAGTTCCCCCAAAGGGCGGGTCTTCACCGGCAAACTGAATTCCTCATCATTGCGAAGGACTTTCAGGTTGATATCGGTCCCGGGAGGCCGACTGGCGATGGACCTGTAAAAAGCCGGCAGTTCCTCCACGAAGCGGGCCGAAACCGGCTGACCGTCGATCTCCAGCACCACATCGCCGGCCTTGAGAAAGCTCTCCTCGGCCGGTGAGCCGGGGTCAATCGACGAGATCAGCACACCTCGCTCACGACCGGCGCCGAAATAGTCCTCAAGCTCCTGAAGAGCCTGAGCGTATACGCCGATCCAGCTGCGAGCGACTTTACCCTCGCTGAGGATAGCCGCGGTAACTTCTTTGACAATATTGATGGGTATGGCAAAGCCAAGGTTGTTGGCCAGAAAGGTTGCTCTGGAGTTGATGCCGATAACACGACCGGCCAGATCCACCAGCGGCCCGCCGGAATTGCCGGGGTTGATAGCAGCATCGGTCTGAACCCACAGGTTGTAGCGGCCGGTTTCCTCGCCTGAAGGCAGCCGGTAGTCGCTCGAGAAGTAGCGGTCCTTAGTTGACACGACGCCGGAAGATACTGAACGAGACAAGGACAGGGGCGATCCCATCGCCAGCACCATTTGACCTACCTGAAGAGCGTCCGAGTCGCCCAGATCGGCAACCGCGATCTCCCCCTCGTATTCATCCAGTTCGAGCCTGAGTACTGCGATATCGGTCGGCGGATCTCCTCCAATATACGTGGCCGGGACTTGTTCTTTGCTGTTGAGAGTGCATATGATACGCTCGGCCTTGCCGGCCACATGATAGTTGGTCACAACGTAGCCGTCCGGATGAAATATGACACCGGAGCCAATCACGGCCTGCTTCTTGAGCTCTCCGGTACGATAATCCTTTATCACCGGTTGAATGTGGACAAGCGCCGGCAACACCTTGTCTCGGGCGCTGAAGATCTTCTCCTGAAGGTCGTTGACCTGGGCCGATGGACTGCCGGCAAGTGACAGAATCAGCCCGGTAATTAACAGAACTTTGGACATTAATCGCTCCTGCGGTGCTTTATCGCTCGCATGTTTCGGGTATCGAGGATCTTCCGGATTCCCTCCAGGCCTTTCCTCTGATTAGCAGCTTTGGCTACCTCCGTCAACAACAACAGTCGGCCGGGAGTTTCCCGAGGTCTTGTACATTTATATCGGTTGGTCAGCCAAAAAAAAACCGCCCCGGCAAGGGCGGTTTATCAATCGGGCTTCCGCCTCATCGCTTTTCGTAAATATCGACCGACCCCATTGAAACATCGATCATAATCGTCAGTCTATCCTCCGCTCTGTCGAATCCGGGCGATTCCCAGAGATCGTCGTCGATCTGATCTATATCGAGTCCGTGAAAGTCGAACGACGAGAACCAGTTTTCATCACCTTCGATTCTGACGGCCAGTCCTCTGGGGATGATTATGTCGACCGATCCCACACCAACTTCAAGGTCAACCTCGGACTCACCCTTAAAATCGCCGCGAAAGTCAAGCTCACAGGAGGCCGCTCCGCTGGAGATATCCATGCGTTCAAAATTGGCGTTGGCCAGCCCTGTGATCTCAACCGAGGAGGCGCCGATGTCTAGGTCAAAATCTCGAAGGCGCTCCGGGTTCGGCTCTGAGAAATCGATCACTCCCGAGGTCGCGCCGACATCCATAACGAGACGGGTCAGGGGGATACCACCCAGGTCGATAATCGACTCGCTGGCGCCGATGTCCATCTCCAGACTTACGGGATAACGTCGCGAGAGCGTCAGTTCCCAATCGTTGTCGATATCATCCATATCGGAATGACGGCGCAGATCGCTCTCCAGGAACAACCGCCCAGTGTTCCCGCGCGTGGAATAGTCGATGTCGTACGAGACATAGCGGGGAGAATAGAAAATCTCCAGCTTGGCCGCCTCTTCCATGTCGGCTGACACTATGTCAAGCTTGCCGGCTCCGAAATCAATCTCGATTTCAAGCTGATCGGCTCCCTCAGTCTCAACGACCTCAAGAACTTCCTCGGTTCGATCGGCGAAAGCCTGTCCGAACGCCAGGAGAAGAAACAGGCCTGCGACTATAGTCGTTTTCAACTTACCCATAAATACTTAACCTCCGCCCTGCAAGAATGTCGTGCTTATCTATCCTAATGGACGGTCTGGCGCGGTCAAAAGTTTCACTATTCGCCGGATGAAGGTCGGGGTGGCTCGGGCCTGCGGCCGAACGACGGCGGACTCGGAGGGCTATGCTTGGACGGTGAGGACGGAATTCTGCCGGAAAGAGGAGGCGGAGCGGGCGCGGGCACAGGACCTCCTGGCTCCGCGACTTGATCTCGGAAACTCACATATTGCCTGAAGCCGAACCGCGTCAAAACTGCGGCGCCGATACCGGCCAGCAACGGATAGGAAGTGGCCACAATGGAAAGCACCAGAAAGAGAACGCCGAAGCCGAAAACGACGCCTTCGGAGTCTCCGGCCCCGAGCAGGACTGCGACCAGGGCCCAGGACAGCACAAATACAAGCACTCCGAAAAGAGATTGGAACATCAGGCTTTGCTTCTGGCCGAAGATGCTTTTAAGTACCGACCGGCCAAGCATTCTTCCACAGACCGCCATGCCCAGCGTCATAGCTATCAGTATGGACAACGGCAGCAGGGCGACGGCAATTATGCCCACGATGGTTATCAACAGAATAGCAACTACCAGCGGCAGGAGAAATAGAAACAGCAATCCCGTGAAATAGGTTTTGACCTTGTGCTCCACGATGCAGGTGGAAATGTTCTTCAACTGACGCGGCGCCAGGGATACGGCCAGGAAGGCTATCAACAGGAGCGCCAGCGCGAAAGCCAGCACAATCCAGATACCTTCCGAGGAGAACGGGGCCATAACGACGTCAATCGGGGGAATCTGGTAAGCTTCCGTAACAATCTGCTCCCCCAGCACCAGACCGCCATCTTTGACTTCAATAGCCGGAGCCTTGATATCGCCGTCAACCCTGCCGGAGGCGGTCACCAAAACTCGCTTATTATAGGACTGGATATCCCCCCTAACCCAGCCCTTGACGGTCACGCGGTCATAGGCGGTAATATCACCATCGACGTATTCGTCATAGCCTACGAACACCGCCTTCAGCGCCGGATGCCGGACAATCTTCTGGTCGGTGCATCGCTCCTCCGCCGCTTCGAGTTCATCCGGGCCGGCGCGACCCTCGCTGCCAACCTGTTCATCGCCGGCTCGCGGGTCGAGCAGGAAAAAGTCTTCATCAAAGTCAAAATACCAGCGATTGCCAAGACTGTCGAATGCAACCACGCCCTCCGGGGACAGTTCTATCTCCTGAAACACGGCTTCGCCCGGCCAGGCTATGTTGCTGTCCCTTGTGTCTTCGGAAGATAAATCGTCGATATCTGATTGAAGGGGAGGTGCTGTGGTGTCGTCCGAAGTTCCCGTATCCTGAGCCAACCCCGATATCCCGCAAACGAAGGATACCAACGCGGCATAAGCCGCAACTCGATGGACAACGGATGAATTCAGCTTCATGCCAGCACAACTTCCTATGTGTCAGCGGCGGTTTAGAACTGGGCTACGGTTACATCGCCCGAAATCGACATCAAATGCACGGATACGCCGCCCAGGCCGAACGTACCGTCAATCTGCTTATGCGACATCGAATTAATCGCAATCGGGATATCCGTCTTGATATCCCCGGTCTGTGACTCTATTCGTAAATTGCCGGAGGAGGTTTCAGGAATCGACAAAGTAATATTCCCGCTCTCCGTCGATACAAAGTAATCTCTGGAACTGTCCAGATAGGTTTCGATGGTCACGTTGCCGGTCGCCGTGGTCAGATCAAACGAGCCCCGATCCTGCCGAACCGTAACGTCGGCGGAAGAAGATTTGATTCTGATGTCGCCCTCGACAAAGCGAAGGTCGATCTTCCCCTGGGCCTGACGCAGCGTCACCGGTCCGAACAACAGCTCTCCCCGGGTTGCCCCCGATGCATTCTCTATGTTCACCTGTCCTTCAATGCTGTTGAGGTCAATCTCGGCCGACGATGTGCGAATGTCCAGATCCCCCAATATGTGGGAGATGTCCATCTTACCGCTGGTGTTGATTACCGTAAGCCGGCAGCCTTGAGGGACCCGGATTGTCCAATCTACTTCACCAAAGGAATCGGTTCCCCCGACTCCGAGAACTTTCTGCCAGAAAGAGGCGCTGCGGTTTCTCATGCGAAGATAGTTTGTTGCGATCGAGACTTTGTTTTTGTCGTGCTTGATTTTGATTTCGATATGGTCGGCTACCAGTTCAGCCTCATCCATACCGGCGGCGTTGACTCTCTTGACCGCCTCCACAACGATACGTTCGCCGTCGCTGGAGATAACCCGAAGATCACCGCTGATGTAATTGAGTTCCAGTTCGGCTTCCGGTCCGGTGTCCAGAACTCGCTGAAAATCGAAACTGAAGTCTTTGGCGTACAGGGGATTGGTGGCGGTGAACAGCAGAACGACGATCAGGGCAGAGACCGCCGCTATCGCCCTCGAAAGCGGGCAATTGCGGCTTGCTGCAAGCCTAAACGTTTCTGAGCTTCTTCTTAAGTAACTCACGGGCTCTAAATATCCTGGCCTTCACCGTTCCTACCGGTATATCAAGTAAATCGGCTATTTCTTCGTATGATTTATCATCCTTGTGTCGATAGATGATCACTTCTCGATATTTATCGGGCAGGGACTGGATAGCCTCCTCTATGGAAAAGCGCTGCTGCTTCTTGACAAGCTCGCGCTCCGGGTGGTAGGAGTAATCGGGCACTTCCAGCTCCATAGTACCGTCTTCGGTCTCGATCGGTCGATCGAGAGACAGTGCCTGGATACGTTTCTTGCGGAGATGGTCTATCGACGAATTTGCGGCGATTTTGTACAGCCAGGTGGAAAACCGGTACTCTGAGCGATAGGAGGCCAGCGAGGCAAAAGCCTTCATAAACGTCTCTTGAACCAGATCGCGGGCTATTTCGTCGTTGTGGACGATGCGCTTGACGATGTGGAAGATTGCGGAACGGTGCTTGTCGACCAGGGTGGCGTACGCCTTCTGGTTCCCCGCGAGCGCCTGTGAGATTATTCCGGTTTCTTCGTTTTGCACTAAGCCCTTCTGTACGCTACTATTACGCTCACGAGCCCCTGTCTATCAGGACCGCTCGGATAATCGAACGCACAAAATAACAGTCCCCGAGGCCCTTGACAAGCAAAACAACGCCCCGACCCGAGCCCGAGGGGACGAGGCCGTGCCGCCCCAACCGTCCTGAACCGCAAGAAAGCCCGAGTCTCGGACCAAATAATGAACACTTTTGGGCTGGGACTCCTCAAAAACAGGCCCGGACACTACGAAATCGGCCAAAACATCCGTTATCTGATAATTAAGGGCTGAGAACAAGAGGCACGATGATATACGACCACCCTCGGTATTACGAGGCAGCTTTTTCCTTCCGCGACGCCGTTCGAGAATCGGCGTTCCTTAAAGCGTGTATTGACCGCTTCTCAGGCGTGGAAGTACAGCGTGTACTTGAAATCGCCTGTGGCCACGCTCCGCACGCCGAGACCCTGGCGTCGCATGGATTAGGCTATATCGGTCTCGACAACAATTCGAACATGCTTGCCTACGCCGCAGAAAAACTGCAGCATCTCCAGCCGCCTCCGGAATTCATCGAGGGCGACATGGTATCGTTTGACTGTCACCGGGACGTAGAATTCGCTTATGTCATGCTGGGATCGCTGTACCTCAATTCGCTGGAAGAGATGACCAGCCATTTTGACAGCGTGGCCGCCTGCCTCAAGCGGGGCGGGTTGTATTTTCTCGATTGGTGCGTCCAATTCACAGACCCCCTGAGATCTTGCGACGGCAACGAAGTTGTGATAGAAAGCGACGGGATCCGCACCCGTTCGCGGTTCGATATTCGGCTGATCGATTCGGCCGCCCAGATGTATGAAGAAGTCTGGACGATGAAGGTCGATGACCACGGCCTTCAGAAAGACTTCCAGACCACTGAAACCAACCGGGCCATTTTCCCCCAGGAGTTCCGGCTCTTTATAAAGGACCGGGATGATTTCGATATGGTAGGCTGGTGGTGCGACTGGGACCTCAACCGGCCGGTTGAGGGACAGAGCGCGGTAGACCGCCCGTTCGTATTGATCAAACGTATATAACTTCCCGCAAACCCCCAGAAAAACATACAATGCTATCCAGCGCCTTTTGCGTTCCGTCATAAATTGTCAGGATGTTTCCCCCCTGCCCCAACCGCCCCCGATCGCTACGATTCTGCGCAAATCGATCAGGCTCAATGAGACCGAACGGCTTCTCTTGCCTGCGAGGGTTCGATACCGTGCAGAATCCAGTCCAGACCCCGCTGCATCCAGTCAGCTAGAGCGTTGGCATCAATATAGCGTTCCCACTGGTTGATACCGGTGTCCCCGGCTATCCTCCGGAACTGAGAGGCGGTTGCCGGATTCTGAACGACAACCACCGATCGAATCATGCCACGTTGTCGGGCCAGCCGCTGTCCTTCCGCAAGGGGTTCCATCGCCTCTTTGCAGAGCGGGATCAACGTTCGCATATCCACGAACACTGAAAACGGCCCTATCTGATTTTTTAGGATTTCAGTCCATTCCTCATGCCACCGAGATGCTTCCTCGACCGATGTATCACCGCCGAAAATCAACTCGTAGCCCCAGCTTTTCTTCTCAATCGTATACATGAAGCCCTCATAGGTGAGTTTCAGCTCGCAGAGCCACAGACTCATATGTGAAATATCGGGCAAATCATGTCCTTTCTTTAGTCGTCTAAGAGTTAGCAGATACCCACTTCAACCGACAAGAATCATCTCATCAGCGCGGAGGCGATTTGATAGAAGTCAGAAGGTCCGGCGAACGCGGACATATGAACCATGGATGGCTGGACACTTATTACACTTTTTCTTTTGACCAGTACTTTGACCCGGAACAGACCGGATTTCGAAGCCTGAGGGTCATCAACGAGGACCGAATCCAGCCGGAGGCAGAATTCCCTACTCATCCTCACCGGGATATGGAGATAATCACGTACCTTGTCGAAGGCCAACTTTCTCACCGGGACAGCATGGGCAACGGCTCGATAATTCGGGCCGGTGAGGTCCAGCGCATGACGGCCGGCACCGGCATAACCCACAGCGAAAAAAACCCGTCGACTTCAACCGTCACCCATTTGCTTCAGATCTGGATATTCCCCGACCGAAAAGGATTGCCGCCCGGCTACGAGCAACGAGCTTTCCCGGAGGACGCCAAGCTGGGCAGTTGGTGCCTGGTAGCAGCTCCTCAGGGTCAGGCCGACGCCGTCACCATCAACCAGGACGTCTACCTTTACGCGTCGGTCCTGAAACCTGGAGATCGTATGGAAAAGGGTCTGGAATCAGGCCGGTACGGCTGGCTGCAGGTCGTGGCCGGGACGGTGGACCTGAACGGCTACCGGTTGAGCCAGGGGGACGGCGCCTCGTTGAGCGATGAAGAGACAGTCGAAATTCTGGCTGTCGAACGCTCCGAGATTCTTCTGTTCGATCTCGCCTGAGGCTATTCTGACCCTCAGCCCCCAAGCGGCTTACGGATCTCACAGAAAAGACTCGATCCGTCGATCTCTACTATCTCAACGCCGGCTCTGAGATCGGACGTCGATTCCAGAAATCCTTCGGCATTCAAAGAGGTGGCCCGAAATCCGTCCTTGCAGACAATCACGCCGTTTCCGGTCCGTTCCTCGTCGATCTCCCCCAGCAGTCCGGCCTCCGCTTGAAGCCGAAACCAGGCCAGTCGTTCGTCCCAGAAAGCCGCAGCGTAGGTGGAGAAAAGAGCGATCCCGGCGGGTCGCGTGATCCTGAGACTCTCCCTAATCAGCTCCCTCTGATCTACGTGAAAAGCGGATATTCCGTTCTGAAGGCACAGCACCACGTCAAAAACACTTTCCGAAAACGCGGTGCGCGCGGCATCCATACAGGCAAGATGGCAGTTGTCCAGAGGCTTCAGGCGGTCGCGGGCGGATCGAAGGCTTGCGGGTGATGTATCAATGCCTGTTACTGTCCCCGCCTTAGCCGCCAACGACGGCATGAGACGCCCGTAGCCGCAGCCCTCGTCAAGAACCTCATCGCCGGGCTTGATCCGGGACAGAGCGTGGGCGAGTTCGGCTTCCAGATACCGCACGATTCGCGGTGGCGCAATTCGGTAGCATTGCTCCAGACGTTCGCTCGCCAGATTGTTCGAATAATATCCCGTCATGAGCCGTCGCCCTCCTCACACCGCCAGGATTGACGGCCTCAGCCGAAGATAGTTCAGCAACGCCCCTGTTACCAAAACAAAAAACGCAGGTCGAGTATGTCTCATACCCGCCTGCGTTTTGGGATCGTACGAAATCGACTGGAAGTCTACAGGCTGCCGTCGGTCTTCTCCACGCCCGCCAGCATGGCCTTGAAGCCCGTATTCATTTCCGATGCAGTTTGCCGCGGCCCCGTCATCTTGAAGAAAACGTTACCTTCCGGTGCCTCAAGAACAACGGCCGTCATAAGATAGCCCTCCTTCGCCGTCTTGCTTCCACCCATCATAGGTCCGCCCATTGAGGAGCTGTAAGTCCCCGGAAGCTGCACGGTGTGCAAGGTCATACCGTTGACAGTCTCTTCTTCTCTGGTTATCGCCGTAGCCGGGTCGGCGTCCGCCGGAAGGGTCATTTGCCCGATCCAGCGATCAATGTTGGCCTGGATGCCGCCGCCGCCAGAGGGTCCAAAATAGAAAGCGGTAACGGTTGCGGAATCGGCGTCCTCACCCACAGGGCCAAAAGCGTAGGCCGCCTTGCGCATGCCGCCAGGCCCCATGTCTTTCCAGGCGGTTGGCGGCGTGAAGACGATCCCGGCCAGACTGACCGGCGAACCGCCCAGTTCCACCGCCGCCACGGCCGCGCCGTCTGGCTGCTGGACCTTCGCGGCCGCTTCCGACGAATCGGCGCCCGACGAATCGGCGCCCGAGGAGCAGCCGCTCCAGATCAAAAGCGCCGTAAACAAAACCGCTGTCAAACTTGTCTTCATATAACCTCTCCAAACTGGTCAGATTGCTGTCGCGTCGTTGCTGTCGGCTGTTATGCTAATAAAGACTACGTGAGTCCACAAGTCTGGAATGGGCCGTTTCAGAGATCGTTCCCGACAAAACTCACGTTTTATCGACCGTCACCCGCTCCCGATAGAGCTGCCCCACTTCTCCCCCGATTATGAACACCATCGAGGTATAATATACCCAAAACGCCACTACCACGAGAATTGCGTATGCGCCGTATACTTCCTTGATTGAGAAAAAGTGAACAATATAGAAACCGAACAGCACTTTGGCTAGATGCCAGAGCACGGCGGCCGTCCCGGCCGAGACCATCACTACCCGGCCCGAGGGTTTCATTTGGGGCAGGGCCAGGTACAAAAAGGCGAATCCGAACAACGTCAAGACAAACGACGTCACCTGGAAAAGTAATCCCGAGAGCAGGCCCAAATCGTACTCCTGAAACACTGCTATCCGCTCGGCAGCCTCCTTGGCCACCTCCAGTCCCGGCAGCACAGCAATTGCCAGCAAAAAGAACAGAAGCACCGCCAATACCAAGCCGAGGTCACGAAGCTTTCCGATCAACATATGCTGCCGCACAATCACTCGATAGACCCGGTTAAGGACCGTTCGCATACTACTGAAAAGACTGGTCGAGGCTACCAGCAGTCCCACAATGCCGATGACCCCGGCGTGGCCCCGATAGGCCGCAAAATTGGCCAGCCGGACGTAAACCAACTCGCGGATCTCGGCCGCGTAATCCTGATAGGGAATGGCGGTGTCAATGAATTTGTCGATCTGGGCGACAATGGAAGGTCTTTCTACTATCGCCCCGAGGGCCGCAAAGATTATCAAGACCAGGGGGATGATGGTAACGTACAGGGAAAACGCCAGGCCTCCGGCGAGCAGGAAGATATGATGATCCTCGACCCTGTGATACAGCCCAACAGCGTAATACTTGAGCCCCCGCCACCACCTGCCGAGCGCTCTAATTCTATTTCGATCAGACACTTGCCTTCACCGTCCGTATGCGACGCTCTCGATTTACTTGTCGCCAGACAATATCGCACCGGTTACACCGACGGCCAAGCTTTTATTGGTTACCTGCGGAGGGAGACCGAACGGGAGACCTCCGGAAATAGAAAAGCGAAGGCCACTCTCGCGTGGGGGGAGGAATGAGAGTGGCCTGTGTTGTTAGCCAAGATGTTTGTTTTTTCGCTCAGCGACTATCTGGCCGCTAGATAAAGTTCGTTCACTTTCTCCCAGTTGACAACATTAAAAAACGCGTCTACGTATTCCGGGCGACGATTCTGGTATTTCAGATAGTAAGCGTGCTCCCAGACATCAAGGCCGATTATCGGCTTTTTCCCGGCGCTGAGCGGGGAATCCTGGTTGGGCGTAGCCGTGATTTCCAACTTCCCATCGCTGAGCACCAGCCAGGCCCAGCCGCTTCCGAACTGACCGATCGCAGCCGCCGCGAACTTCTCCTTGAACTGGTCCAGACCACCCAGATCGGCCGTGATGGCGTCCGCCGCCGGCCCGGCATACTTGACGTCTTTCCTGAGCAAAGCCCAGAAGAAACTGTGGTTGGCGTGGCCGCCGCCGTGGTTTCTCACGGCCCCACGAATGCCCTCGGGGACTGCGGCCAGGTCGGAAATCAGTTCCTCGGCCGACTTGTCGGCCAGATCCGCATGACCTTCGAGCGCCCCCACCAGTTTGGTGATGTAAGCCTGGTGATGCTTGGTATGATGTATGCTCATGGTATCCTTGTCGATGTAAGGTTCCAGAGCATCGTATGAATATGTCAATTCAGGTAGTGTGTGTGCCATGTTGTTTCCCTTTCCTGTTCTTTTCGAACCTACACTGTCTTCATTAAATAGACTTAATAGACCCAGTAGGCAGAAAGTTCCTCAAAATCGCAAGGAAGTCCCACTTTGTCATCGACAGCTCCGGATGAGGGCGGTGCCTGGCCCGCCGCCACACACGCATCCTGTTCCTGTGCAGGCCCTTACCGAATCAGACCGTCGCCCCCCGGGCGACGCCGGAGCGCCGATTTATGCTTGGTGCGGCCGATCGTTTGCTTATATTCTATCCGCGCCCGAAGCTAAAGCTCGAAGTTCTCAGACACGATTGGTTACGGAGTGACAAAAGCCCCCTATCGTATCGCCTCCTATTGCACCTCCCCCTCATGGGGCGGTCTCGAAATGAACGTGCTCCGTTTCCTGGGCTGGATGCAGAAGCGCGGCTGGGAGGTAATTCTTTACGGCCGGCCCGACACTCGCATGTTTGTCGAGGCGCGTCGGAGAGGCTTACCCGTACGCCGGGTATATTCGACCCTGCGAACCGGGGATCTGGTTAACGCCTGGCGACTTGCCCGGCATCTTAGGCGGGATGGGGTCCGACGGCTTGTCGTTCATCAGAGCCAGGACTATTTCGTGGGCGCCTTCGCGCGCCGATTCAGCAGCGGCTTCACCCGGCTGCTGTCTTCCCAGCACATGCACATCGGCGGCACCAAGAAGGATGTGTTTCACTCCTGGCTGTACCGGCAGTTTGATGCCTGGGCAACACCCGTTCAATGGCTGGCCGACCGGGTGATGGAAAAAACCGTCGTGCCGCCGGAGAAGATCCATGTAATTCCACGAGGGATTGAAATCGAGCGTTTTACTGCCAACCGCCCCGGCCGGGCTGAGGCTCGCGCTCACTACGGCTTGTCCGAGGATGATTTCGTAATCGGCTTGATCGGGCGCCTGGACCCCAAGAAGTGCCAGGATGTCGCCGTGAAAGCACTCGCGGCCGTTCATGCCTCCGGCCACAGGGCGCATCTTCTGCTCGTCGGCGATCAGAGCTTCAACGAGGGGGACGATTACGCTGCCTCAGTTCATCGAAAGGTCGACGAACTGGGACTGGGGGAGCAAGTTCACTTTCATCCCCACGACAAATTCGTCGAACGCGCTTATGCCGCCCTCGACATATTTACCATGGCCTCCAGGTCCGAGTGTTACGGCATGGTTACGATTGAGGCGATGGTCTCCGGGATACCTGTAATCGGTACTAACGACGGCGGTACGGTGAGTTTAATCGACCATGAACGCAACGGGCTGCTGGTTGAGCCCCGGGACGTGGACGGACTGGCACAGGCGTTGTTGAGATTGATAGAGCGTCCGGACCTGAGGGATCGACTTCGCAGGGAGGCACAGGACGAAGCTGTCGTCAAATACTCCCATCTCCGGCAGTGCGAAGCCTGGGAGGCCTTGTTCCGCAGCTTTGAGGACTGAGGGCCATCGCCGGCCGCCGGCTTCCCTATGGGCAGGGAGGAAGCGGCGTCAGCGTAATGAACTGATTGTCTATGAGTACCTGAACATCTGCAACATCAATAACGCCCGAAAAGTCAACGTCGCCCTCGGCCGCGCAGCACAGCGGGGACAGAGTCAGGAACTGGTTATCGATCAGGGCCTGAATATCGGCTATGTCGATCTGGCCGGAGCAGTCGGTATCACCTACCGTCGGACCGGAGCAACAGCCCTCGCAGGCGTCGCCGACGCTATTGCTGTCGACATCGGCCTGACTCGGGTTGTAAGCCCAGGGACAGTTATCACAGGCAGTACCCAGACTATCCTCATCGGGATCTTCCTGCCCCTCGTTAGCAATCTCAGGACAGTTGTCGACATCACCGCAAATACCGTCACCATCGGCGTCGTTATCGGCGTCGTTCCAGCAGACATCGCAGGAGTCGCCAAGGCCATCTGAGTCAGTGTCCTCCTGAAGAGGATTGTCGGCCAGGGGGCAGTTGTCACCTGCGTTCGCCACCCCGTCTTTGTCCCAATCAGTATCACAGCCGTAGGCCACTACCTCGAAAGCGTCCACCCCGGCCTCAATCACGGCTGTCGTGACCAGATCAGAGGCCTCGAAGCGGACTTTCATATTCGCGCTGGGGACCAGGAAGTCATCCACCCAGAACGAATGTTGGTACCAGCCGCCGGAAGCCTCGACCTCGGGGCCGACAGTCTCGGCGATTGTCCAGTTCTCGCCGCCATCGCTGGAAATGCTGACAACTAAAACATCGGTGTGCGGATCATGACCGTAGTCGTTGGCGTACCATCGAGCGTACCGGATCACGCCGTGCACGCCCTCAAGGCTAAACAAGGGGGATTCCAGGAAGGTCGTGCCTCCGTCAACATCTGAATCTCCGGCCCTGTTGGCGGTTACGAAGCATCGGCCGGTGCCGTCGTAGTCGCTTGGCGGGTCGCTGCGTCCACCGTCCACCGGCACAGCGCGTTCCCAGCCACCGTCAAGAGCATCGCCGGAAACGGTCCAGCTCCTGTCGGTCTCATAGTCGTCCTCGAACACCGTCAGGCCCTCGGTCACGGGGAAAGCGGAACGGGGAGTCAAAGGATCGGGATCGTAGAACGTACCGCGGGAAAGCTCTTCCGCGCTCACATAGAATTCTATTTCAGAGCCGCAAGCGACGGCCGGAAGGGTCGCCTCATACTGATTAGCCGTCAGTCGGGTCATGCTCACGGTTTGAACCGAGCCACCGTCGATTGAATAGCCCAGTTCGCCGGTGTGGTCCTGCGGCGCACCGCCGTAGACGCCGGCCACGTTAACACGGAAAGACTCGGACTGATCCGGCGCGAGATCTTTCGGCAGACCGTCGGGGTAGTCAAACGTTAGCTTGGCCGCCCCGGGGTAATAAATGCGCGTACTGTTGGAGCCGATCGAGGAACAGTTGACGGGGATTCTCATGTATCCGCCGTCTTCGCCCCACCAGGCTCCCCAGGAATTTCGAATAATCCAGACCCCGTCGGAGCCCTGATTATCGTCCCAGCCGACGATAACAACCGAGTGATTGATCGTACCGGTTTGGCAGCCGCTGAACACACCGCCACCGTAGGCCTGAAAAGCCGAGTTGACGAACACCGTGGTGCCCACCGGACCGTACGTCAGCAAGGCCGTCTTGATCTTATCCGGAGCCGTGCCTATCGGCGACCAGGCCCCGATCTCGTACTGATCCTGATGTTCGTAGGGACAGCCACAGGGCAATTGTTGTGCGGCGTATGGAAAAGCACTTTCGTAAACGGGATAGGTATCGCCGCAGCCGTCAGCTTTCAAATTGAAATAGTCGTACGCCCACCAGCCGCCTTCACAGGTCCAATTGTCACGATTGCAGCTCACAAGCCATTGCTCGGAGAGGTCTACCTCTATACCGTCCTTAATTTTTATCGCACATTCCAGAACGCCGGTTGTGGCGAACGCCCAGCAGCTGCCACACCCCCCCTGGTTTCTGATAGCGGGAAGATCGACCGAATCCCTCCAGTCGAACGCCGCCGGAAAATC
>JAAERE010000392.1 GCA_024230675.1 bacterium | reverse complement strand
TAGCCAAACTCCAGCGAGCTTTCGTTCAGCTCCACCATCTGCCCCACGGCCAGCATGTTGCCCGTGCCGCCGATCCAGCTGCCAGCCAGCGCCCCGAAGGCCTTCCAGGCGTCAGGACCCAGTCCGTGGCTGACCAGCGTATATGCCACGGGCGCACCGACCATCACCCCAACCGTGCCCAGCAGCATCACGAAAATGCCTTTCCCCATCACCCGGATAGTGGCCAGCAGATCTACATTGAGAAGCATAATCGCCAGAAACATCGGCAGCAGATTGCTCCCCATGAAGTCATAGACCGGCGCCTTGCTGGGTATCAGACCCGTGTTGGAGAACAACACCGGAGTCAGATAAATGAAAATCAGCGGCGGAAAGTAATTGAAAAGCTTCCAGGCTGTCTTTTTCTCAAGGTAAAAGAAAAACGAGGCGACACCGGCCAGTACGGCCAGTATCCCGGCTGGGGAGGTAATCAGGGATTCGGTCATGCGCGTCCGTCGATAATATTTCTGTTTTGGCCAAGATACTCCAAAACCACAATTATCACAATCCCGTTTTGCGATCGCTCGATTCCCGTTGTATATTGCCGAATGGCCGCCCCCCCGAAACTCAGAGACAAGTACACCCTGGCCAAGTGCTGTGTGCCTTCGGTCGACGACGCCGTTGTCGGCTACTACAGTTTCGATGACATCCTGAAAGTCCACAGATCTGACTGCTCCAACCTTGACAAGGCGGACCCGGAAAGACTGGTGCAACTTCAATGGCCGGACATT
>JAAERE010000391.1 GCA_024230675.1 bacterium | reverse complement strand
GTTGTCGCTGGTGTTTGTCATGCCGGCCCGCAACCAGGCGCAGAGATGGCTCATGCTGGGACCGCTGACCCTGCAGCCTTCGGAGTTGTTCAAAGGCCTGATGATCTTCTACCTGGCTTTCTCGCTGTCCAATCCGAAACGAAATTTGACCAAACTGAAAGAACTGATTTTCCCCTATGTTCCGATTATCGGGCTGGGGCTGGCCCTTATCCTGGCCGAACCCGACCTGGGTACTACGATCGTCGTTTGTGCCACCGCTATGGGGATGTTCTTCCTGGCCGGAGCGCGGATCAAGCATCTGGCCATGTCTATCGTGCCGCCGGCTCTGATCGGCACGTTCATAGTCTTTGTGCTGGGCTACAAGAAGACCCGTATCCTCGATTATCTGGCGGCCGTCATGGACCCGCTTCAGGGCGGTTACCATGTGAAACAGGCGGCGCTGACGCTCGGCTCGGGCGGGTTGCTGGGCACCGGGCTCGGGGACGGTCGGCAGAAACTGTTTTTCCTGCCCTACCCGCACACCGATTTTATCCTGGCCTCGATGGGGGAGGAGATCGGCTTCATCGGGCTCACCTGTGTTCTGGGACTGCTGTTCCTCTTGCTGTGGCGGGGGTGTCGAATCGCCGCCGGACAGCCGGACAAATTCGGATATCTCCTGGCGGCCGGCATGACCTGGTCGCTGTTCGTAAATATCGCCATCAACGTTGGCGTGGTCACGGCGGTACTTCCGGTGACCGGCCTGGCCCTGCCGTTCCTTTCGTACGGGGGATCATCTTTGTTGATCTCCAGTGCGGCTATAGGTGTGCTTATTAATCTATCGCGGAGGGTCAAACAATGAACCCTCTGCCCAGAACGGCCCGTATCGTGTTTGCCGGCGGCGGCACCGGCGGACATCTCTTCCCGGCCCTGGCTATTGCGGATCGTATTCGGGAAAAGCTCGACGGCAAGTCCGAGATTCTGTTCATCGGCACCAAACGCGGTATCGAATATCGTATGCGGGACAAACTAGGCTACCCGCTGGAACTGATCAACGTACGGGGACTGGCGCGGACGCTGACTCTCAAAAACCTGCTGGTGCCATTCCTCGTTGTCGGCTCGCTCTGGCGGTCCGCCGCTATCCTGAAGAAACACCGACCGGATATCGTGATCGGGACCGGGGGATATGTCTCCTGGCCGGTTCTTAAGACGGCCGCGCGCCGGAAGATCACCACCGTGCTTCAGGAACAGAATTCCTATCCGGGCGTGGCCACGCGCCAATTGGCCGCACGCGCCCAAAGGGTTTATCTCGGTTTTGAGGAGGGAAGTCAGTTCCTCCCCGAGACCGCCCCCACTCTTGTCACCGGCAACCCGGTACGAAAAGGTGTCTCCGAAGGTGACCGCACGGAGGCGATCAAGCAGTTCCACCTCGACCCCGCCCGGAAGACGATTCTCGTGTTGGGAGGCTCGCAGGGGGCGCGTTCGATCAACGACGCTGTCATAAAAGATCTCAAGGATAATGCTCTGGACGATGAATACCAACTGCTGTGGCAAACGGGGAGGGGAGACTACAAGGATGTAGTAGCGGAGCTGGGAGACAAGGCCGATCACCACTCCCTTTTCC
>JAAERE010000390.1 GCA_024230675.1 bacterium | reverse complement strand
TCCAGGTATTTTCTGTGCGATAGCATCCCGGAGACCGTGTCTCCCGACCGGGCAAAAAAGAGCCGGCGACCAGACTCGAACTGGTGACCTGCTGATTACAAATCAGCTGCTCTACCAACTGAGCTACGCCGGCTTCTTACTTAACTAATCCAAACGTCGGGACCGTCTCCCTTGTTTCGTTCAGACCTTCCTTTTCCACTTCACCCCCTGCGGGGTGTCCTCCAGTACGATACCTCTTGCCAGAAGATCATCGCGGATCTTGTCAGCCAGCGCAAAGTCTTTGTTCTTGCGAGCCTGTGTGCGATCTTCGATCAAGGCCTCGATATCGGCGTCGATAATCTCTTCCTGCCGGCGGAATTCCAGGACGGTGTCAATCCTTGTTATTGCGGCCAGGGCACGATCGCGCTCGTCGGCCGATAGTTTGTCCTCGGCCCGAAGCTTGTTGATATCCCTTATGAAGTCAAAGACCGAGCCCAGTGCGCCGGAGATATTGAGATCGTCGTCGAGCTGCCCTTCAAAACCGGTCGAGAGCTTTTCGATCGCCGCGTCGGCCTCGCCGCTGGATTCTCCCCCGGCGTAATCGGCCAGGTTGGTCCAGAAATCGTTGTAACGATCCAGGGCGCTGCGGGCGGCATCCAGCCCCTCGAACGTGAAGTTCACCTGCTGGCGATAATGTGTCGCCAGCAACAGATACCTTACCGCCAGGCCGGGGTAACCCTTGTCAAGAATGTCACGCAACGTGTAGTAATTGCCGAACGACTTGGACATCTTACGACCGTCAACAATCAGATACTCACAGTGCATCCAGTAGTTAACGAATTTCTCACCGGTCGCACCTTCGGACTGAGCGATCTCGTTTTCGTGATGCGGGAACATGTTGTCCACGCCGCCGGTGTGAATATCGAAATGGCGGCCGAGATATTTCATCGACATCGCCGAGCACTCGATATGCCAGCCGGGACGCCCCTTGCCGATTTCGGTCTCCCAGAAAACGTCACCATCGTCGGGTTCCCAGGCTTTCCACAAAGCGAAGTCCGAGACCGAGTCTTTTTCGTACTCGTCGGCCGCGACTCTCGCGCCCGCCTTTAGTCCGTCCATATCGAGATTGGCCAGCTTGCCATAGTCCGGAAACTGCGAAATCTTGAAGTAATAGTTGCCGTCAACCTCGTACGCCAGACCGTTCTCCACCAACTGCTTGATCATCGCCACCATCTCTTCGATATGATCGGTGGCGGCGGGATAATGTTCGGCGCGCTCAATGCGGAGGACATCAAGATCATCGAAAAACGCCCTGATATACTTGTCGGTAAACTCCTTGAGCGTAACGCCGGCCGCCTGCGAATCGCGAATAGTCTTGTCGTCTATATCCGTCAGATTCATAACCTGGGTTACGTCATAACCCTTGTACTTCAAGTACCTGCGAAGGAGATCCTCGAAAGCATAGGCCCGAAAATTACCGACGTGCGCAAAATTGTAGACGGTCGGTCCGCAGGTGTACATACCCACTTTTCCCGGTCGGATCGGCACGAATTCTTCTTTGGTGCGAGTGAGACTGTTCTTGAAACGCAGCGGCATCTTCTCTTAGGCCTCCGTAAACGATTTAACCGTCCGGGCATCGAGCTTCTTGACTACCTCGATTATCAGCTTGACGGTGTTGTCATAATCCGAGCGGTGCAGGATACTGTTGTGACTGTGGATGTATCGCACGGGCGGACCGATCACTATCGACGGTACTCCCACGCGGTTGATATGAATCTGGCCGCCGTCAGTCGCCCCACCTTCCATATAAGTCAGATGGTACGGAATCTTGGCTTTCTCGGCCGTCTTAATCACCAGGTCGCGAAGTCCCAGGTTCGGGATCATGCGGGCATCGTAAATTAGTATCGCCGGCCCACTGCCCATCTTCTCCTGCTTCTTGAAACCTTCCGGCGGAATATCCTGCCCGATACCGGTGTCGCAGACAATGCAGACGTCCGGTTTGGCCAAGTTGGCCAGGGTGGTGGCGCCGCGAAGTCCCACTTCCTCCTGCACCGAGGCGCAGCCGAGCAACGTGTTCGGGTGCTTGAAGCGCTGAGCGCGTTTCATGACATCCAGGACGACCGCACAGGCTACCCGATTATCAAAAGCCTTCGACACATACATCTTCTGGTTGCCCATGATGGTAAACTGGCTGTCCGGAATAATCGGATCACCCAGCTTAATACCGAGCTTCTTCTTGACGTCGAACTTCTCCTGTACGCCGACATCGATGAACATCTCCTTGACGGTCAGGACTTTCTTGCGATCTTCGAGCGGCAACAGATGCGGCGGCGTAGAACCGACAATACCGAGCACGGGACCTTTGGAGGTGATGATGCGCATCCGCTGCCCCAGGGCCACG
>JAAERE010000389.1 GCA_024230675.1 bacterium | reverse complement strand
CGAGGTGATGTTGGTCACGCAAACGTGCGCCTCGGGGGGGATGTTTCGCTTCAGCCAGGTCTGCACGGCGGTGATGGTCGCATCCCCGGTGAGAATGAGATATTGATCTTGCGCCAGGCGCGTGACGGTCAGGTCGGCCTCGATTCTGCCGCGTTCGTTCAACCATTGGGTGTAGACGCAACGTCCGACGGGCACGGCCACATTATTGGCGCAAATCCGGTTGAGTGCTCTTTCCGCGTCCCGCCCCTGCACCAATAGTTTTCCCATCACCGAGTAATCCATCAGTATCACGCCCTCGCGCGCGGCCCGATGCTCGGCGGCCGAATACTCGAACCAATTTTGCCGCCCCCAGGTGTATTCTACTTTAGGCTCAACCCCCTCTGGCGCGAACCAATCTGGATACTCCCACCCAGCATAAGCGCCAAAATAAGCCCTTGCCTCGGCCAGCCGGTCATGGAAGGCTGATTTGCGAGCGTTACGAGCCGTTTTGTTCTGGAGATTGAAATAACCCGGAGCGTACGTCAGCCCAAGAACTTCTACGGTTCGGTCGCGCAAATAGCGGGGGTTGTTCTGGAAGGGCAACATGCGCGCGATGTCCACGTCACCGATGTCTATCGGCGCCAGGCCATCCACAATCCATTGGGCCATTACCTGTCCAACACCGCCGCCCAGCAGAATGCCCAGCGAGTTGAATCCCGCGGCCACGTAATAATTCTTCAACTCGGGCGCTTGGCCCATCAACGGCCCCAGGTCTGGCGTAAAACTCTCTGGCCCACAGAAAAACTTGTGTACCCCGGCCGTTTGCGTCACCGGGATACGTTCCATGGCCAGTTCAAGATGCGGTATCATACGATCCCAATCGGGCTCCAGTTCGTCAAATTTAAAATTTTCCGGTATGCCGTCCATCCCCCAGGGAGCTGCCACCGGCTCGAACAAACCGATCATCATCCCGCCGACCTCTTCCCGATAATAGGCAAAGCGGGCCGAGTCATTCAGAATTGGCAAGTCGCGCTGGATTCCCTCTATCGGCTCGGTAATCAGGTAATAGTGCTCGGCGGCGTGCAAGGGCACACTGACGCCCGCCAGCTTGCCCAGCTCGCGCCCCCACATCCCGCCGCAATTGACCACGTACTCGGCCTTGATTTCTCCCTTGTCGGTAACAACCCCGGTAGCCCGGCCATTTTTTTGTTTGATGGCCGTAACCGTGGTATCCTCGAAAATGAGCGCGCCGCCCATCCGAGCGCCTTTTGCCAGGGCTATGGTCGCATCTACCGGGTTGACGCGGGCATCATCTGGCCAATAGAACCCGGCCAGCAAATCATCTGTTTTGAGCAGCGGCCACATCTTTTCGATCTCAGAAGGGGACAGCTCTTCTATCACGTGACCGTGATAGCGGCTAAAGTCAGCCACTCGCCGG
>JAAERE010000388.1 GCA_024230675.1 bacterium | reverse complement strand
GTCACCTCGGCTTTCAATCCTCGGCGGCGACTGTTGTAGCTCACATAGGTCGTGTTCGTCATTTATGCAACCACTGTAGTGTCACATCCTGCGGGCTACTACTCTGGTCCCCGCCCACCGGTCGCCCATGCGAGCTTTTTCGGGGCTGGTCACAATCAATATGGCGCCGAGGATGTTGAAAGCCGGGAGGGCATCAACGGCCCGCAACAGGTTTCTGATCAGCGCCCGCCGAATTCCTGGCCGACCGCCGCCGGGAGCCACTACACACAGGCCCAGCATCCGTTTCCCAACCGTAGCCCCCAGAGCGCCTTCGAGAATAACAAAATAGAGGAAGATCACGGCCAGAAAAGAGAGGCACAGCGAATCGGTGATAAACCAGCCATAACCCCAGGCGTGGTCCTGGCTGCTCATCATCCAGACCCCTTTGACCAGCCGTGTGACCGGAAAAAACACAAGGCTTAGAAGGAAGAAATCAACAGCCAGAGCGGCAAATCGCTTTCCGAGACCGGCGTATTGC
>JAAERE010000387.1 GCA_024230675.1 bacterium | reverse complement strand
GTGCGGCAGTTGGTGGTCGAAGGCGTTCCCCCCGGCCGCCGATAGCGACTCAGGGCGCGACGCAGCGTGTATATCAACTCAATATTGTGGAAGGGCTTCGCGAAGTATCCGTCGGCGCCCATGCTGATGGCATCCCGTGGAGTGTACCGACCGGAAAAACCGGTTATCAATATCACCGGTATGTGGGAGTAACTCTCTTTGACTTTGGACAGGAGTTCTATTCCGGACATGCCCGGCAACATGATGTCCGTGACAATTATGTCAACCGTGTTTTTTTCAAGGATTTCCATCGCTTCTTCTGCGGTAGTGGCAGTGAGAGGAATGTACCTCTCAAGCGCCAGAAAACTCTCCAGCAGCTCAAGGATCGCCGGCTCGTCGTCAACCAAAAGAGCGGTATACTTGCCGTTCGCCAGGGCCGCATGCACTTTGGCCTCAAAAGTTTTCCGGCTGCTGGGAAGGGCTATGATATCGTCTATTTCCAGTGACAGAAGTTTGTTCACGGCTTCATCATCAAGGTGGGGAGCCGCTATTATTATCGGAATTGGATTGAGCCGGGGGTCGCCCTTGATGCCGCTGGCGAGTTCCGCAAGAATGTCGCCAGCCGTATCCATTGCCGCAATTACCAGATCAATAGTGGGGTCTGATTCTACAAGCCCCAGGGCTTGTTTCAGGGATGTTGCGGTGATTACTTCGCCATCCATTTCCTCAAGCCAGGTGATAATGTCGAGTTTATGGCCGGTCGCTGAAGTGAGTACAAGTGCTTTCATCCAGATCGTGGACTCCGAATTATTAGTTATACAGTGACCTGCGGCATCTCTCTTTCATATATCGGCGATTGCGTTGGGGGGCTTTAGGTGGAGGTTGGGACGTAACGGCCTTCAGTCTGGGGCATCCCGTTGGCTCACCCGGACCTGCTTACTGGCTGGGCAGGGTGGCCCACGGCTTGCCGTGGGTTTCTGTTTTGGCGGGGGCAGACGGGGACGTCTGCCGCCCACAAACCTGCCCTACATTGGCAGACAGAACAAAGCCCCCCGAGCCTATAGGCCCCGGGGGGCTTTCATATATGGTGCGGAAGGCGAGACTTGAACTCGCACGGATTGCTCCACTACCCCCTCAAGATAGCGTGTCTACCGGTTCCACCACTTCCGCATGATTTTTCTCCGAAATCTCCAGCCGCTGTCGCGCAGATACGCTAGTTACCC
>JAAERE010000386.1 GCA_024230675.1 bacterium | reverse complement strand
TCTCAATTGGTCAGTTCAAGGATAGAGCTCAAGAGCGCTCCACTGGGTCTTGTGATTTGCGAGAATCCCCCCACATTCTGTGCCCATTAGTTAGTCATCCCCTCGAACGAGGGGACCCAGTTCCTTTTCCTCAATTCGCGCTGCAGACACTCGCAGCAAGTTGTGGGCTAACCGGGTACGAGAGTGTACTTTACTCGGGGTACCATCCAAACCGATCTAGGAGGATGACAGCGTATTTGCAGAATAGTAGCGACCCACAAAAATAGACCATTGCCCAGATGAACGGTCGCGTCCGGTGCCCCTCTTGCTTTGCGTAATGCTTATAAGCTATGATGGCATTCGCAAGAGCAAATGCAAAACCCAACAGCACGATTAGAAACCTGAACATAAGCAGTGCTTTCAATTGGCCTTTCGATCAGTAACTGCATCAGAAGGCGACAGTAATCCCCCCTACCCCACCAGCTTCAGATACGGAATCGCGTTGGCGATGAGTTCGCCGGGGCCGTCCTTCTCAAAACGGAAATAGCCCGCCGCAGCAATCATGGCAGCGTTGTCGGTGCAAAGGGATATCGAAGGATAGAACAACCGTTTCTTTTTGTGCATCAGTTGTTCCTTGAGACGGGAACGAAGGCGGCTGTTAGCGGCCACGCCGCCGGAAATAGTAACATCGCGGATGTTCTTCTCTTCAGCCAGCGCCAGAGTCTTTTTCACCAGTACGGCGACCACGGCTTCCTGAAACGAAGCCGCTATATCCGCCTTATGCTTTTCAAACTCATCTGGGGCAAGCTTGTCCAAATAAATCGCGACGGCCGTCTTCAGACCGGAATACGAAAACTGGTACTCCTGCTTCATCACGGCCCGGGGGAATCTGAAGTATTTCGGATCGCCATCCTTGGCCAGCTTATCGAGCGCCGCGCCGCCGGGATAACCCAACCCCATGATCTTGGCAACCTTATCAAAAGCCTCCCCGGCAGCATCGTCCTTGGTCTGCCCGAGGATTTCGTATTCGCCGAACGACTTCACCTCCACCAGCATGGTGTGGCCGCCGGAGACAATCAGCGTGATATGGTGAGGGGCCAGGTCGGGATGTTCGAGAATGTTAGCCGTGAGGTGCCCTTCGAGATGGTTCACCGGTACAAATGGAAGTTTCCGGCTGTAAGCGATCCCCTTCGCGAAAGTCAGTCCGACCAAAAGCGGCCCGACCAAACCGGGGCCCATCGTGGCAGCGACAAGATTGATATCTTCGAGCGTAACCCCGGCTTCCTGCAGGGCCTGCTCGTAAATGGGGATGATGTTTTTTATATGCTCGCGGCTGGCAATCTCGGGGATTACGCCGCCGAACCTTGTGTGCACCGTCTGTGACAGGATGACGTTGGAGAGGATCTCGCGCCCGTCGCGGACCACGGCCACGGACGTTTCATCGCACGAGGTTTC
>JAAERE010000385.1 GCA_024230675.1 bacterium | reverse complement strand
TCTTGAAACAAGATTCTACTGAGCGGCATCAACCAAGCGTCCTTGCCAATATCCCGAAAGAAAATCGATGAGCCACTCCAATCCTCCGGCCGTTCGACCAGTCCGGCACGAACCGGGTTGAGCTCCACATACAGCATGCAATCCAGCACGGCAGCCTCATTCTCGAGATGCACCGACCTGAAGCGATCGGCCCAGAAACGGCCTCGCCGGTCGTGTTTTCGGTTGTACCACCGGGCAAACGCCGACTGGATGTTTCGCATCAGCTCGGATAGGTCGAATAAACGCTGGCGGAACCTCTCCCATTTTTCCTTGGACCACCCGTCAATCTCATTCTGAGAAGCATCGCTGGGGTACATGAGCCGGGCTCTGACTCGAAGCTCTTCCTCTTCAACCGCCCACGGTGCTTCGAACCGTGCAACAAAATGGTAGTGACTGCCCATAATTGAGAAAGTCGCAACTTCACAAAAATAGATATTGGAGTAGTGCTTGATGGTTTCGATCAGCTCCCGGGTTGACGCCTCGTCAGATAGGGGATATTGGCCCCGGCAGCCAGCGACTCTGCTGTAAAGGTGATACCAAGCGTCGTCGTGCTGAACCTTGAATCTTGCGACACGAGCCATTGTTCAACCTCCCGTAGTCATGCCGGTTGTTCGTAACCGAGCTCGATGGCAAGGGAGATGCGCGCCGAGAAAACCCCCGCCAAGTTTGAAGTGCGCCTCAGTGGCTGCCAATCGCTTCCGAAGTTCTTCCCAGAGGTCATCCTCGCCTCCTTTTATGGCTTGATTATACCAGGGCAGATGCCCTGAGTCAACCGGCGGCGCCGCTGCCCGCCGAATTTTCTCTGAATCATGCGCTGGCGCCGCTGCCCGCCGAATTTTCCCTGAGTCAACCGCTGCCGCCGCTGCCTGTCAGATTAGCTCTCCTTCCAGCGGGAACCCTCGGCCTCTCGCGGCGCCGCTGCCAGACTAAAACAGTGTCCCTACTCTCCAACTGTTCTTATCGTTGCTCGGCACCCAAGTCGTCACCGGGTACGGCCATGCCGGGCGGTCGCTGCCAGGTTCTCCCGGAGGACACGTGGGTGACGGGCGGACTTGGGCTCTCAGGATCATCTTGACAGCATCCAGACACTCTGTTAAGCTCCATCTATGTTACACGCACAGGGCACTGACGGCAGACAACCTGGAAGCAGGCAACATAAGCCCAAGCTGCGCCATCGGGTGGGGGAAGCGATCCGGGGCAGGCACTATAGCATCAGAACAGAGGATGCCTACGTCTCCTGGATCAAACGGTTAATCCTGTTTCACGGTAAGCGCCATCCGAGAGAGATGGGTGAGGCCGAGGTGAACAGCTTTCTCTGTCATCTGGCGGTCAGAGAGAACGTTGCCGCTTCGACTCAACGGCAGCCACTGAGCGCCATCCTTTTCCTCTACAGCAATGTCCCTGACCAGCCGCTACCGTATCCTGACAAGCTCATTCGAGCCAAGCAGCCACGGCGCAGACCGTCGGGACTCACCAATGAAGGGGTCAAACGATCTCAACGCCCTGGACGGCACACCGAGGCTAGCGGCGACGCTGCTGAACGGCTTAGGGATGAGGTTGCTCGAGTATCATCGCCTGCGGATAAAAGACATAGAAGTTTTTTCCCGAATCTGTTCGGCAGCCGAATTATAGTTAGGCCAAGATCCCAAGGGAGCCGACCAATGAATGATGTTGCCGCCTTAATCACTTCAATTAGTACCGCGTCGTGGCCGATTGTCGTCGCAGTGGTGATCTATGTATTTCGAAAACAAATAGCGGATCTAATTGAATCGGGTTCAGAGGTTTCCTTTGAATTTATGGGAGGAAAGGTCTCCGTAAGACCGTCCG
>JAAERE010000384.1 GCA_024230675.1 bacterium | reverse complement strand
TACCTGCAAGTGTCTGGAGCGTCAAGCGCTACGTTAGACACATGGGTAAGCGGAGCTGTAAGTAAACAAGTGCCGGATTCATTGACAGCCGGCGGAACGTACGTATGGTACGCGAAAGCGAGCAACTCAACAACCTGGTCGTCAGCGTATCAATTCACGGTAGCGTCAACGACACCGTTGCAGTTGTTGCCGACAGATGGAAGTATAGAATATGACAGCGCGGTGACATTTAGCTGGGATACAGTAGCCGGAGCAACGTCATATAACTTAATATTATATAACTCATATTGGAGCGGTTATTGCACAGTGGCGCAATCACCGGTGACTTACGATACCTATTTACCATTAGTGAGCGATACCTGTTACTGGAAAGTGCAGCCATTGGGAATAGATACCGGCTTAACAAGCGACTGGTTTTCATTTGGCCGATCCGATTCAAGTAGTACAGTTCAGTTGGTAAGCCCCGGCCCCGGACCAGATTCAACAGTGTTAATATTGCGTCCGACGTTAACGTGGGACACTTTCACCGGAGCGGACAGTTACCGGATCTACCTGCAAGTGTCTGGAGCGTCAAGCGCTACGTTAGACACATGGGTAAGCGGAGCTGTAAGTAAACAAGTGCCGGATTCATTGACAGCCGGCGGAACGTACGTATGGTACGCGAAAGCGAGCAACTCAACAACCTGGTCG
>JAAERE010000383.1 GCA_024230675.1 bacterium | reverse complement strand
CTTGCCCGACAGCCGAGCCTCTCCTAGAACACGCGGACACTCGGGACAACGGTATTCTCAAAAAAGGCGGCCAGCGTTTCTTGCGACGGCGTCAGATTTACCTGGCGTCCCCATACGTCGGTCATGTCCACAAGACCCGCAAGCAGCAGAAACGTTCTTTCCTCGGCCTGTCCAAGAGATGCGATGAACCGATACTTGTCGATGTATCTTTCACCTTGAGCGGTCTCCAGCATCTGAAAGGATCCCTCGGTCATTGGTCTCCCGTCGCTTACGTAAACGCTGTCGAGGGCGTAAGCAACAATACCAGAGGAATCTCCGGGCGCGGTGGTGTCAATCAGCAGACCGTCAAGCATCTCCGTCATCAGGCCTGCGGAAACATCCTGGCGGCTTTCATTCCAGCACAGTTCCACGTGCTTCTGCGAATTTGTTAGCAGCGTCCAGAGGCTGGCGCTTTTTTGCGAAGGGCCTTCCGGAAACCATTTCTTATCCTCATAGACGCTGGTCCTCCATTCCGAAGGTACCTGAAACGACACCTGCCATTCGGGGGCGGAATAAGGCTGCGGAAGTTCCTCGTTCGGTTTTGACTCGCAGCCGTCGTGGCAGCAGATGGTTCGGGTAATCGCGTATTGCAGATCGAGTCGGTCGTCCGCAGTGCCCAGGCTCTTATTGATATTGCAGTCGGACGTAAACTGGCGACCGGTCTGGTCGCAATTCCAGACAACAAAGCGCGTTTTGATAGCCCCCTCGTAAATCGTGCCGTCCACAAAGTAGGCGTCATGACCGGCCACGGTGACCGAACCCGAAGTCCCCGTAAGTTCGAAAGGCATATCCGGTCCCCAGAAATTCAACAGATGGTGCTGTACGTATTCCACAGACAGGTCCCGTTTCGCGCTGTCCAACGTCCTCCAGTGCAAGAAACACATCAACCAGTTATCATGTTGCAGCGTAACGCGCCCCCGGTCTGCTTCGATATCCTGAAACACGACATTCCAGTCTTCACCTGTACTCCTCAGGCTGTCCAGGGAAATGTAGGCGTCGATCTTGTCCTGCGCCAACGGGCTGGAAACGAGCAATCCGCCGGCAGCAAACAACAGAAGACCGGCTGTAACCGCAAACGCTCCTGATAATGACATAATTCCACCTATCGCTTATAGAGATGCCCGACCGACTAATCCCCCAACGAGATCAACTTAATATGGTATTGAATATCTATCAACGAAAATATGACAGAGAGTTCCGCCGCAGGCGGGCGGCTACGAGACAGAGATCAGGTATGTGCCAGGACTGCGACATCTGGCCACGGTCTTCGATCACATCGCTCTCCATCACAAAGGCCGGAGTACGCTTCGGGCTACACCGACTTTCGCATGAACAGGCATTTCTCGCTGTCTACTCGACCCGGTTCCTCCTTGAACAACCGGTATCCAAGTTTCCGGTAAAGACCGGCCGCACGCTCGTTAGAGTCATCAACTCCCAGGGTGAGAGTCTTCTTTCCCATCTCTCGTGCCTTTTCCTCGACGAACTCCATCATCCGGCGTCCTATGCCCCTGCCCTGCAGCTCACTTCTCACCTGCAAGTTGTGCGTATGGGCTATATCCTCGCCGTTGGCAAGCTCCGGGTCGTTATCGGCATTGTTCAATACCAGTTGGATCATGGCCACTACGGTGCCGTTTTCCAGCCCGACGTAGAAATGACGGTTGGTTCGCACTTCGCCCAGTTCCTTGAGCAGTTGCTTCCTGGCAGGACGCAATTGTTCCGCATCATCCGTATGGGTGCTGACAATTGACAGCAGTGATTCGACATCCTCAGCACCATCTATTTCGCTAATCTTCATAGACAGTTCCCTCCCGGTATCTTCAGTGCGATTAGTTCTAACGTGTGTCCTCAGCCGATACTCCCAATACAGGAGTCCGAACACCCGGCGAGAATCCCGGGCACAAGAAAAGCTGGGAGACAGAGATTCGCCACCAGGTGTTCTTGCCAAACCTCGGCCCTCTAACAGAATAGGCGGATTCCACTGCTGTGTCAAAGG
>JAAERE010000382.1 GCA_024230675.1 bacterium | reverse complement strand
GATGTGGCTGCTGCATTAAAGGAATGCGATATCATCAAGACCAGCACCATGAAAAACAAACGCCAGGACGGGGCCTTTATTGAAATGCAGGGATGCATTGCCGAATTTGACAACAGAGGGGTACTCACCCTGGTCAGCTCCACCCAGGTTCCCCATTATGTCCAGAGAACAGTGGCCATGGTTTTAGGGATGGATGTGGGCAAGATAAGAGTGAAAAAGCCCTATGTGGGTGCTGGTTTCGGCATCAAGGCCGCTGCCAACCCCATGGAACTTGCCTGCTGCATCCTTGCCAGAGAAACAAACCGACCCGTTAAAATGAACTATACAAGGGAACAGGTTTTCATGTATGCCCGGGCCCGTCACCAGTTCACCCACACCATTACCACGGGCGCCAAAAAAGACGGGACCCTCATGGCCATCAAACATGAGTGCTGCCTGGACGGCGGTGCCTATACAAGCTTTGGTATTGCCACGGTCTACTACACGGGCTCTCTTTTGGGAGGACCCTATAAAATTGCCAATATGAGCTATGACGGCTACAGGGTCTATAACAACAAACCCACCTGCGGTGCCCAGAGGGGCCACGGGGCTGTCATTGCCAGGGCCCTGTTTGAACAGCAGGTGGACATGATTGCCGAGGAGATCGGCATGGACCCCATGGAACTGCGGATTAAAAACATGATGAACGCAGGGGACACCACCTGTAACGAT
>JAAERE010000381.1 GCA_024230675.1 bacterium | reverse complement strand
TATCGACTGGGACGCCGACTTTTTTGGTACGGAGGCCTACCTGACCGTATCCGGGCAATTGGAGGGGGAGCTTCTCGCTTCCGCTCTCGGCGATATTTACACCTTTGGGCCGACTTTCCGCGCCGAAAACTCCAACACCAGTCGCCACGCCTCGGAATTCTGGATGATCGAGCCGGAGATGGCCTGGGCCGAGCAGGAAGACAACTGGGATCTGGCCGAAGACTTCCTCAAAGAGCTGTTCCGTTTTGCACTCGAAGATTGCGCCGATGAAATGGCCTTTTTCGGCCAGTGGGTCGACAAGACCGTCCGCGAAACGCTGGAGAGCGTTATCAATTCCGAGTTCGAACGGATCAGCTATACTGAAGCTGTCAAGATTCTCGAATCCTCCGGCCAGAAATTCGAATTCCCGGTCAAGTGGGGTCTAGATCTCCAATCTGAGCATGAGCGTTTTCTGACAGAAAAAAAGATCAAGAAACCGGTTATTGTCTACGACTACCCCGAAGAGATCAAGTCGTTTTACATGCGGGTCAACGACGACGGCAAGACCGTTCGCGCGATGGACGTGCTGGTGCCGAAGGTGGGCGAGATTATCGGCGGCTCGCAGCGTGAGGAACGCTACGACGTGCTGGTCGATCGCATGAAGAAAAAGGGCATCACCGATCTGGAGAACTATTTCTGGTATACGGATATTCGTAAGTACGGCTCGGTGCCGCACTCAGGTTTTGGGCTGGGTTTTGACCGTGTGATTATGTACATCACGGGCATGGCGAACATTCGCGATGTGGCGACTTTCCCGCGCGTCCCCCGCTGGGCGAAGTTCTGATCTGATAGAGCCGACGAGCTGTCTCCGATAACCTTCAGAAACGGGCATAAAAGAACCCCGTACCGGGGGGGAGGGGGATCGGCACGGGGTTGTATAGGCGGCATGTTGCAGTGCAGGTAAGAAGGGTCATCGCCGCCAGCTATATATCAGTACAAATTAGAGGTCGAAATTGTTTCCGATTGGCTCGTTTATTTTGTAGCCGCCCTACACCAATTCTTGCTCCAGTGTACCCTTTTGTTCTCAATCGTTACCAATATACTCAATATGCTAAATCTGTCCATAGATGGGTTCAAAAAACTTGAATTATTATATGAAGTGTGCGCACATTTTGCGCCGACAGCCCAAAAGCTAAATCTATGGCAATCGGCTACATGACAAGAAAACGGTCGATTTTTTGAATCATTTGTCACTATATTGTCATCTAATGAACGAAAAAGATTTAGTACTCAGAGCCCAGGTCGGCGACTTTGACGCTTTCGCCGAGTTGATAGGAGCTCACAAAGATAAGATCTACGGACTGGCACGCAAGCTGTCAGGAAATGACCAGGACGCCGAAGACATCGTTCAGGACACTCTGCTGAAAGCTATTGACAAGATTGACCAGTTTCGCCTGGAAGCGTCTTTTGGAACCTGGCTGTACACAATCGCCCTGAACGAATCGCGGGCGTTGTTCGCCAAGCGGAAACAGACCGATCTGAAACCGATCGAGGAATATCTTCCCGGCGGGCATTCCGGCAGCCATGAGACCGGCGATCATCATCGCCTGTTCGACTGGAGAGATCCAGGCAGCGTGCTTGAATCCGAAGAACTGCGAAAGAAGATCGACCTTCACATTGCCGGGCTGCCCTATAAGTATCGCGAGGCCTTTGTGTTGAGGTATGTCGAAGAGCTGTCCGTGAAAGAAGTGGCCAGAACCATAAATGAATCAGAAGCGGCGACAAAATCCAGAATCCTCCGGGCGCGACTCGCGTTACGAGAGCAACTTTCCGAATTCTTCGAGGATAGACATGACCGGGAAATGTCCTGAATACGTAAACGAACTGAACGACTATCTCGACGGTTCTCTCGATTCCGGCATCTGCGCCGAAATCGAGAAACATCTGGGCAAGTGCCAAAACTGCCGGATCATGGTCGATACGCTCAAACAGACAGTGAAACTGTGTCGGGGCGGCAAAGAGGAATCGCTGCCGCCGGCGCTGGAATCGCGCCTGAATAATCTCCTTAAGGCGAAGTGGGACAAAAAGTTCGGCAAGAAATAGCCGCTCGAACGACAGCTTCGCCGCCCGTTTTAATCCTCTTCTCTTTCGACAATAATATCTTGACCGCTCCATTAAGTCTATCTAGGCTTGTGCTGGGTAGCCACCACCCAGCGCTTAATGGAAAAATGAATCATTTGAGTACATATTCCATCTAATCAGGCAAAGACATTCATAAGAATTGAAAGGCCGGTAAGATGAAAAAAGGAATAGCTGAATTCTCGATAAAGCGTCCCTGGATCGTTCTGGGGATAGCGGCGATCATCACCGTCTTCTTTGCCTTCCAGTTTCCAAATATCAAGATCGACACCGATCCGCAGAATATGCTGGAGGCCGATGAGCCGACTCGCCTGTTCCACAGCTTCACCAAGTCAGAGTTCAACCTTTACGATTTCATAGCGGTGGGCGTGGTTGGTGAGCCCTCGGCCTTCACGGTCGATATGCTCAATCGCATCTACAATATAACGGCCGAGATCGAGGAGATCGAGGGGGTGATTGTTGAAGACATCATGGCGCCTTCGACGGTCGACGACATCAAGCAGGGCGGGGGCGGCGCTCTGGTGATAGAGCCGTTGATGGGGGACGAGATTGAGACTGAGGAGGAAGCCCTGTACATCCTCAGCCGCATCCAGGACAACCCGATTCTCCGAGGCAAGCTGGCTTCCGAGGACGGCCAGGCGATCGCCCTGTTTATCCCTCTTGAGTCCAAAGACGTTTCCCACCGGGTCAGCGAAGAGATTCGCGAAATCACCGGCCGCCTGGGCGGTAACGCTACCTATCATATCGCCGGACTGCCTCTGGCGGAGGATTCTTTCGGTTCGGAGATGTTCGCCCAGATGGCGTACAGCGCTCCGGCCGCCATGTTGATAATCTTCCTGCTGCTGTGGATGTTCTTCCGGCAGATGAAAGTTATTGTCGCTCCAATGGTGGTGGCCATGATGTCCGTTATCTGGGCGATGGGACTTCTGATCCTGTCCGGGTTCACCGTGCACATTATGTCCTCGATGATCCCCATCTTCCTGATCCCGATCGCGGTGCTCAACTCCATCCATATCCTTTCGGAATGTTGTGACCGCTACAAGCAAATACAGGACAAAAAGGAAACGATTCGGCATTCCATCAACGAGCTGTTCGTGCCGATGCTGTTCACCTCGATGACCACCGTGGCCGGCTTTATTTCGCTGGCCCTGACGCCGATTCCGCCGGTACGCGTGTTTGGCATCTTCGTGGCTTTTGGCATCGTAACCGCCTGGTTCCTGTCGCTGGTTATCAACCCGGCCATAGCAATTCTGATCTCCGAAAAGACGCTCAACAAGTTCATCTCGGTTGAATACGGCGGGGGACCGCTCGCCAGGATCATGCGCGGCTTCAGAAACCTGTCGCTTCGTCGCAACAAGCTGATTATCGCCGTGGCGGTAGTAGTCATAATGGTGGCCGGCTACGGCCTTTCTCAGATTATCGTCAACGACAACCCGGTCAAATGGTTCAAGCAGTCACACCCCATCCGGATAGCCGACAACGTCATGAACCAGCATCTCGCCGGGACCTACATGAACTACCTTGTTTTTGTCGGCGACGAAGATGATCGGATGAAGGACCCCGAGGTTCAGACCTATATCGAATCTCTCCAGCGCGAACTGGAAAAGGACGAGATAGTCGGTTCCACCACCGGGCTTCCAGACATCATCAAAAAAGTACGCTACGAACTGTTCAGTGCCGACTCGGCGAAGCTGGCCCTGCCCGACGATCAGACCGAGATCGCCCAACTGCTGTTCCTTTTTGAGATGTCCGGCGGTGATCCCGACGACCTCTTCAAGTTTGTAACCCCGACCTACGATAAGTCCAATCTCTGGGTCCAGCTCAAGAACGGTGACAACATGGCTGTCTCCGCGGTCGTGGATCGAGGCAACAGCTTCCTGGCGCAGAATCCTCCGCCGGAAGGCGTTGAGGTCAAGTGGGCCGGGTTGCCCTACATAAATATCGAATGGCAGCGCCAGATGGTGACCGGCATGCGCTCATCGCTGCTGAGTTCCTACGTAGTCGTCTTCATCATGATGATCTTCCTTTTCCGCTCCTTTAGCTGGGGAGTCATCTCGATGCTGCCGCTGACAATTACCATCATGGCCATATACGCTTTCATAGGCTACATCGGCAAGCCCTACGATATGCCGGTAGCCGTTCTGTCCTCGCTTACCCTGGGGTTGTCGATCGACTTTGCGATCCACTTCATCCAGCGCTTGAGGACAATTCATAAACGGACAAACGATCTCAGGGCCTCCTTTGACGAGATTTTCGAGGGCACCGGCCGGGCGATCAGCCGCAACGTGCTGGTCATAGCTATCGGCTTCATCCCCATGCTCTTCTCGACCCTGGTACCTTATATAACGGTAGGATCGTTCTTCCTGGCGATCATGGTCGTCTCCGGACTGGTAACCATGCTGTTGCTCCCGGCGATCACCCGCACGTTCCACAAAGGCCTGTTGCCGGTCAAAGCCGGCGGCGGAACCTCGGAGGAATCTGATCAGTCCACCGTTGAAGCAAAGAATATTTAAGTGAAGAAGAATAAGGAGCAGAACTATGAAGAACCTTAACACTCTATTGATGGCCGCCCTGCTGGGACTGGCCCTGTTTGCCGGCGCCGCTTCGGCTCAGACCGCCGAGGAAATCATGAAACAGTCGCACCTGGCTTACTATTACGCCGGTGACGACGGGGTCGCCGAGGTCGGGATGCGCCTGATCAAGGGCGACAAGGAACGCAACCGGGAATTCACCATGCTGCGTCTGGACAACGCCGAAGGCGGCGCGCAGAAGTATTACACCTACTTCAAGAAGCCGTCCGATGTCTCCCGCCTGACTTTCATGGTCCACAAAAACCCGGAAGACAACGACAAGCGCTGGATCTACATACCGGCGGTCGATTTGGTCAAGCCGATCTCGGCCGACGACAAAAACTCTTCCTTTGTCGGCTCTGACTTCACCTACGAAGATGTCTCCGGTCGCCATTGGTCCGAGGATACGCACACCCTGAAGGAAGACGCTACGCTTGACAGCAGCGCCGTCTGGGTTATCGAATCGATCCCGAAAGAGAAGTACAAGGGTTTCGCTCGCAAGGTTTCTTACGTCGACAAGGCCTCCAGCTTGCCTCTGAAAGAGGAGTATTTTGATAAGAAGGACAAGATGGTTCGCATCTTCACCGCCGAGCGGACCGAAGAAGTGGACGGTATCATGACCGTCACGCTGCGCTCAATGGAGAACCTGAAGAAGAAGACCAAGACTTTCGTGGACTTTTCCAGGATCAAATACAACCAGGGTCTGACCGACGATCTCTTCACCGAACGCTATCTGAAGAACCCGCCGCGTCAGTTCGTAAAATAACCGGAGAGGAGGGGTCCCATGAACAAACTTACATACATCATGCTGGGGCTGCTGCTGTTGGCAGCCGCTCCCCTTTCAGCGCAGGTCAGCTTTGACGGTTTCCTGCAGGGGCTTTACGGCGGGCGTCTTGACCAGAACAATCCAACCGAGACCGAATACACCGCCTCGGAGACAAGAATGCAGCTTCGGGCCGAGCATTTCGGCGAGAGCGCGGAGTTTTTCGGGCGGCTGGATTTTGTCTACGACGGAGCCCTGGACAGTGAATACGACTGGGAGCTTCGCGAAGGATACATGAAATTCCGCCTGGGCAACAACTTCGATCTCAAGATCGGCCGCCAGATTCTCACCTGGGGAACCGGCGACCTTATTTTCATCAACGATATGTTCGCCAAGGACTACCGCTCGTTTTTCGTGGGCCGCGACGATCAATATCTCAAAGCTCCCCAGAACGCTCTCCGGGTGGAATGGTACAATTCGCTGGGCAATCTGTCGGTCGTCTGGTCGCCCCGGTTTGAACCGAACCGCCTGCCGGACGGCCGCCGCCTGAGCTATTACACGCCGTTCGGTCCGTTCGGCACTATGCTCAATGAACCGATGATCGTAGGGACCGGCACTGGCCATTCGTACTATTTCGATCCGCCGACTCCGGAGTCGAAGTTCAAGAATAGTGAGATTGCTCTGCGGTTCAACCGCTCGATTGCCGGGTACAATACATCGTTGTATTTCTATCACGGTTTCTACAAGAACCCGATGGGGGCTGAGCAGGTAGGCGTGATGGTCTGGCCCGCTCAACCGTCGCCGGTCTATTCTCCGGTCTATCCCCGCCTGAACGTCTACGGCGCGTCGCTGCGAGGCATGCCCTTTGGCGGCGTTCTCTGGCTCGAAGGCGGTTATCTGGATTCACGCGATGACCCCGACGGCGATAATCCGATGATGCCGAATTCGTCGGTAACGGGGATGATCGGCTTCGAACGCCAGATTGCCACCAACCTGACCGCCAACGTGCAGTGGCAGGCCGACTATATGATGGATTACGGTCTTTTTTCGGCCCGGCAGCAGCCGGGGGTGTTCATCAGAGACGAGGTCCGTCATTTGGTGACTTCGAGAATAACCAAGCTGCTCCTGGACGAAAACTTGAACCTGTCCGGATTCGTGTTTTATTCGCCGACAGATGAGGATTCCTATATTCGATACAGCGCCTCGTACAAGTACACCGACGAAATCACGCTGACCGCCGGCGGGAACGTGTTCACCGGGAAACATCCCAATACTGAGTTCGGCCAGTTCCGACACAACGACAACGTTTACGCGAAGATGACCTACGGCTTCTAGCCGCAGGCGAACCGCCGAGGGCGCCCGGCTGTTATTTAGATAGAAACAAGGAGTGAGCAATATGACTTTAGAGAATTCCATCAGACTTCTGGCCGGTTTAATGATTCTGGCCTCACTGACCCTGTACTATCTGGTTTCACCTTACTGGCTTTTTCTGACGGCTTTTGTGGGATTGAACCTGGCCCAGTCTTCGATAACCGGTTTTTGCCCGGCCGAGAAGGTCTTCAAGCGGCTGTTTTTCAAAGAGCCGGCGCCGGTTCGCCAGCAATAGCGGGTTTTTGGCGACTCTGATATCGAAATCTGGACGGCCCCGGGTAAGTAGAGACATGAAAATCTAAATCCGGGGTCGTTTTGTGCCGATAAACTGGAGTAGTTATGATGCGTAAAACAATTCTCCGACAAGCTTTGCTATTGGTACCAGCCGTCCTGTTGGTGCTGACAGTTATGCCCGGCTGCGACAGCGCCGGAGTTAATACTCAGGTTGCATCCAGCTACCGGGTCGAGGGGGGCCTGGTCCTGGACCTGAATCTGGACTCGACTTTTGTCAGCGTCGGCTTCGAGCGAAACGACACCCTGCTGGTGGGCGCGGCCGTCTGGTACGGCATAGATTCGCTGCGATTCAACGACCCACAGGTCTGTGTCTGCAACGCCTATTCCGCCTGCACCGATTCCGTCTTGAGGTACGCCGCCGCATCGCCGAACCTGATCGTGAAGGACGACGACCGTTTTCAGGACACTCTGAGCCGCGTGGTTGTTGATACCTTTTCCATCACCAACCTGGTGCCCGGGAACCATCTGATTCAGGGCAACGACCAGGTGTCGTTGGAGTGGGGCGGCGCGACCAACGCCGACGCCTACGTCCTGGCCGCGGTGAAAACCTCGAAGGCTTACACAGGCGAAGGGTACAGTCTGTATACGCCGTTAGCGTCCACGGCCGGGACCATACCGCCCGATGCTTTCCTTATCGAAGGTACCAATGAGGCGGACACGGGGCTGTACAACATCTACGTGTATGCCCTCAACGGAGCCCCCGACAGCGCCCTTACCGCCTACAAGTTGCCGGTGCCGCTGCCGCACCAGATTTCCGACGACGTCAGCGAGAGACCGCTGACCGGACGTCTCGGCTCTGTCATGGTGGCGTTGAGAGACACGGTACGCGTGGCCCAGCAGCAATAAACGTCCGACTATGATCTTCAGAATACAAGCCACGCTCCGCGTGGCTTTTTCTATTGCCCGGCTCCGGGGGCGAGGGTAGATTCCTGCCATGACAGATCTCAACCGACTGATCGAACAGCTGGGAAAACTGGGTACCGAACAGGTGAACCCCGAGACCGTTGATATTGACCGTCTCTCTCCTCTGGAAATCGTCCGCCGGATCAACGATCAGGATCGCAAGGTCGCCGGCGTAGTAGAGCAAGCCCTGGAACCGATTGCGCGTGCTGCGGAAACCTATGCGCAGACGCTCAAAAACGGTGGCCGAATTTTCTATATCGGCGCCGGGACTTCGGGGAGGCTCGGGGTGCTCGACGCAGCCGAGTGTCCACCTACTTTCGGGACCGACCCCGAGCAGATTGTCGGCGTCATTTCCGGCGGCTACGCCACGCTGGTGCTCTCGATGGAAGGTGTCGAAGACGATGCCGGCGCGGCGGTGAAGGATCTTCAGAACCACCAGTTGAGCGATAAGGACTTCGTTATAGGTCTGGCAGCGTCAACTCGGACACCTTACACGCTGGCCGGCCTGCGATATGCCGCCTCGCTGGGCGGAGCCACCGGCCTGATTGTCTGCAATAAGGTGGAGAAGCTTGAGTTTGCGCCGGACGTGCTGATAGAACTACCGGTAGGGCCCGAAGCCATCACCGGCTCGACTCGCATGAAATCCGGTACCGCCCAGAAGATGGCCCTGAATATGATTTCCACGGGGGCGATGATTCTGCTCGGCAAGACATACGGCAACCTCATGATTGACCTGCAATGCCGCTCCGAAAAGCTGGCCGCCCGGTCCCGAAAGATCGTAATGGATTTACTGGACCTACCATTCAAGGATGCCAGCGGGCTGCTGAAAGAAGCGGGCGGGTCCGTTAAACTCGCCCTGGTTATGCACTGGCACAGCTGTGATCGGAATCGTGCGGCGGAGCTGCTGGAACAGGCCGACGGCTTTCTTTCCCGCCTCAAAACACTCTAATACTGTCCCGATTGTCCCCACAGGGTCAGAATCGGAAATCTGTACCACAGCGTACGTTGCAGACTTCCTCTCAAGACCTTTAATACAATCCTAATCCGTTGTCCGCTAACCGCCTATCTCCACCTGCCCGGGGTTGGCACGCCGGTTGATTAAGCTATGTCCAGTTAACAACCGCTCCGTGAACATATCAAAAGGAGACTAGAAGGCATGTTCAAGAAAATTGTGCTCCCGCTTCTCGCCGCCGCCCTGCTTGTCTGGGCGATCGGCTGCTCCGACAACCCGTCGGACCCGCAGACCGATGCTGATCTGCCGAACATCAACAGCGACTTTGGCGGCTACACGGCCGTGGATGAGGCTCCCGGATTTGGAGATCCCGATCTGGTCGCGGCTGAGGGAGAAGAAGAGGAAGTGGACGATGCCATGGCGGCTACGCCGCTGATCCAGGACTGGGTCGTAGACCCCAACGTCCTGGCGTTCCATTTCCGCGCTGTCTGGGGACAGCTGTGTTATGACTCGACGGTCACGACGGCCACGGACTGGACCGGCTCGCTGACTATCTCGCGCGGCGGCTTACTGACCCGTCGTCTGATCTGCTGGGAGCTTAATCAGGACTTTCTCCTGCCGCGTACGGCTCGTGAACTAGTCGACTGGCAGTCGACCACCACCGTGCACCACGACGGCCTCGCTTTTGACCTCCTGATCCCGTGGGTAACCGGGTACGACTCAACCATGGTAGTCGACACAATCGACGACACTACGTTTGACACGGCTTATGTCGTTGATACCGTCCTGCCCGAGCCGTTCACGCTTACTTTCGAGACCGGGCCTTACACGCGCACTTTCGCCATGGAAGAGCTGGCGGCTCTCGACACTGTGGTCTATGTTGACGACGCCGATTCCAACGCGGTGGTATTTCAGGGCTATCAGAAGTTCCGTAACGTTTGTCCTCGCGGCATACTGTCCGGTCGCTGGGGCTACGATGAAGAAGGTAACGGCATTTTCAGAGGTATCTGGCACTCCCGGTTTGGGTTTGCCGACGGTTATGTGCAAGGATTTTTCGGTGTGAACGACGACGATGAGCAAGTGTTCTACGGCAAATGGGTCGACCGGGACGGTCGGTTCGAGGGCCTTCTGGCCGGGACCTACGGCCTTCATCCCAGTGTCAACGCCAGCGAGATGGCTAAGAAGCGAGCCGGCGGCTGGCTGGACGGCAGGATTTACGACGCCAATGAATCCGAAATCGGTGCCCTGAAAGGCCGGTTCAAATCTCACGTCAATTTCCCCTCGGGCTGGTTCCAGGCTCGCTGGAAACTGCACTGCGCCGAAGTACCGGTTGTCGACGACAATCTGGGAACTCTGGAGGATGCGATCTGACAAGAGATCGTGTGATATAACTGGACCTACATAGTCCAGGTAGCAAATTGCAGGATAAGTACATCGGTCGCCTCTCGGGCGGCCGGTGTTTTCTCCTGACCGTTCAAACGAAGGAACCGAGCAACTTTTGGGCGTTAATTCCAGGAGAAACGGAAACAACCGCGACGGCGCGGTTGTTACAGAAGCAGGTATCAAAAACCCCTCCTGTCCCTACCCCCTGGGGTAGGCGAGCGTTGGGCAGGTCCGGCGACGGACCTGCCCAACTTTGCTTATTGCAGCTGCTGTTCAAGCTGGAAAATAACTGAGTCGATCTTCAACTCGGCCGGGACCAGCGGCTGTAGTCCTCGGTAAATCTCCAGGGCTTCCTGTCTCTTGGCCCGGTTCTCCTGTGACGCCAGCGCGTTGGCCAGGTAGTGACGGTAGACCAGAGAAGTTGTATCGGTCGCATAGTATTCCCGAAATATCTTTTCCGCCTCGGAGGGCTGTCCGCTTTCGGCCAGGAGCACCCCCTTCTGGAGTCGCAGGCTCTCGGTGTAAGTGGAGTCAAAGCGGTTTATGGCGTCATCAATCGTGGCCAGTCCGAGTTCTATGGAGTCACACGGGGCTGCATACTGGGCCACTGCCAGATACCATTGAGGATTCCCCGGGTCGTTGGCAAGGGCTCGTTTGCCCCAGTAGAGGGCGTTGATGGGGGAACCGTCGTTTGCCCAGAGCCTCATGAGATCTCCGGCGTAACCGTCGTAGTTGTCCTCGTTTTCCGCGATCACATTGATAGCGGAAATAGCGTCTTCCCAGTTTTCCAGCAGCACGGCGATTCTGAAGATTCGCTGATTCGTCTCTAGATCCCCCGGAAAGAGCAGATTGGAACGCTGGAAGTAAAAAAGCGCCGAATCGTACATTGAGTCGCGCTGGTAGGCCGCCGCCAGGAAATACAATAGATCCTGGTCCGAGGGGCTTTTGGCCAGAGCTCTTGAGAAATACTCCCGGGCCTCTTGAAACTTCTCATCAAGGTAAGCGTCTTTGCCGGCGGCGCGGAGTTCCTCCACGGTTTCCGGTGAACTGCAGCCGGCCATAAATGCGACTATGGCCAGCAGGATTAGGGATACAGACGATTTGACCATGTGTTCTCCTCTTGATGGAGATCAAGTATAGTAAATAAAGCCTTGAGATTCAAGCCCGTTGGTCGGCGCAGGTGGTTGACCCAACGACATCAAAGGGTTAGATTCAAGCGTGATAGACATTTCCAAATATACAGAAACGGTCCAGGTGATGGCCCTCTGTCGCTTCGGCGGCGTCACGCCCCGGATGTTTGAGGTGCTGCTGCGTCACTTCAAGACCGTACCCAACATCCTTCTGGCCGAAACCGTTGAAATCCAGGAGATCGAAGGGATAACTCCGGAGGTGGCTGAGAAAATCGCCGCAGCTCCGGAAACGCTTCAGGAAGCAGACCTGTATATCTCCGGTCTTGCACAGCGAGAGATCGCCCTGGTGTCACGTCTCGATCCGAACTTTCCCGAACTGCTGTTTGAACTCAACGATCCGCCGCCCATGCTCTATTTCAGGGGGCGACTTCCCAAACCGGGACAAAAGACCGTATCACTGATCGGTACCCGGGAGGCTTCCGGCGAAGGAATAGAGATGACTTCGCGCCTGGCTCGGGAATTCGCGGCGGCCGGTGTGCAGATTGTATCCTCCCTGGTTGGCGGAATCGATTCGGCGGCCCATTTGGCGGGCAGCACAGCGGGCGGGGACACGTTTGCCGTGACCGACTGCGGGATTGACCATATTTCGCAGGCGGAAGGGGTGCCCCTGGCAATAGATATCATAAGGACCGGCGGTGTAGTCAGCGAATATCCCCCGGATACAGAAGCCTCGGACGCTACCATGCCCCAGACCAATCGGATTCTGGCGGGCCTGGCACAGGCCGTGGTTGTTACCGAGGTCTACGGAGGCTCGGTTCGCACCCTGGACCTTCTGAAATCGTGCAGCGAAATCGGCAAGATGGTGTTCTTCATGATCGATCCCGAGCGCGGAGCTTACTCCGACGAGGCCGCTCTCGGTCAGGCGATGGACTCCGGCGCGATTCCCATCGAAGGATACGATCGGATCGGCGATATCATCAAGTCCCTGGTGTGAGCCCGGCTATGGACGACAGCTATCTGACTATCAAACGCGAATCAAAGATAGATACAAAAGTTAAAGGCTCCCGCTTCATTGGCGAGACTTTCAAAGTTGCGAACGTCGCCGAAGCTCTGGAGAAACTCGATGAGGTGCGCAAGCGGGAGTACAACGCCACGCATCACTGCTACGCCTATATTACCGGCCTGGGCCGGGAACAGGTGTTTAAATACTCGGACGACGGTGAGCCGAGCGGCACGGCCGGGCGGCCGATCTACGATATAATAGCCGGGGCCGACGTTACGAGTATTCTGTGCGTTGTGACAAGGTATTTCGGCGGTACCAAGCTGGGAACCGGCGGGTTGGTCCGTGCGTACGGTGAAACTGCCCGGGAGGCGCTGAAAGCGAGCGAGCCGCGCAC
>JAAERE010000380.1 GCA_024230675.1 bacterium | reverse complement strand
TATCCGGGAGAGGACCCGGCCACCGTCAAGAGCCCTGACACCCTGATACCCGCCTACCTCTGGCTGATGGGTGCAGACAGCATCGGGACCACCGGTCAAGCCATCGATCTGGAATAAAATCCGAGAAAAAACCGTCTGTTTCAACGCCTCCTCTTCTATGTCACGCATGATCCCCCTCAACAAGCCCTACGCGGTACTGCCGCAGTTCACCCAGCGGGAAGGACGGCCCCCCCTTGCTGATGATCTGCCGATCCAGGAGATCTACCCCGCCGGACGGCTGGACCGGGATAGCGAAGGACTGCTGCTGTTGACCGACAATGGAGACGTGCAGCACCGCCTGGCCAATCCCAAGTTCAAGAACTGGAAGAGCTACTGGGTTCAGGTGGAGGGGATTCCGAGCGAGGAGGCACTGAGGCGGCTTATTGAAGGGATGGAGCTGAAGGACGGTCCGACACGCCCCGCCCAGGTAAAAGTTATCGATCCACCCGAACTCTGGCCACGCACCCCTCCGGTTCGCTACCGGGCAAAAATTCCCACCCAATGGCTGGAAATCCGCATACGAGAGGGGCGC
>JAAERE010000379.1 GCA_024230675.1 bacterium | reverse complement strand
CGCTAGGGTGAGGAACTGGACGACGTGTTTTTTGAACACTAATGAAAAACACTTGGATAAAGGACATTTTCAGTTAGATGATGCCCGAAAATAATTGCCCGTTTGGCTTGGCAGGACAACGTGTTTCCTTTACGCCAATGGGAAACACTTGGACGACGTGTTTCCTTTACATTGATGGGAAACACTTGGATGGACAGCAACAGCGAGTTTTGCAGGAAAAAGAAAGGGCGACAAACTGCTCCTTTCGTGGACGCGTTGGCAAAAAAAATCCGCATTACCCATCCGTTTCATCCACTCTTCAATCAGGAGTTCGAATTGGTATCCTATCGTCGAAGCTGGCGTAGAGAAACCTTGGACTGCCTCGATCAAAACGGACGACTAATCAACGTCCCCCTCGACTGGACCGACGCTGCCGCCGAAGATCCGTTCGTGGTGATAGCTGCGGGAAGATCCTATTTTCGGGTGGAAGATCTGATTCGTCTGGCGGATCTGGTCGATGATCTGAAGCAGGGCGAGTAATGGATTTTCCATTGCCGAAACAAAACCGGGTGAGAAGGAAATTATGCCGTGAATGTGCAATAAATTACGCCTTGCCTGCATGTCAATTTCTGGAATCAATGATACAAATTGCCAATAGATGCCTTATAACCAACGAAACAGTCAGGATTTCACTTGACAAAGCGAAACTGTGAAGGGCAAAATAAATAGCACGTTCAATGAATCTCGTTCACCCCAAAAAGGAGGCATTTATGTCCGAAGATCATCCGCAGGCAAAAAGAGAAAAACTAAAAGAGCAGGGAAACCTGAATCCGCATCCGGAACGGATTTCAGACCCGCTTTTTTCGGAGGACAGCTTTTTCGACCCACGCGACCTGCCGCAGGTAAAATACGAAATGCTGCGCCGCGTTCAAACCGAGGGACGACCGGTCACCCGGACGGCGGCCGATTTCGGGTTTTCCCGTCGGGGCTACTACCAAATCAAGGCGGCTTTCAATCAGGGAGGACTATTGGGGTTGCCGCGGAAAAAACGGGGTCCGCAGCGGCGGCACAAGTTGACCGACGAGGTGATGGATTTTTTGGTCGAACGGATCGAAGAGGAAGGAGAGTTCAAGGCGCCGGCTCTGGTTTCGGCGGCAGCCGAGCGTTTCGGCTTGAAGGTTCACCGGCGCACCATTGAAAGAGCGCTGGGTTCGGGTAAAAAAAAATGATGGAGGATTTGCCTTCTCCGTGGGGCCATGAGGGTTCAGCCTGTTTTTTGACCCTTCGGCACGAGGAGTTGCGAGCGCAGTGGCTGAGTAATCAGCGGGTCCATACCGGTGGTCTTTCTCTTTTTCTCCGGCGGAGAATGGCAGCCTGGGCCGGTCAGTGGACGGCTTGTGCCGAGCCATTAAAGAGCGGATCGTTTTCTTTGGACGACCGGTTTTCGGTGCCGATGGAAGAAACTGATTTAAAGCCGGCGATAACCGGAGGCTTGGTTTCGGAGGTAACCCAACTGCTGGCCACCATGACACTACGAGCAACGGAGGGCGTATGGATGCGAACATAATGGAACAAACCAGGATAACCTCGGCGCATTTGAAGCGCAAAGCCTATTTGTACATCCGGCAGTCGAGCGTTCGTCAGGTGAGAGAGCACAAAGAAAGTACCCTAAGGCAGTACGATCTGAAAAGACGAGCGGTAGCTCTGGGCTGGCCGGAGAGTGAAATCGTGGTCATAGACGACGACCTGGGGCGCTCGGCCGCATTCGGCGGACGCGGCGGTTTCGCCGAACTGGCGAGTGAAGTGGGGTTGGGACACGCCGGTATGGTAATGAGCCTGGAGGCGTCGCGGCTGGCCCGAAACAACGGCGAGTGGCATCGGCTCCTCGAAATCCGCGCGCTTTCCGGCAGTTTGCTGCTGGACGAAGACGGAATCTACGACCCCGGTCAGTTCAACGACCGTCTGCTGCTGGGTCTGAAAGGGACCATGAGCGAGGTGGAGCTTCACCCGATCCGCGCTCGACTGAAAGGCGGAACCCTGAACAAGGCGGCCCGGGGCGAACTGAAGCTCAGGCTGCCCATCGGCCTGGTCTACGATCCGAACGACCGGGTGGTGCTGGACCCGGACAGCCAGGTGGTCCACAGCCTGCGTCTGTTTTTCAAGACCTTTCGCCGGACCGGGTCGGCGATGCGAACCGTCAGGGAGTTTCATCAAAAAAAGATCGGTTTCCCCCGACGCGAGTTTTTCGGTCCCAGGAAGGGAGAGCTTATCCGGGGATCTTTGACCTGCAGCCGGGCCAACTACATTCTGCACAACCCGAGGTATGCGGGAGCATACGTCTTTGGGAGAAGAAAGCATGTACCCAAACTCCCCGATGGGAAATACGATGTCAAATGGCTTTCCCGGGACCAGCGGCATACATTGATCGAGGATGCCCATGAAGGGTACATCTCTTTTGCCGAATACGAGGAGAATCAAAAACGCCCGGCTTCGAACCGGGTCTGCAAAGCCGGTACCGACCGACCGCCCGGCGAAGGCGGCGCCTTGCTGCAGGGGCTTGCGGTCCGCGGCGGATGCGGGCGGGAGATGAACGTCCGCTACAACAAACAGTCGGATGGTCTCAAGCCTCGGTACGAGTGCGCGGGAGAGGGGCGTATCTTCCGCCAGCCGCGTTGTCAAACCATTCCCGGCGGCGGCATAGATGAAACCATCGGCAAACTGCTGGCAGCCGCAATGAGCCCCCTGGCCCTGGAAGTCACCCTTTCGGTTCGGGAGGAACTCGGGCGGAGAATTGAAGAAGCCGACGCGCTCGGGCGCAAGCAGGTGGAGCGTATCGGCTACGAGGCAGATCCGGCGCAAAAGCGTTTTATGAACGTCGATCCCGAAAACCGTCTGGTGGCCGATGTCCTGGAAAGCGAATGGAACACCAAACTGATTGAATACCGGGAGGCCAAAAAGGTGTACGAGCGCAAAAGGGAAGAAGACTTGTCGGCACTGAACGAGAAGGCTAAATCCAGGATTCTGGAGCTGACCGGCGATTTCAAAAAATTGTGGAACAATCCGGCCACCCCGGATCGGGAGCGCAAACGCATGGTGCGGCTCCTGATCGAAGACGTCACGCTGGTAAAAGATGAAAGACTGACCCTCAAGGTCCGATTCAAAGGCGGGGCGCTGCGGATACTTCATCCGCCGAAGCCACAATCGTCCTGGGAGCGGTGGCGGATCGATCCAGGAGTGGTCGAGGAGATTGATCGCCTGTTGGAAAAGCATACCTATGGCGAAACTGCGGTCATCCTCAACGAGCGCGGTTTCAAGTCCGGCACCGGCAAGTCGTTCGACGGGCAGCGGGTCAAAAGAGTCCGGCTGGCCTACAAGCTGAAAGACAGGCACCAGCGGTTGCGGGAGCGAGGGTACCTGACTGCCGAAGAAGCCGCCCAAAAACTGGGTATCAGTTCGGGAGGACTCAGAGCGAAAAGAGCCGCCGGCCGGTTGAGCCTGAAATCCTTCAGAGTCAACGACTACAACCAGCGCCTTTATGAAGATCCGGACTGGACCGCCGTTGAAACCGAAACGAACAATCCGCGGGAGACGGGCGAATCACGAGGATTAGACAAAAGTTAGACAAACCAACGACCCCATTTAAAGGAGAATGGCATGGTAAAACACAGTCCCATAGACTATCTGCTTGAACATGCATTTATCGTATTGCCAGTGTACCGGAAAAATGATAGAAAGCCAAAAAGGACTTGGGAAAGCTTGCTGAAACAGTTGCCGGAATTATCCGAGGCGATGAGCGCCGCAACTTTCCGGCAATACATTACGGTGTTCGCGGCGATCTTCGAAGGGTTGGACAAAGTTAGACAGGACGGCGAAAAAGCCCGCCGATCGACGAATACCCTCGAGGCGGAAAACCGGTCGCTGCAAGTCAGGCTGCAAAACCGGCAACAAGAGTTAGACAAGGTTAGACAGGATCTGGAAACACTTTCCCGAAAGCCGCGTCGATCGATCAATAGTTCGCAGTCGGTTGAAGACGCGCCGGACCGGCCGCCCAAACGGGTGGCCGGTTGGAACTTGCGCAGGTCGAAGGACGGATACCTTCGCTGCTACCGCAGGATCAACGCGAAACTGCACAGCATTTACCTGGGAAAGAGCTTTGATTTGGACAGAACTGAACGCCTGATTGCGGAAAAGGAAAAGAAAATCGGGTTAGACAGAAGTTAGACAAGCGGAGAAGTCGGCGAATTAAAAATCGTCGGCTTCTCCTTCGGATGGAAATCCTACCTTCGAAAAGCAGGCAAACTGACAGGAAGGGCAAAAGAGGTGCATTATGAATAGCAGATCAATTGGAGAAGATATTCATGTCCGCAGTTTTTACATCGAACCCTGGCGACGTGTTTCCTTGACATTAATGGGAAACACT
>JAAERE010000378.1 GCA_024230675.1 bacterium | reverse complement strand
TGGGGATGGCATAGAGGCGGTCTTGCAGGCGTACCACCATGCTATCGAGAAAGGCCAGAGTCAAGGGGATGCACAAGGTGATACAAGTGCCCTCGCCGGGGCTGCTTTCTACCACGATCCGGCCCTGCAAAGAGCGGATGGCGGCTTGCACCACGTCTAGCCCCACGCCGCGCCCAGACAGGCTAGAGACCTCGTGAGCTGTGGACAGACCAGAGTAAAAAATATAATTCCATATCGCGCTGTCGTCCGGCGCTTCATCGGCGCTAATCAGATCGACCTCCCTGGCCCGCGCCAGGATCGCCTCGCGATCCAGCCCGCGACCATCGTCGGCAACCGCAATGTGAATCTCTCTCCCTTGTTGGGCAGCCGTCAGGGTGACACATCCCTTTTCTGGCAATGGCGCAAAAGTCACCCTGTTGATGTAGCTGCGAGAGACAGCCATTGCTGACGGAGTTTATTGAATTGAGCATTAATTCGCCGAGTAGATCGAGTGCGTAGTCGGAACCGTTCCCGATGTCGACGCAAGCGTCGTTGTTCTTTGGTCAACTGAGATGGGGGGACTTGGCGCAAAGCGTCCAGGCACTCGGCCTCAGTGGGCGGCCTGGGCAACAGTTCCCAGGCACCGATGCGTTGCAAAGCGCGACGGGTTTGCCCCTTCTGACCGGTAGTACGGAGCAAGCGGCGTTGGGTGTCGCGGAAGAGACTTTCCATATCGTTGTTGGTGCGAGGCAATCCTTCCAGATCGTAGCAATGGAACAGGCCAGGCCAATAGCTGGTGCTGACCTTGTCCAGGTGGCGACGAAAAGCGTCCAGGCACGGCGAGACGTCCGATAGGTGCAGCAGGTCATCCAGGTAGGTCCGGAGTTGTCGAGAAACTTGCTCGCCAGTGATGGGGCTATCGTCGGGTGGTTCCAGGATCTGGTCGATGTCCTGCAAGTAGGCAGATCCCTGCTGCAAGTCTCGATACTGGCTCGCAAATCGGGGCAAAGCAGAGCGGATGCCCTGGTTCAAACGGGCCATACAGGGGTCGTGTCGGTGCTCCAGCAACTCATTGGTCAGAGTAACGACTCCCTGTAGACGCTGATAGGTCTCGATACCGGCCAGACAGAAGGGAGGTCGACCTTTGAGAGTCAGCAAGTAGCGCGTATGGCGGAGCAAGTGCGTGACGACTTCGTCGGCCAGGGCAGCGTCTGATGCTGGGGTCACAGATGACTCAGGTTGGGGGAATTCTGGCCCCGTAGCGGCAGGCAGGTCATCAGGCAGTAGACCGGTCACCGTCAGTACGTTTGACTGAGGAGTTTCGGTGGGCTTCTCAGCCCGAATCAACACGCCTACTTCTTGGCGCACGGCTTTACCAAGTTCGACCTTAAAAGCAGAATCGGCATCAGCCAAAGGCTGCGCCAGATTCTTCAGGTAATGGGCATGGCAGAAGTGATGGCGCGCGACGGGCAGAATGGTGGATACAGCCGGGAGCAGTCCTTTTTGCTTGTCGCTCAAGACGGCGAGAATTGGCCAAGGCAATTGGCCCAACGGGTGGAGGAAGGCCTCGAATGTGGGTTGGTCGAACCGGCTCAGCCACCCGCTGCGCAGGGTCAGCCCGGTCAGAAGTTCACGGATGAACCACAATTGCGGTTCTCCGCCTTCCGGAGCCAGACCGTCAGTGTTGATGATCAACCCACCGTGCTGTTGAGCCGCCTGAGCCAGGCGACCCCAGTACTTCCGTTCGTGGCAGGCCAAGAGCGGCAAATAGACCTGCTGGTAGAGGTAACGCACGTGGGACTCCGAAATCTGAATCTGGGATGCGAGATCGGCCCGAATATCAGTATAGATGTCTCGTCGCTCTTGACGCTGCCAGCCGATGCGAGCCACGACATCGTAGCCATAGGTGGAGCCGGGGAGAGCAATTTGCTGCCCTTCCGCCGACAGAAACCGCGCTTCGTGCTCTGGACACATCGCATCGCTACAGTGTCCGGGTCGACTAGCGATGGATAGGACGCGATCCAATGTCTGCACTGTCTTGTCCCAGGCCAGATAATTGTACATCGTCAGTGGGCCCTCACAATGCGGGCAAGCTGGTAACTCGGGTTTGTATATGATGCGCTCACCAGGGTATAATTCTTTCGGGGTTCTCATAGGCACCTCTTGGTTGGAGTTTGTGCCCATGATACCCCTTTTCTGTTACAGGGTTACTTTTGCGGTACTGCGATTTTTCCTATGAAGCCAGGTTCTCATGATTGATTACCTTGGTTAAACCTTCCATTTTCTACTTTAATTTACTGACTACACCGGCTGATCTCAGAATGGGTTTTTATGTCTTTAAAAATCCTCTCTCTCTTCAGTGATCCTCGCCTCCTTTATCCTCCGTTCCAACATAGACACATACTCATCAATCCACCATATTACTTTCTCATTTTCCTCGCTTTCCCTGAAGTCCAGCAATTTCTGCTTCTTGTCTTGGAAATGAAGGCTGTCTGGTCCAGTCCAACCTTCTTGTGAGAAATTCGATCTCAAGTTCCTGCGGACATCCTCTCGTTCCCCGTAGCGAACAAGAACTTCTCGTGCTCAACAGACTTTATCCTTCTCTCGAAATAGTTCTTTCGGGACAAAGCTGGAAAGATACCATGCCCGATTCTCTACATCTGCATCCACCCACTGCCAAACGACTCCCGTGGGAATAAAGGATAATGCCCCTTCGCGCTCACACTCTCTGCCCCACCAAGCCTCTCCTCTTAGCCATTCTCGGATAGCATACGCTTGCCTGCTTATAGGAGGTCCCAGATATTCTGTGATGCGCGCCCATATTTCTTCAGGATACTCTTGGGTGATTTCGTTAAGGACAGAAAAAGGTCTGGGAAACAAACCCTCAAAAATGGTTCCACGTGTCCGAAAATGCTCAAGCATCGTTTCAGCGAGTTCCAGACTCCTTGCAGGATAAAGCCCGACAAATGCTGTCCCTATCAATTCCCAGTGGTAAGAGGTCATCTGATCTCGTCTGACCACTTCAGATTCCTGAAGCAGCGAGGTATGGGTAAGAAGCCTAAGCGTCAACCCTTCAGGCAAGCTATGCTTAGGTTCTTTTCCGAGGTAGAATCGAGAAAAAAGACC
>JAAERE010000377.1 GCA_024230675.1 bacterium | reverse complement strand
GACGGCTTCGACAGTCCTGGGCGGAACCGAGGACTCTACGAATATCGCCGGTATCTCCCGCTCGGCGATGAACGTTGACAGCGACTGGACATCGGCCGTGCCGGCTTCGGCGGCCGTGCTGATGCCCTGAAGGCCCCGAACTTCGAATCCGTAAGCGCGGCCGAAGTAGTTAAAGGCGTCGTGGGCCGTTATGAGAACGCGACGGTCTTCGGGAACGCGGGCGGCCTGTGCGGCGACATATTGGTGCAATTCCTCCAGCTCCAGCATCAAGCTGTCTGCGTTAGCGTTGAACTGTTCCCGGTACGTGCTATCGGTTGCAATCAGAGTCCGGCGCACGACCTTCACGGCCTCCATCCACAAGGAGACATCGAACCAGACGTGAGGATCGTGGGCGCCTTCAAACTCGGCCGGGGAGAGAAGCAGGGAGTCGTCGATTCCCTCGGTTACGGCCACCGTCCTGATGCGACCGTCCATCTTATCGAAAACCTCGCCCATCGCTCCTTCCAGATGCAGACCGTTGTAGAAGATGATATCAGCTTCAACCATGCGGCCTACATCGCCCTCGCTGGCCTTGTACAGGTGCGGGTCAACTCCGGGCCCCATGAGACCGTGGACGGAGACACGTTCGCCGCCGACCCTTCCGACGATGTCCGTTATCATCCCTGTGGTGGTTACGATTTGCAGTGTGCCGTCCGCAATTCCAGCACTCTGTTTGCCGCATCCGACAACCAGCAGGCCGAATAACAGGGTAGTAAGGAGAGGAGCTTTCCGCATTATGAGTATATCCTTTCGTAGTTGTCGTTTGCCCTTGTCACCCGCGACTAGAAGGTCGCGTTTACGCCAAGTAGGACGCCGAGAGCATCGGCGCTGCGGCCGTCCGCAAGCCCATGTTGCAGATCGTCAAAGACGAATTCCAGCTTGGCCCCGGTCCCAGGTACCAGATTCCTGGTTACGCTGAACTGGTAGCGCCTCGTCTGCTGATTCATCGCCAATTCATCGGGTTCAAATCCGGCTGCCAAACCGGGAAGGCCTATGTGTCGGGAGATGCTCGCGCCATCGCCGTTGTCGTTGGACGGCGCCCATCCGGAAACACGGGCCGCAAACCTGGTTTCAACCACTTGCACGGCTCCTTCAAGCATCCAGATCACAACCTCGTCCTCGGTAGCCCCGGCCCCATCGTCGTAGACAATTTGGCCGATGTATCCGCGAAGAGCACCGCTTTCGTTGAGGTCGTAACCTCCCTCCGCAAGCCAGTCGCTAAACAGTGATTCAGTGCCGCTTGAGCCGGCGCTGGAATTATCGTCGCTATGTAAGTAGGAACCGGCCAATCGGGCGAACGGAATAGGCGACATTCCGAGTCGGGCGACAATCTCGAAATTTCCGTCAGGGTTGCCGGCCGCCTCGTCAGTGCCGTTGGTTGTCGCCAGGGTGACGTCGACAGTCTCTGTATGCCAGTTTCCCATCATGCCGAGAGTATTAAGCGTGCCGACCTGAGTGCCTGCGAACGCACTGTAGAACAGCGAGTTGAGGAAAAACGAATTGGCGCTGGCGTCGCCGTTATTGGTCAGGCGCCCGGTCTCCTCTCCAAAAGGTGTGTCGAAGGAGCCGACCGTGACAACTATGCCCGGCTTAGGGATATGATAGCTCAGGTTGGCGTTAGTGAGAGCCACTAACACTTCCGGATTCTCGGAGCCAACGAATCCGATGGAGCTGCCGCCGGAGCCCGTCTGCAGCTGGAGAACGCCCTCAATTCTCTCCCCGTGAACGAAAGACACGTCGATGTTGGCCGCCAGGTCAAATTGGCGGCGATGGCCGGCGCTGTCGGGCCTGTTGTTCTGATCTATGAATGTGCCCATGCCGAGACAGGCCCCTCCTACAGTTACGTCGAGATCGTTCTGCCCGTCCGCAAGGATCGGCGTTGAACAAAGTACCGCCCCCAATATGGCGGGCACGACCGGATTTCTTACTCTATTGAAGCGCACAGGATATTTCTCTACAAGTTAGTGAAATACGTTACTCACAGCACCTAGCTCTTTGAACTGCTACTGATCTTTACTTATCCACACGGCAGCAGCGACCTTTGGACTTACAGTACACCGCTTTTTCCCACAGCCGATAAGCCGGGTCTCGTCGATCTGCTGTATTTCCCGCACGTCGATTCTGGCGCCGGGAATCAATCCAAGTTTCGAAAGATGACGCAGCATTTCAGGGTCGTCGTCGCTAACCTCACATATAGTTCCTCGTACACCGGGAGCGGTTTGGTCCAGCCGAACTCTGTCGAGGAGTGCTATTTCACCGCTCGGCGACGGAATGGGGGAGCCGTGTGGGTCGCGCTGGGGGGAGCCCAGCAGTTTGTCTATCCGGGCCAGCACCTCATCCGAAACAGCGTGTTCCAGCCTTTCTGCCTCGCCGTGAACGTTTTCCCACGGCATCCTGAGGATTTCCACCAGAAACAGCTCGATCAGTCGATGGCGCCGTATCACTTCCAGCGCCGTCCGGCGGCCCCGCTCCGTTAGCCGCACGCCTCTGTAGCGGCGAAGGTTCACCATCCGCGCCTGATCCAGCTTGCGCAGCATTCCGCTGACGGAGGCCGAGGTCACTCCGAGAGTTGCGGCCAGCGAGGATGTGGAGACTGAACGGTTCTGACCCTGAAGCCTGTAGATGGCTTTGACGTAGTCTTGATCCGCGTTGGTAACCATTGTGTTATCCTACAGCAAAAGTTAGGCACTCCTAATTCTATTGCTGTAACCGAGCTGCGACGAGATAGGTTCCGACGAAGTTCCAGAAAGTGAGAGTTATTGAATAGGCGCTTTCGCAGAGCTCAGAGCGACTTCTGAGCCCAGGAAGAACGGCCCGGCGACAGCTGCATCGCCGGACCGGTCGCACGATCAAGCCGATAGATCAGGTGCTCCTCGACCGCGCTAATCTGAGGTGTATCGGTAAGCGAATATCATCGGCCTGCCTTCGACCTTGGCCTCCTGTTTCGTGTACTTGATGCGGTCTATGCGTTCCCCCTGCTCGTTGTGCAATATAATCGTTCCGCCCTTATTGGAGAGACGTACAGGAGAGAGCGGTTTGATCGCCACTGCTTCGCCGGGTGCTAAGACGCGCGGTTGGAGCGTCAGTTCGCGATTCTCCTTATCAAGAAGTTTCCAGCCCCCGATATTGACATCCTTGGGTTCGAGGTTGATGATTGAGACCCATTCGTTGGTTGTTTCTTTTCCCTCCGGATTGACCATCGCGGCTGCAAGATACACCTCGACCTCGTCATCGGCGACGAAAACGCGTCGGGCGCCTTCGGAGATTATCTCAGTGGGGCTGTCCACCTCGACTCTCTCGGGAAAGTGGCTTATGTTGTAATTCGAGCGGGCCTCATCGTTCTCCCGGTAGTACAGCGGGTTCTGCTGGTATATCTCGTCCTGGAATGCGAGGCCCGTTTTGTCCTCGATCTCCGAAACGGAAACCTGATAGGTTTGAAAGTTGAACACCTCGCGCCCGGATTTATCGGCGATGGCATCGCGGTCCTGCAACATGATGAAGGCGCGCACGTCCAGCTTGTCGGTCTCCTTGTTTATGAAACAGACCACCTTAAAAAATCCCGCAGGCGCCTGGGCAGGCGGCCGACCCTCGGGCTCGACCGTGCGCATGAAGCCTTCCATGATGGGCCCGGAGAAGGACGCGATCCTGCCGTTTTTGTCCAGCTTCAGGCCCAACACCCAGTCTTCCAGCTCCAGCCATTCGTCCTGGTTGAAATTCTCATGTTGAAGGCAGGCGTTGGAGTAGTAAAACGTCTCATCCGAGGCTGTCTGGGCCAGCCGGATGTTTTCGCCCCAGGAGGCGCTGGCCTTGCGAGCCAGATGGCCCCGATCCCATCGATTGTGGCGATAGTAGTCGTTGTTGAGCTGGAAATCAGAGCCGATGCGGCTGTCGATCAACCATCGGCTGCGGCGCTTGGTTTTACGCAGCTTGTTCTGGTCGATGTTCAGCGCCACTACGACAGGAGATCTCCGCGCGGCATTGGTGACTACCGTGTAGTTTGCGTAATCTGCGTACACCTCTTCTCTCAAGCTTGAATTCGACACCAGATCTCCGCTCAAACTGGGAGAGGAGCCGGGTATGGGCAGATGGACGCCCAGGAAATCAGGATCATAACCAGGCATGGTACCTCCTTATGAGTACTAAGAGTTCATTCGCACAGACGTAACGCGCTGGAGCGGTTTCTGCGATCTGCAATGTTAGGTTTAGCGAACCGGATTGACTCGAGATGTAGAGGTTCGATTCCGGCCCACCCCACCCCAGTATTGTGCGGGGCTAAGGCTCAGTCAAGCGATTTCAGGTTGGCTCCAGGGCGATCGCGTCAAGGAATGTCACTTGAATTTAGGATCGGTCTGCAGGAGGAGGCGGTTGTTTACAGAAAGGCTCAGGATCCCGAGGAGCCCTTGTCAAGAGAGCGGTGGTTGTAGCCCGCGCGAGTAAGCGATTGGATATTGGCCGGCAGCCTCTTGAGAAACGATCCGAAATCGTGGGATTCTTTGTCGGACCACAGCGCCTCACTCAGGGCGCAGACGCGAGGGATTGTCATGTACTCCACATGCTCCGGATTTCCCATGTATTCGGTCCATACATTGGCCTGGCCGCCAAGAATCAGCCGCGCGTTGGCCTCAAGGAGCTCAGAACCAAGCGGGTCAAATCCATATACTCTGCTCAGAGGCAGGTGCCCTCCGATGGCTTTCGGCTCACCATCTCTGGCCTGATAGAAGTCGAAATAGCAGTGGCTCATGGGGGAAAGGATTGTCTCATGTCCGGCGGCGACCGCCTGTTCGGCATATCTGAGATCTCGCCAGCACATGATCACAGAATCGGAAGGCGCGCCGGATTCCAGAATTTCGTCCCATCCTACGGGAGTGCGGTCGAGTTCTCTTAGTATCCTCGCAATACGTTGGTTGAAATGTCCCTGCAGGCCGGAGGCGGATTTGATCTCTAGTTGATGCATCCGGTCTCGACAGCCGGTATGCTTCGCCCAGTTGCCCGAAGGGCACTCATCACCTCCGATGTGAACGTAGCGGCTGTCGAACAAATCTGCGACTTCCGAGAATACGGCATCGGCGAATTGGTACGTGCTCTCGCGGCTGGGGCATAAAGTGTTCTCGAAAACGCCCCACGAGTTTGGGACGTCGATCTTTCGGCAGTCACAGGATAGATCGGGACAGGCGGCCAACAGGGCGGAGGCGTGTCCCGGAAGATCAATCTCGGGAATCACCTCAATACCAAGGCTCCGGGCGTGCGATACAACCCCGGCGACTTCGTCCCGGGAGTAGCAGCCGCCATAGCGACTGCCGTCCGACTCCAGGCGCCAGGCGCCGATCTCTGTTAGCAGCGGGTGCGAATCGATCGGCAGCCTCCAGCCCTGGTCATCCGTCAGGTGCCAGTGAAATCTGTTTAGCTTGTATCGCGACAGTAGCTCGATAAACTTCAGCACGAACTCCACGGGGAAAAAATGGCGCGCAACATCAAGATGCATTCCACGCCAGCGGAAGCGGGGACGATCAACACAGACGAGATTAGGAATCTCTGTTCCATGAGACAACAATTGGGCCAGAGTCTGCAAACCCCACAGGAAGCCGGCATAAGATGAGGATGTAATCTCCGCCCGCTGTTGATGTATTTCCAGCGTGTAGCCCTCGTCGTCGGGCTGGTTCGACCGCAAGGTCAGTTGAAGCGAGATATCGTGTGTATGTGCGCTCGCGTCAGAGCCGACAGCAACGGTCGTACAAGAGGGCATCAGGTGAGAGAAGTACTCCAACGGCAGGCTTTTTGTGGAAGCGTCAGCCCCTTGAATCACCAACCGAAAGGCGTTGGGCCTGGACCACGATCCTCCCGTGGCATCGACGGTCACAGGTCTCGGTATTAGGGGCAGCTCGATCACTTCGGATCCGATTGTCCGACGAGGAACGCCGAGGTTCTCCAATATCCATAATGCCCCTCCTCGTCCTTCGGCCGTATCGACTCAATGCGGAAGCCGAGCTTGTGGCTGCCGGGGGTGAGGTGATCGGAAAGGTCCAGCACATTCGGCGCGACAACATCGCCCGGACACCAACCGCTTCGTGGATAGTCGGAGGACCACCAGCCGTTGGACCAGCGTTTCGTGTAGGGGTTGATCTCCCGAAACTGTCGGCAGTCGTCCCGCCAGGGCCGGAAGCGAAAAACAACGAAGTCATCAACCGACAGGACGTGGTCCTTCTTGACAAACTCGTCAGCTCCGCGTCCGTCGGTGCAATGCCCCGAGGTAAAGTAATACAGCATAACTCGCTGCTGTCCCGGTGGAACGTCGGTTTGTATCTCGATACCGGTGTCGGCGTATGTCTCCAAATCGAAGGAATTCTCGAAAAACACCGGCGAAACCCAATGAAACTCAGGGAGAGTGCTGTCAACAGTGTATTCCAGAGAGAAGTCAACTTTCCAGGCCGGGTTCACCCAGGTATCAATGAAGGCCGCGATGCTGACCGGGCCGCGAAGCACCGGCGCCAGGTGCGAGACATCCACCGTCCAGTCGGTCCGTCCGCCATAGGCCGTCACGAACTTCACAATTTCAAGGTCGGGGCGTCCGCCGGCAACCAGGCGAATACTCCCCGCGCGGTCCCACTTGTCGTGCACGGAAAGGTAGTCTTTCGCAATCGGCCTGAGGACCACTTTGGCTGTTATGCGAACCGGGCCGGTGAAGACCGGTAGTCCTATATCGGTCTGGATAAGCCGACCGTTGTCCAGGACAGTTATTTTCTCCCGCGCGTTACCGTCGGCACTGTCGGGACTGAATCGAATGTCATCGTTGACAAATACCTGCACTACGGAATCGCCCCCGACCTTTTCCTCAAGGGGCTGAGCCTGGGAAATCGTTGCGGTGAGCGCGACGGCAACCGTGCAAACCAGCAGGGGGAAACCGAATCGTCGAAGTTTGTCGATGTGACCAGTTGGTTCCATAGCGCTATTTCCTCCACAGCTTGAAAGTCTTGACTTCAAACGGGTCGAGAGTAATCGATTCGTTATTAGAAAGCCTGATATCTCGAATCACATTCCATTCCATTAGATCACACTCCTCGACTCGGATGATGTCCGATGCGCAGCGTAGGGCGGCGGTCGTGCGGCAGCCGTTGGTCTCCACCAGGCGGAGGACCAGACAGCTCTCTTTTTCGGCCTTTTTGAGCGTCTGGATAACGACGCCGGTTCCTTCTATTCGCACCGGGACCCGGGTGTCGTGTTCGCCGAACCCGTGACGGACGAGCGGCGGATGATTTAGCGCCGAAGCCTGAGCCATTACATCGGAGCGAACCATATCACTCTGGTGAGGCAGGAGCGCGTATGTGAATTCGTGGGCGCCCCGGTCGGCGTCCGGGTCCGGATATGAGGGTGACCTCAGGAGACAAAGATCGAGCGTGCTACCGAGGACTCTGTGTCCGTACTTGCAGTCGTTGAGCAGGGCCACACCGTAGTCCGGCTCTGATACGTCTGCGTAACGGTGCGCGACGACCTCGAAACGAGCCAGGTCCCACGAAGTATTACGATGAGTCGGCCGTTTGACGTACCCGCATTGGATGTCAAAGCTCGCTTCGTCTGATCTGACGTTAACCGGGAAAGCCACCCGCAGCATCTTGTGCGACTCCTGCCAGTCAACAGCGGTTTGGAAATCCAGACGCTTACTTCCGTGGCTTAGGACTATCTGCTGCTTGATGTGCGTATTGCCGATGCCAAGCTGAAGTTGGAGCGTCTGTCGCACCGGCCCGCGCAGGCGGCGAGCGGGGGCTTCGGATACCGCCGAAGCCACAGCGGTTCGCTCATAGGTGCGGTCGATATCCCAGGCGTCCCAGTTGTTGGGCCGGTCCTCGTAGAGAGTTAGCAAATTGCCGGGATTGTCAGCTTGAGAGACAAACCGGCCGATCTCTTTGTCAAGGACTTTTAGCAGACGACCGTCGGGATCGAACTCGTACCTGATCAGGTCGTTCTCCAGGAGCAGTCGTTCATCCTCAATAACGTCCTTGCAGGATTCTGGCGATCTCTTCAGCGTGATGAACTCGAACGGTTCAACCGTTACTGCTGCGCGTACACCAGATTGCTCGAGCTGGGCCGATACCGGAGCTGCAGGCGAGCTGGCGGCTGTGGCTGAGGTCCAACCGGAAGGCAGGGCTATCGTGCCTTCGAACCTATATGAGGTCGGGTTGAACAGCAGAAGGGCGTCCTCGTCAGGTTCCGCCATCTTTCCTACGGCTTGCGCCTGGAGTTGGTCGAGTTCTCCGTTTATCTGCTCGTACTCTTCAGCAGATCGGCTGTAAACGGAGGTAATGCTGGAGCCGGGTAAAATGTCGTGAAATTGATTCATCAAGAGAGTTTGCCAGAGGCCGGACAGTTGGGAATCGGGATAATCCTCGAGGCTCAGACAGGAGAACAGCATCTCCGCATCCTGAATCCTGTATTCGAGCTTGCGGTTCCATCTCTTGTTTTGCGCCTGAGTCGTGAGGGTGCCTCGGTGAAGTTCGAGATATAGCTCCCCGACCCAGGTCGGCAGCTTCTCGCGATCCTTTTCGACCTCGGCAAAGAAGCTCTCGGCCTTGTCAAATCGAACGTGCGGCACGCCCTCAACGTCTTTACATCTTTTTCCAAACTCCAGATGCTCTTCCTTCGGACCGCCGCCGCCGTCGCCGACACCGAAGAGGCTCATGAAGCGGTCGAGGTAGCCCCGCTCCCGAAATTGCGCCGCTCCCCGAATCAGTGATTCGGCCCGAAGCGAACTGTTGTAGGTATCTTCGGGCGGAAAGTGTGCCAGGACGCTACTGCCGTCGATACCCTGCCATTCGAAAGTATGGTGGGGAAACTTGTTGTACTGGTTCCAGGACATCTTCTGCGTTAGAAAGTACTGAATGCCGCTTTTGAGAAGAATCTGCGGCAGGGCGGGGGAATAGCCAAAAACGTCCGGGAGCCACAGGTTGTTCACGTCAACGCCGAACTCATCGCGGAAGAAGTTTTTGCCGTGCAGAATCTGTCGGATCATCGATTCGCCGCTAATGAGGTTGCAGTCCGCCTCGACCCACATGCCTCCCTGTACCTCCCAGCGCCCGTCGTTAACGGCCCGCGATATCCGTTCGTACAATGCCGGGTAGTGCTCTTTCACGAACTTGTAGTGTTGTGGCTGCGAGGCACCAAAAACATAGTCAGGATATTTGTCGATCAGACTCAATTGACTCGCAAAGGTTCGGGCGCACTTGCGCACGGACTCCCGAACCGGCCACAGCCAGGCGGTGTCAATGTGAGCGTGTCCCACCGCAACGGAGGTTAGTTCTGAATCGGAGGCCGGGCGGTTGTACTCCTCGGCCAGGAGTTTTCGGCATTCAGTGACGGAGCCTGTCCGCCCGTACAAGTCGAGCGCCTCGGCGAGGGCCACCAGCAGGCGGGAACGTCGAGTCGACGCCTCCGGGAGAGCTGTTAGAACCCCTCGAATCGTTTCGAGGTCCAGCCAGAGCGACCAGCGCTCGCGATCAAACCGACAGAGTTCAGCGGTCTTCACTTTGGCTTCGAAGTGTCCATATCTTCGCGGCGAGGTCGGCAACGGATCGGGCTCCGTGTGAACTCCAAAAAGGCCGCAGGCGCTGGCTTCAATCCAGAGTCTCAGATTTCTTCGATTAGCCGGGAGAGCACCCAGATGAATCAGATCGCGGCTGAATTCACTGTCGAATACCGAGCCCGACGAAATACCCTGTAGCATATTGCCGGAGTCATCGTACACGAGACCTTCGCCTCCGAGATCAATGCGAACTGCCAGTTCAT
>JAAERE010000376.1 GCA_024230675.1 bacterium | reverse complement strand
AGTCTCCGTCCTAAACTCTGTTTGGGACGGAATTTGTCCCGCAAACTCTGTTTGCAAGCTCACAAAACAGAGTTTTGCTCCCAATTGCGTTCCCAAATCGGAATTTGGGAACGAGTTTTGAACTTCTTGACATCCTGCTGAATAGTTACGTTTTATTTACCGCTCAAGCAGGGATTGATTGCTTTCTAATTACCGTTCCTTCACGCACCACCAAGGCAACCTTTCTCATTGCCTCGATATCTGCCAGGGGATCACCGGCGACAGCAACGAGGTCAGCGAGTTTGCCGGCCGCCAGGGTGCCGATATCTTCCCAGTCCATGGCCTCAGCCGCCCAACCAGTCGCGGCCTGGATCGCCTGCATGGGGCTGCACCCATAGGCAACCAGGTTGCGCAGTTCGTTTGCCATCGCTTGCTCCCGCCAGGTGCTGACCCAACAGTCGGTGCCGGCCGCCAGTTTCAGCCCCGCTTGTAGGGCATAAGAGATCGCCTCTCGCTTCCGGGCCATAAGCTCCTGGGACTCGGCAAGCTCTTTCTCCGCAGAAAGCACAACCTCTGGATTATCAGATTTGAGCTTTTTTTCGTTAATCTTGTCATAATACGAGCCCACGCTTACTGTCGGGGTCCAGGTGATTCCCTTTTTCAGCGCCAGGTCAATCTCTTCTCGCGTGGGGGCGCCGTGCTCAAAGGTGTCTACACCCGCTTTTATCGCCATACTCTGTGAGGGCGGCTTGCCGGTGTGACAGACCACCTTAAGTCCCAGCCGGTGCGCCTCGTCCACAGCCGCATCCAACTCATGTTGGCTAAGCTCGGCCCCGTTGTTGGCGAGCTTGATAAAGTCCGCCCCCGCCCGTCGCTCCTCGCGCACAGCGCGGCGAAAACCATCCGGGCCATCCGCCTGGTTGGAAAAGTTTGGCAGGAAATGACAGTGTCCGCCGGTGGGCGTGATCAAGCGGCATACTGTGTAGACCCTGGGGCCCAGGACCCAGCCATTTTGGATGGCCCAACGGACCTCTGGCATGACGCCGCCAAGAGCGCCGGTGTCGCGGGCCGTGGTGACGCCT
>JAAERE010000375.1 GCA_024230675.1 bacterium | reverse complement strand
CTACGGAATGCCGTGAGGCACCCGACGAGTATCCTCAGCTGGAAGATGGTGGTAGTGAAGTAAGAGCTGAAACAGTGAAATCAGGCCAATCAAGCCTTGCAGGCTTCGACAAGCTCAGCCTGACTTGATTGGCAAACGTGAGCCTCGGGATGAGTCACGCCGAGCCTGTCGAAGGGAGACGTTAGCGTCGAAACCGCAGGGGTTTCGACCTACAACCCCTGCCTACAAAAAGATGGTGGTGGTTAAGTAAGAGAGAACCCTGGGTCCCCGCGTGCGCGGGGATGACTCAATAGGAGATAAGGCTCTCCCCTCTGTCTCCCCAGCGAAGGCTGGGGTCCAAACCAAAGACGGATTCCTGCCTGCGCAGGAACGACGGGCTATAGCCCGTCCCTCTGGAGGGCGGCTGGGGCGCATCCCCAAATAAAACAGGCGGCGGGGTTGCCCCGGCCGCCTGTGAGTATATAGCCGCGAAAGATAGGCGCGATGCCTTAACCCATGAACGGGTACTTGTAATCTTTCGGCGGTACCAGGTTCTCTTTGATCGAACGCGGCGAGTCCCATCGAAGCATGTTCTGGATGCCGCCCGCTTTATCGTTGGTGCCCGAAGCCCGGCCGCCGCCAAACGGCTGCTGGCCGACCACGGCGCCGGTCGGTTTGTCGTTGATATAGAAGTTACCCGCAGCGTTGCGCAGAGTGCGCTCGGCCAGAGCCACAATTTTGCGATCCCCGGCGAAAATCGCGCCGGTTAACGCGTAAGGCGAGGTCTGGTCGCAGATGTGCAGCGTGTTGGCGAACTCATCGTCCTCATACACGTAAATCGTCACTACGGGACCAAAAATCTCCTCTTCCATCAGCTTGAAGTGCGGATCGGTCGTAACCACGACGGTCGGTTCGATGAAGTATCCCTTCGACATGTCATACCCGCCGCCCGCGATAATCTCGGCGTCGCCGGCTTCTTTGGCGAAATCGATATAGGCCGTGATGGATTTGAACGCAGCCTCGTCGATGACAGCGTTGACGAAATTGGAGCCGTCTTCCGGATCACCCATCTTCAGTTCGCCCACCTGCTTCAGGAGCAGTTTCTTGATCGAAGGCCAGAGGGATTTCGGGAGATAACAGCGCGAGGAGGCGGAGCACTTCTGCCCCTGGAATTCAAACGAACCGCGAGTGATAGCCGTGGCTACTTCTTCGTAGTTGGCTGTAGCGTGCGCAAAAATGAAATCCTTGCCGCCGGTCTCGCCGACAATGCGTGGGTAACATTTGTAGTTGGCAATGTTCTCGCCGACCGTTTTCCACATATTCTGGAACACCGCGGTCGAACCGGTGAAATGGATTCCGGCGAGATTCGGGTTTTTCAGGACCGCATCGCCGATCGCTGCGCCGCGTGCGAAAATCATGTTGATCACGCCGCCGGGCAGCCCGGCCTCGCGGAGAATTTGCATCAGGAAGTGCGAAGTATAAACTGCGGTCGAAGCCGGCTTCCAGACGGCCACGTTGCCGAGCATGGCGGGAGCGGTGGGCAGGTTGCCGTTGATCGACACAAAATTGAACGGCGTAACCGCAAACACGAATCCTTCGAGCGGCCGATGATCCATG
>JAAERE010000374.1 GCA_024230675.1 bacterium | reverse complement strand
TTACTGGCGATTTCCTTCATGGCGTTTACCGTTTCTTCAACCGCCTTGCCGCCTTCGCGGCCGTCTTCAGAGGCCTGCAGGGCTATCTTTTCGGTCTGGAGCGAGTTGTCGGCGTTCTGCTTGATATTGGCGCCCATTTCCTCCATGGAGCTTGAGGCCTCCTCGGATGCGGCGGCCTGCTCGGTGGCGCCCTGGGACATGCCCTCAGCCGTGGAGCTCATCTCCTCACTGGTGGATGAAACATTCTCAGCAGCGGATTTCACATTTTCCGCCATCTGGCCCACGTGGTCTGAGCCGCTGCGCACATTGCCGACTACCTCGCGCAGCTTGGCAATCATCTCCTGCATGGCGCTTGCCAGCATGCCGACTTCGTCCTGCTGGTTTACGTCAATCTCGGCCGTCAGGTCGCCCTTGGCAACCAGCCGGGCAAAAGTCACGCCCTTTACAAGCGGACCGGCAATGCTTACGGCCACGAACAGGGCGATTGCCGCCACGATGGCCGCTATTATCAGACCGGCTATAATTACCGCACGGATCAGGTTGTTAATCGGCTCCAGGACTTCGGCTTCATCAACCTCGGAAAGCAGGGCCCAGGTGATATCGCCGATCTTAAGCGGCGTATAGGCCGAAAGCACCGGGTTGCCATTATAGTCCGTGATAATTTTAGCATCCGTATTGCCTGAAAGGGCCTCGGCGGCCGCTTCGGTGTCGACCCCGTTCTTGGCAACCGTGCCGGCAAAGGAAGCTTTAACTGTATGGCCCTGGGGGTCAAGGAATGAATCCGAGCGCATCAGCTTGTCGGAGCCGATAAGATATGTCTCGCCGGTTTTGCCCATGCCGGCACGCTCCTGCATGATCGAGTTGATCGCCTCCAGGGGCAGCTGCAGGGCCACTACCACCTCAACTTTACCGTTGCTGATTACGGGCTGGGCCACAAAAGCGCAAGGATCACCATCTGAGGGTGCATAGGGCGCAAAGTCAGCCATACCGAACTGTTTGGTACTCAGGACATTTCTGACCAGCTTGCCCAGGTTGGAGCTTGAGTATTTGCCGTTTACAAAATTGGTCTGGTAGTCGGCTTCCTGGGCCACGGTGTAGAAGCAGTAGCCCTCGGGGTTAAACAGAAACAGGTCGTAGTAACCGTATTTTTCGATGTATTTTGTATAGAAGTCTTTTGTTTCACCGGTAATGGTTGGCGCAATAGCCTCCGATGCGTTCATTTTTGAAACCATTCCCCAGTTAAGCCCTTTAATTTTCAGAGGATCAGCAGCAATCATAACAAGATTACCCGTGCTGTCAGTATAGAGCTGCTCAATGCTCTTCATTTCGCGCATAAGCATATCAATATATTCTGTATGAATTTCATAACCGATAACATACTTGCCCTCTCCCATGGTAAGCATGTCGCTGCGAAAGGCTGTTTTGTCTTCTACCTTACCAACAAGGTAGGACTCCCCTGTTGTGCCCATTCCCTCGCGTTGCTGCACAATGGCATTAATCGGATCGGTCGGGATCTGGAACGCGATACAGCCGATACTCTCGCCTTTCACCCAGCGCCCGCGCGCTGACGAGTTGGGCGCAAACCGGATAACTACAAAGGCGGCCTGGGACTGAGATGGCTCGTAATATTTGAAGTCCGCAATTTCACAGCCCTTAGCTCCGGCATACGGTTTGGCTATAGCGGCTGACCATGCATTTGCCAGATTGGTGTCCCTGAAGGGGCCTGTTTTGAGATTTGTCCAGGCATCCGCCTCCTGGGTAGCGGAAGCGATAATATCGCCTTCGTCGGTAATTAGAAAAATATCATATAGCCCCAGTTCATTTTGGGTTTGTCGTAAAAAATCCTGGTATTTGGAAACAACTTTCTTGTAAGCATCGGATTTTTGTGCACCGGCAGCCC
>JAAERE010000373.1 GCA_024230675.1 bacterium | reverse complement strand
TAGCTCCCTTGATCCTGATGATGTCAGTGTGAACAACATTGACGACAGTGACACTGCAGGTATTACCGTAAGTGCTATAAGTGGAGATACACAAGAAGACGGCAGTAGCGCCGTGTTCACCGTTGTGCTGACCAGTGAGCCGACCGGTAATGTTGTCCTCGATATTTCCAGCATTGATACTGGAGAAGGGACAGTTTCACCCGCCATTCTCACTTTTACTACTGATAACTGGAATGCAAACCAGACAGTCACGGTCACAGGTGTTGATGATGATGTTGCGGACGGCAACCAGTCGTTTACAGTTCAACTGACTGTGGATACAGACAATACCGCAGATACCACAGGTTATGCAGCGTTTGATCCTGATGACGTAACAGTCATCAACATTGATGATGAAAGCGCTGGTTTTATCATAAGCGAAATCAGTAATGATACAGTAGAGGACGGAACAACTGCTACCTTTACAGTGAAGCTGACAAGCGAACCAGATGGTGATGTTGCGCTGGATGTTGCAAGCAGTGATACAGGAGAAGGCGCAGTATCACCTGTCAGCCTGACCTTTACTGCAGATAACTGGGAAGCCGAGCAGACGGTTACAGCCACGGGCGTTGATGATGATGTGGCAGACGATAACCAGACGTTTACAGTCCAACTTGCTATAGATACTGATAATACAACAGATACAACAGGTTATGCTGGCCTTGGCCCTGATGATGTGGAAGTTATCAATATAGATGATGAAAGCGCGGGTTTTATCATAAGCGAAATCAGTAATGATACAGTAGAGGACGGGACCACTGGGAGTTTTACTATGAAATTGACCAGTGAACCAAACAGTGATGTAGTTCTGGATGTTGCATGCAGTGATACAGGTGAAGGAACGATTTTACCTGCTATCCTGACCTTTACTGCAGATAATTGGGAAGCCGAGCAGACGGTTACAGTCACAGGTGTTGATGATGATGTGGCAGACGGCAACCAGTCGTTTACAGTTCAACTGACCGTGGATACTGACAATACCGCAGATACCACAGGTTA
>JAAERE010000372.1 GCA_024230675.1 bacterium | reverse complement strand
TTGAACTTCTGAGCCATCGCCATCGTGATCGCCGCCGTCAACGTTGTCTTACCGTGATCCACGTGACCGATCGTGCCTACATTAACATGCGGCTTACTGCGATCAAATTTCTCCTTCGCCATCGTCCGGCCTCTCCTCTCGTCTATAAAAAAAGCCCAGAACCAGGATTGAACTGGTGACCTCATCCTTACCAAGGATGTGCTCTACCTACTGAGCTATCTGGGCGTCGCAACTTCATTGTTGGTCAGCCACTTATGACGTATGCCCTTCGCAAAAGGCACACCCCGCCATTTGGCGAGCCCTAAATATAGAGCCGGCCGCACTACTGTCAAGTATTTTTATTTGATAAAAAAACCGGGAATCAGCCTTCCGCCCTGACCTCTGCCTCTCCCCACAAGCCGCTGGCCTACTCGGATTTGCCGAGTTTGATCTGCTCCAGAAGCTGGTCCAGCGGCAGAACGCCCCAGGCTACTCGCTCAGAATCCGAGGTCATCGAGTCAACCGGGTACAGCGACATATCCCCTGCGCTGTCGCTAAGATATTGCGTGCCATACTTTTGAACCTGCCCGGTGTGCACCAGATAACGGTCGTAGGCGGCGGCCGCCAAAAAGCGGGACTTCTCGTGTCCTTTTTCGGCAGCCTGTACAGCTAAGTAGTGGCCCATCAAGCAGCTTTCGGCCCCGGTCGCCACACTGGCGGCCTGAAGTATCAAGGCGGCCTGATACTGATCCTCGGGCTCCCGGACCAAAGCCTGAGAGATAAGCTCCATCGTCTGCCGGCGGAACGACATCATGGAATCCATTTTGGTCCGCGGATCGATGTTCGGGCTCAGTAGGATTTCGTCCTGGAGAGCGACCATCTCTTTGAGCTGAGTCGAGACGGGCGATTCCTGCCGGGCGAGGCGCTCCGGCTTGCGCTCGACACAGGAGCAAGCGATGGCTACTATGATTA
>JAAERE010000371.1 GCA_024230675.1 bacterium | reverse complement strand
GCTCGTACAACGCCTCTTCGTACTCGTGCACCTTCACGAACCCCAGCTTTTCGTAGCAGCGGATGGCGGCGGCGTTGTCTTGCTGGACGTTCAGACAGACCATCTTGCCCTCTGAAGTCAGTTCCTCCAGGAGGCGCGAGGTCAGCAGCCCTGCCAGCCCCCGGCCGCGATAGTCCGGGTGGGTCGTAATATTCCCCAACACCGCGACTTTGTATTCGTCTGAGTACGTGTGTATTCCCGTGACCGCCACGATCCTCCCTTCGGCCGCATACCCAAGATACTTGCCGCTCTCCAGCATGCGCGGGACGAAATAGTTCGAGGGATACGCCGCCTCGAACAGCGCCTTAAGTTCCGCCTCGTGTTTCATATCGAGTCTGACAATTGCCTCAGGCGAGCCTTTTCCCGCGTACGGACGAAAATCAACAAGCTGCATTTTTTGATGCGAACCCAGATCGGTTTCCCTGAAGTGCTCTCGAAACACTTGTCGGTACGGCTCCTGAAAGTGGCAGTGGAAAGCCGGGGGAAGGATCGGGATCTGTTCGCGCAGCAGCTCCTCAAACTTTTCGGTGAGCCCGAACGCCAGCAGGGTCGGCGTGGCCAGGCCGGTATACAGAAGGGTGACATCATCTATGCGCGGTGATTTGCCGTAAGTAGCCCCCCATTGGCACTGTTCGAAATGGAAATCGTCGAGATCCCCCAGGTGATAGGCGAACAGAACCGGGTCTTTCCGAAAATGCTCCAGAAGTCGCTTTTTGTCGCGGGTGAAGATCAGCATGAAGAGATCGACTTATTGGTTGAGGCTCTATTCGTTCTTAATGCCCTCAAGCGCCTTCAAAACCTCGTCGAGCTGGTCGCGACGAAACGTCACGCCCTTTTTGGTCGGCAGCCAGTCGTTTTCCTTGCTCAGGAAATAGATGCGCAGCGACACGAGATCGTGACCCTTGTACTCGCTGCTTTCGATGATCAATCTTTCGGTCTCAGACCGTTCAATCTCGATTTTCATTTCGTCGTTCCTTCTACGTTATGTCTTGCTGCCGAACACGGCTATCGAAATGCAAACCCCATCAGAAAGACTACTGAGTTGTTCTTCTTGTCACCGTTGTCGGTGTACGAGGAAAAAGAGAAATCGAATCTCACATCAAAGCTGATTCGCCACTTATTGTCAACGGGTATGTCAAAGCCTCCTCCCAGAATCGCACCGACATCGGTGCCTTTAGCCCCGGGAATGTCCACCGTCCCCCGACCCTCATGCTTCGCCGAGGACTTCACCCCGACCGCCAGGCCAGCCAGGATTTTCGGAAGAAAGTCCGTCTTGCTATCCCACTTGGAGAGCGGCGGATTTATTCTGAACAGACCCACGAATTGACAGTATTCCAGTGTGATCTTTTCCGGACTACCGGTTCTATCGGCACCCTTGGTCACGAACAGGACTTCGGGCTGAAACGCCATAATCGAGTTAAGCCCGTACGTGGCGTAGATCCCAAGTGCTGGTCCCGCTGCAGACCCCCATCCGGCGCTGGCTCCAGAGAAGTGGGACAGCGAAAGACCTCCGTGGAATCCCAGGCTGAGCCCCGGGCCCGGTACATAAGGTTCACCGGCTGTCAGAGCGGAACAAAGCACAATCCACGAGGCAATTGTCAGAAGCCAGAATCTCCGTCTCATCTTCTACCTCTCCTGTTGTCAAACGCCCCGCTTGTATCCAATCTTACGCAAAAACTCCACGCGTGCGACTTTGTCCTCGTCGGTTTCGACTCCCAGCGGCGCCTGACCGTCGACCACTCCCAGAACCCCACGACCAAGATCGGTAGCGGCCACGATAACCTGCACCGGGTTGGCAGTGGCGCAGAAGATTCTGCAGACCTCGTCAACCGCTTTCACCCGTCCCAGGACGTTGATCGGGAACCCTTCGGCCATGTAGATAAAAAACGTATGACCGCAGCCAACGTCAAAAGCCGCCTTGGCGGCCAGTTCAGTCAAATCGGCGTCGTTGCCGTCTGTACGCACCAGCCGCTGCTGGGAAGCCTCACAGAACGCTATCCCAAACTTGAGGCTGGGGGAGGAGGTGATCAGGGCTTCGTACAGGTCTTCCACCGTCTTGATGAAGTGCGACATCCCGAAAATGACGTTGAGCCCTTCGGGGATATCGACTTTGACCACGTGCTCTCTGTAATTGCTACTCGCCATCTTCTTGTGCCTCAAATAGAGATTCGTCCACGCCGCCGTTAACCACCGGGTTCCGGAAATATTCCGTTCCGGCAAAATTCACTCCAAAGAAGAACGCCGCTTTCCCTTTGCCGCGAACATCGAACTGCTGCGGCAGCCAAAAGCCCTTATCGTTGGGGCCGAAAACTATGGACAGATCCATTTCCTTGAGCTTAAACATCATCTTCTTGACCAGTTTGGCCGGTGTGAACTCGGCCCGCACCAGATGGAAAGATTCAGCCTCGAAATAGAAATCGCCGTTGATGAGCAGCTCGTTCTCTTCGAGAGCCATAACCCGGAAGAGGTGGCAGACCCGATCCTCGATGCGTTCCTCGGCTACGCCGAGGTATTCGATGTTGTACAGCTCCCGATTTTCGGGGTAGAACGGTTTCAGCATGGAGTAAGAAATGTCGCGCCCTTTGCGTTTCTTTTTCTTCTCTTTCCGGTCTCTGGCCTCGTTCTGGAGATCCTTCTGGCTCTTCAACTTGCCGTCTTTGTAGAATTCCAGATACTCCTCGTGAAACCAGGCGGTATCCTCGATATATTTGACGTAGATCTTTTTTACGAAACGTATCTTCTCCTTGAAACCTTCGTCCCCTTTGTCCTCACGCTCGACATACTCGGCATCAAAAACCAGATCGCGGATCTGGCTGCGCTGCTGCTGATCAACCGCCAGGATACGCTCTATCAGGGCCTCCGGGTCGATGCCGTTGCCGTTTTGCGCCGGGCAGGTACCGGCCACAGCCAGCAACCCCGCCACCAGCAAGATAAGTCTGGTTAAACGCATGGTTTAGTTATCTCGTATTACAATGTTTTCGATTATGTCGCCCCTGACGATCTGATCCACGACATCCATGCCATCGACAACCCCGCCAAAAACGGTGTAGCGGGCGTTAAGATGCGGCAGCGGCGAATGAGTAATGAAAAACTGAGAGCCGCCGGTGTCGCGACCCGAAGTTGCGATGCCCACCGTTCCCCGTTTGTAGGGTCGGTCGGAATGCTCACAGCGAATGAAATACGGCGGGCCGCCCCAGCCGGTCCCGAGCGGGTCACCGCCCTGAATAACGAAATCGGGCACGACGCGATGGAACCTCAGGCCGTTGTAGAAACCGTCTTTGGACAGCTCGATAAAATTGAGCACCGTCAGCGGCGCGGCGTCGAGGTAGAGTTCAAACTCAATCTGACCTTTCTCGGTCATGACAATCGCCGAGGGATTCAGCAAGTGTTTGTCCAAAGCCTTGCGAATATCCCTTTCGGAGATGCGGGTCTCCGCCGGCGTGACCATGTTGTCGCGGTCAATTCCCTTTTTGTCTTTGTAGACCTGCGCGGCCTGCTGTCGAATTATGTAGTCGGGATCGAAGAGGCCGGCTATGAACACCTCGGTAAGTGTTGAGTCGAGAAGGGAATCGCCGAAAAGACCCTCGGCGGCATCCAGCACCGAACGCCGGATGTCGATATCGGTTTCCCCCCCCTGCTTCAGCAGCTTTACCATCGCGGGAAGATGCTGCGTGAGTTTGTGTTCCTGAACCTGATCCAGAGCCAGAATGACCGGCATGAAATCCGGGTCGACCAGCGCTTTCTGAACGTAGAATTCGAGATTAGCGGAATCCAGACCGACCAGCACGCCAAACGCCTCAGCCCGTACCAGGGGATCTTCGTCGCTGAACAACACCGCCAGGCGGGGGATAACATTTTCTTTGGAGATTTCTCCATAAGCCTCGGCACAGGCGGCCCGGACGGTCGCAGGCGGGTTGTCGTTGAGCAGGGAATCGATGAGGGTTACCGCCCGGTCTTTCTGAGCGGAGGCCAGATATCTTATCGAGGCTGATACGAGGTTCTCGCTCAGTCCGGATCGCAAATGGGTCAGGGCCATATCCACGCCGAGATTGCTCTCATAACCCCGGAGAGCGTCCAGGAGAGCTTCGATGAGCCGCTCGTCCTGAGTTCGTTGCAGTTTGGCGGATAGATAAGGGGTCGCGTCCTTGTTCCTGAGAGAGCGAAGTCCGGCGATTGCCTGGGCGACCACCCGATCGTTGTTGTCGTTTAGCGACAAAGCCAGGAGCCGCAGCGCCTCTGGCGAAGAAGACCTCCCTAAACCCCGGAGCGCGAGCGTTCGAAGATACGGGTCGGAGTCGGTCTGATACTTCACGAACACCGGCGTACCTTCGTCAATTCCCAGCCGTGAGAGCGTATAAAGAGCCGCCACCCGCACGAGACTGTCCGGTTCGCTTTTCTCAAGATTGACCAGTTGGATCGCCTGGACCCGGGCACCGGCGTAGAAGATTGCATAGCAGGCAGCCTCGCGAACCTCCGCGGAGGCTTCGGTCAGAAACCCCGGCAGGCTGTCGATTACTTCCGTCATAGACGAATCAGCCAGACGACCGGCTGACAACAGCGCATTGACAGCCACGGCCGAGGGAAGGTTTCTGGCTGCGCTCAGAAGGGAAGAGGCAAATTCGCCCTGCCCGGTAAGGCCGATCGCAAATGCGGCCGTGCGGGCCACCGTCATCGAGGAATCAGCCAGCGCTTCCATCAGCAGCGCGCCGGCTTTGGGGTCGCCGATGCGCCCGATTGCCAGCGCCGTCCGGGCTCGGACCCGAAGAGAATCATCGGAGAGATACTTCTCCAGCTCGTCTGAGTGCAAGCGCTGGTCTTCGAGATGAATCACGGCAGCCAGCCGTTCGTTCAGGCTGCGCTCTCGCAGGGTGTCGTAGAGGTAGTAGCCGACAAGGGCCAACAAAACAACCGCCACGACGGCGGTAAAGGCTCTCAATATACTTTTCATAGGTAGGGTTTAATCTAACCGGGCCGGTTTGGGGCGTCAACCTATTTAATAATCCGGCCGCCCGGCGCTACAATAAAGAACCCCTGAGGTTGGTCAGGGGTCCTAGTCTAACATTACCGGGAATTTCTCTTCCAAGTATTGTTGTAACGGCTAAAAGCAAATCTCGTGCCCCTTCGGGCTTGATGGCAATATCTAAGAGTATATTGTGCAAGTAGTTACAGTTAGTGCCGGACGACCGCAGAGGGGGTGTGCAACGCTGTTCATTTATTGAACAGGAGATTGCTCAAAATGCATTGAAGTTTCTGCTGTTTTTCGAGGGGATCAGCCCCCTGAATCCCCGCCGAAAAAAGCAGAGGCTCCCGGAGAAGACGACCCCGGGAGCCCTATCAATTTCTACGCGCGGTGCTTCACAGGCTGGAAATGACGCTGATTACGAAATTACGTCCGGACTCTGGAATCGGGTTATCCGGGTTGCGGCCGTTGAACGGCTCGGAATAGACCTCATCGAACAGGTTATTCCCGGAAATAGCCAATCGCACCTGCTTGAACACTTCGACTCCCATCGTCGCCCCTACTACGGTGAAACCTTTGGTAGCAATATCGTCAAGAGCGGTGACATCGGGAATCCGGTCCTGATTCCAGGCTCGCTTGACGGTAACTTCGCCAAAAAAACCGTGCTTGTCGTGGCGATATCCCGCCGTACCCATCAGTTTCACGGGAGATACGAATATCGGCTGATCGTCGGTGTTGTTCTGACCGTGCTGGTAGGCAGCCGAAAGGTTTCCGTAAATACCGTTTTCGAAAGCGCCTTCAATGATGCCCTCGAATCCGTAAATGGTCACGTCCTCCAGATTCTCGTAGCGCCACAGAGCGGAATATCTGCCCGGTGAGCTTTCCAGAGAGTCGAAATTGACCAGCTGAGTGAAGTCCTGGTAATCACTCCAGAAACCGATAAGTGAATAGTTGATTCGATCATGCACGGCCTTTACACCGAAATCAAGCGAAATAGATCTTTCCGGATTGATCTCGGGGTTCGGACGGGTTTCACGGCTGGAGGCGGAGCCGAAAAAGAAGCGCTCCACGACGTTGGGGACGCGATAGGCGGTGCCCGCGTTGGCAACCGCGTTCACTCCCCGACCCAGCGGATACACAATACCCAGAGAGCCGTTTAGCGCCCGGTAGGTTTCGTCTTCCGTAGGCAGCGGCTCCTCTGAGTCGTCAACATATCCATCTGTCTCGCTGGTATTGATCCTGTAATTGTCAAACCTGAGACCGGCAGTGATCAAAAGGGGCTTCAGGTCGATTTCTCCCGATGCGTACGCTCCCAGAGAGTACCAGGTATTCTCCGGCACCGAGGCTCCTACCGACGTATCCGAGAAAGGCGGAATCGGCGCGCCGGAAGACACAAAGTCAGTCGTCGACGTAACCCCGCCATCAATGGACTCACGATAAGCGTCCAGGCCGAAAGTCATCGTCAGCTGCTTTGTCATTTGATAGAGTTCCTGGAAGTTCAGGCCCAGTTTCTCCACCTCGGTGTGATTCATCGAAGTCCCCAGGGTGCCGATGTACGGTCCGGCCGGGAAGCTGATGCCGTCAAGGAAATCTGTGAGGAAGTCCTTGGAGATTTTCTCATAATAGAATTTAGTTTCGAGTCTGATCAACTTGTCGGTCAGGCCGGTGGCAGTGTGAGTGATCGAGAAGTTGTCCCGATCGTGGTTGGGATAGAAAAACAGGAACGGCGTAGCTTCGTTCGGCACACCGGGATAACCAATTTCCTCGGCCTGAAAAGCTCCGAAATCGAAATCGAGCCGGTGACTTCCGGCAACTTTCACTCCCAGGCGAGCGTCGAAATTGTTGATCCGCGCCCGTGAGTTTGCGAGCCGATCTCCGGAAAACGATGTCCCCTGGGCGGCGTTGAGACTGTCGTAAAAACCGTCCCTGAAAACCTCGTAGCGTGAATCCTCATTCTGCCAGCCATCCGGCAGCTTGTAATCGTTGCGGGCCTCCCGGTGCTGGTAGCCAACCGAGAGCGAAAAACGTTCCGCTTCAAGCCCGAAATCAATCCGATTGGAATGCTGTTCATCGGCGGTCGAATACCGTCCGCTGTACTTCGCCACCGGCGTGAGCTTCCCATTGAACTGGTTTTTCTTTGTGATTATGTTTATCACTCCGGCCATAGCGTCGGAGCCGTACAGGACCGAAGCCGGTCCGTTGACGACCTCCACGCGCTCAATCTCATTAGCATCTATCAACGACATGGAAGCACCGGCAAAATCGCTGACATCGCGCTGATCGTTGAGCCTCTCACCGTCGACCAGAACCAGAATTCTTGTACCGTAGAGACCTCGAATCACCGGGCGCGCGCGGAACGGCCCGGCGTCGTTCATATCCAGTCCGGGGAAATTACGAATCGCATCGGATATAATAGCATGTCCCTTTGCTTCAATCTCCTCCGAGTTCACTACTGTAATTGGCTGCGATACTTTGTAAGCTGCTTTCTCATAGCGCCTGGCCGTCACGACGATGGAATTCAGCATGGACGAAACCGGGGCCAATACTATTTCATTTAAGGATTCCTCCTGCAGCTCCACCTCTACGGCTGCCGAAAAACCAACATGGCTGATAGTCACGGCGACCGGGAGTTCCACATCAAGAAGTGTGAACTGCCCCTCGTCATCAGTTGTGACCACAATCTCCGTACCGACGACCGTCACCGTGGCGGCCTCCAGCGGCGCCTGATCTTCTGCGTTCAGAACAACCCCGGTAACGGTGGCTGCCGGCGCTGCCGCCGCCGTCAGACCTATTATCGCGAGCATCAATAAGATTTTTCTCATTCCCCTTCTCCTATTTCCTGAACATGGCTTGCTTAAGAGGACAGTAAAACAGGATACGGTGAGACGATTGTCACGGTTTTGTCATGCAGCGCGGATATAACTCGTTTTTCTTGAACGCTTTGGCGCTATGAATATAGTCGGGTGAGGCGACGTAAAGGCTATTTTGAGAATTTCCGAGCGGCTTTTTCCAGAGCAGGGTGGCTGAGGGTCTTGAGGGCTTTGTAGATCTCTGCTATCTCTTTTTCTTCCAGGAGGTTAAGCTTCCGTGTGAACTTTCCGGACTTGATCCCCTTCAAAACCGCTTCCATCCGCGTCTTTACGGAAGCGTTGATTATCCGGGGACCGGTTTCCAACGACCCGAACTGAGCGGCCACCGAAATGCGCGAGAACATACCTTCGATCCCGTGCTTCTTGATGAGATCGATTATCAGATCAAGCTGGTAGGCGACTTCGAGATAGGCATGTTCGGGTTTGTGCCCGTTTTCGACCAGGACTTCGAAACCGCTCTTGATCAACATGGCCAGTCCACCACAGAGAACGGCCTGTTCGCCAAATAGATCCCCAACCGCCTCGTCTTCAAAGGTTGTTTTGATAAGGCTGCCGGGGCGTATGCCCACCGCTTGGGCCAGAGATGTGATTGTCGACCTCGCTTTTCGAGTATGATTGCGGTGCACTGAATAAAAAGCGGCAATAGAGCGCGGTCCCAGATATTCCTCCCGGACTGCAACACCCGGCGCGTGAGGAGCAATAAGAATAACGTCGGTTCCTTTGGGCGGCTTCACGGCGCCAAAATGCACCGAGGTTCCGTGCAAAAACCAGAGCGTGGCATTGCAGCAGAGATGCGGGGCTATATCTCTATCGAAAACTCGCCCGTGCAGGTGATCCGGAAAGGCAAAGCAGATAATGTCTGACCTTCTGACAGCTTCGGGAATCTGGCGTATCTCCGAAAAACCGTCCCGCCTGACAAGATGTCTCGATTTCGAGCGCGCGCGAAGACCGACACACACCGGATAGCCGGAATCGCGAAGATTCAGGGCCATGGCACGCCCCTGCGACCCGTACCCGATCATGGCGATAGTCGGTTTCTTCTGTACTTTTCGCTTTGCCACTGATTCTCTTTCGGCCTTTCTGCCCCTGCCGCCCCATAATAAAGGCAACCGTGTTGCTTTTGTGGTGGTGGGGCTGCTGTTGGTTTAATATAATCTTACAAAGTCAATACGCAACCGAAGGGGATCAAAGAGCAAGATGGATAAGCACCATCAGGCGATGCTGGAACTGGTGAAAGCGGCCCTGGCCGAGGATATCGGCAAGGGAGACCTTACTTCGCTAGCTTGCCTCGAGCCAGACCCGTTGAAAGCCGAGATCGTGGCCAAATCGAGCGGGGTGTTGTCCGGCGTGGAGCCGGCCAAACTGGCGTTCGAAATCGTCGACTCAGCTAACGAAGTTGATTTTGTTAAGGAGGCCGGTGGAGAATTCGAGAAGGGGGACACGATAGCCCGGATCGACGGTTTCAACCAGACCGTTCTTTCGTCGGAACGGGTGGCGCTGAACTTCCTGGGGCGTCTGAGCGGAATTGCCACCCTAACCGCTGAATTTGTGGAGCGGTCCAAGGGCGCCCGCGTCCTCGACACGCGCAAGACTACGCCCGGCTGGCGTTACCTGGAAAAGTGTGCGGTTCTTCACGGCGGCGGGTCCAATCACCGCTTTGGCCTGTACGACATGATCTTGATCAAAGACAACCACATCGCCAGCGCCGGATCGATCACAAAAGCGGTCGATCAGGCGAGAGCCTTTTTGGATACGGGTGATTTCCGGCTACAGTTCGAAGCAGATGCGGACCAGATACAGATCGAGGTTGAAGTTACTTCCGAAGCTGAACTAACCGAAGCTATCGAGGTCGGTGTTAACCGTCTTCTACTTGACAATCAGCCTGTTGAATCTCTGGCGAACCTGGTTGCCAAAGCACGAGAAATCAACGCGGAGGTCGAACTGGAAGCCTCGGGCAACGTTACGCTCGATACGGTCGCGGCCATTGCGGCTACCGGGGTAGATTTCATTTCGATCGGCGCCCTGACACATTCCGCCCCAACTTCCGATTTCTCGCTCAGAGTTACGGAATGACCGTCATGAACCGCACCGAACTTGAGAAGTTAGCCGATCATCTGATTGTTTATATCCGAAAAAAGCCTGAGGAGTATTTCGACTGGAAGCGGTTGGAGGCAAAGCTGAACCTCGATCGCGAGCAGTTGGATGCGGTTTTGGAATTCGCAGCCTCCTGGGACTACAAAATCAGAGTCCGCAAGAAGCTGGGGGTGGCCTTTATCGCGCCGCCCGACTCTCTCACCGCTACCGAGATCAGCCACAAACTGGCCACCCGGTGGCTGGGAAGAAATCTCTTTTGTTACCAGGCGGTCAAGTCCACCAACGATATCGCCGCCGAGATGTCTGAGCAGGGGGCTGTGGAGGGAACAGTCATAACCGCAGAGCAGCAGACCAGGGGACGCGGTCGCCTCGGGCGGCACTGGCATTCGCCGACGGGAACCGGGATCTACCTTTCGGTTCTGTTCAGGCCGAACCTCAGGCCCGACAACGCTCCCGGAATCTCTATCGCCACGGCTGTAGCCCTGGCAGACACGCTCGAGGAATACCTCCCCAACGACGTCCGCATAAAATGGCCCAATGATATCCTGATCCGGGGGCGCAAGATGGCCGGGATTCTGACCGAGCTTTCGGCCGAAGGCTCCCGCATCAACCATGTCATAGTCGGGATAGGTATCAACATCAATCAACGGGCGGGAGGTTTCCCGGACGAGATCAAGACTATCGCCACATCGTTGCGCCGTGAGGTCAAAAGAAAAGTCAACCGGGTAGAACTGCTGCAGAAGTTTCTCAAGAATCTCGAAAAACAGTATGAGCGCTATCTGATTCACCGTCTTGAAAAGTCACGTGCGAAACTCCGACGCTATTCCTCGCTTCTGGGGCGTGAGATCACGATCCGGGCCGGCAAGTCGCTAACCACAGGTATCGCGCGTGACATCGACGCGGACGGCTGTCTGATCCTTGAAACGGCCGAGGGAGAGGTGCCGATTATCGCCGGTGAAGTGACCATAGTCAAGAAGTAGTCCTCATCGCGACGGCGGCTCCGCCGCCTAGCTTGCTTTTTCTGCCCTTTTGTCTTACTATCCCCCCATGTATAACCCGACTGTATTGGACCATTTTCAGAACCCCCGCAACACCGGGGAGATAGAAGACGCCGACGGCGTGGGCGAAGTTGGCAATCCCAATTGCGGCGATGTCATGCGCCTGTATATAAAAGTCTCCGAAGGCCGCCTGGTTGACGTCAAGTTCAAGACGTTCGGCTGCGCGGCCGCTATTGCCACCAGTTCGGCCGCCTCGGAGATGGTGTTGGGGAAAACGCTTGAGGAAGCCGCCGCTATCACTCGCGATGATGTCGCGGCCAGACTCGACGGCCTCCCGCCGAAAAAGATGGCCTGCTCCAACCTGGCCCCGGACGCCATCCGCGCCGCTATCCTCGATTACGAATATCGCCTGGGACAGAAGTAATGCCGGAACTTCCGGAAGTCGAAACGGTCGTTCGAGGACTGCGCAAGATAATTCCCGGGCGTGTATTCGAGGCGGTCAAAACCAACGCCCCGGCAGCTTCGATCGTTATCAGCCCTTCGTTCAAACGCAAAACTCTCAACTCCGTCATAAAGGGCCGTAAGGTTCTTTCGATCGACCGGCGCGGGAAGAATATCCTAATAAATCTCGCCGGCGACGTTACGTTGTGGGTCCATCTCAAGATGACCGGGAAGTTTCTCTATGTCGATCGCACCCAGCCGAAACACAAACACGACCTGGTTTTTTTTGATTTCACTCCCCATACAAAAGATGACAACGGTCTCCATTTGAGATTCAACGACTATCGAAGGTTCGGGCGGCTTCGCGTTTTTCCCAACGACGAACTCTGGCAACAGCCCGGCCTGGCCAATCTCGGCCCGGAGCCCCTGGATTTAACCGCTAACGATTTCGTTGAATTGTGCAAGCGGCGCGCACGAATGATCAAACCGGCCCTGCTCGACCAGAATTTCATTGCCGGTCTGGGTAACATCTACGCCGATGAGTCCCTCTACGTCTCTAAGATCCACCCACGCCGCCTGACCGATACTCTCTCCAGACGCAAACTGACCGAGCTGCACGGCCACATACAAAGGCTGCTACGGGCGTCTATCGAGCATATGGGGACAACGGTTGTGTCTCACGCCGGTGTGGACGGACGTTCTGGATCGTTCCAGAACTTCCTGAAAGTCTACGGCAGCGAAGACCAGCCGTGTGACCATTGCGGCGGGAACATCATTCGGGAGAAGATAGGCTCACGCTCGGCTCACTACTGCCCCCGCTGCCAACGGCTGCGCTGAACAGCTCTGTACCGTCTGGGTGGCCCATCATTCTTATGGTGGGATTCTCAGGCTTGGAGAGTCGAGGAACGGCCCGTCGGTCCGTCCTCTCCGTTCTACGCTGCCTTCTCCGTTTATGCTCCCTTCAGTCACCCCAGCCCCCTTCCGTCACCCCAGCCCCCTTTCGTCACCCCAGCGAAGGCTGGGGCCCAGATCAATACTGGATTCCAGCCTCCGCTGGAAAGACGGGGGCGGTGCCCCGTTTGTTCTTGTAGGTCGGTGTTCCGAGGGGTGGTGCAAAGCCGCCGCGAGAAACCCGATTACAGTTTTCTCAGATGACAGCACATCCCACCCTGGGAAGGGTGGGCCACCCAATTTCGACTGTGTTCAAGGAAGTTTGTAGCCCACCTGGAGCCGAAGGCGTCAGGTGGGGACGCGCCTACTCAGGATTGATGGGGACAGCTACCCGAGTCACACCGGTCGATGCAGAGTCAGATTCCATCACCACAACGCATATAAGCGAATCTGCGGTCAGTGCATACGTTCTAACAACTTCCGGTTTTGAGAAGAAGGTCACTAGTTCCTCACCCCAGTCCTCATCCCACCGCCACACATTGACTCCATGTACTAGATGATTCTTGATGTAGTATAGAGGCTCATCCCTGCTCGCGCGATACCCCGCCCAGGCGGGGCAGGTTGTGTCAAGTGGCATAAGAAGCTCATTCGCCAATAGATCGTAGATCCCTAAGGTCATTTTCGCAAAGTTGTGTTCATCAGGGCTAAACCTGACACCTACAGACACCTCTGTTCCGTCGGGCAGGAGTCGACAACTGAACCCGCCTTGAATGCACGCCACGGTGTCTATCTGCCTATCTTCACCGATTCGCCCAATCACGCACCGCCAACTCTTGACAGGGCCGCCCCCGGGTACAGTCACTGCACAGGCAAACAAGGCCTCTGACTTCACAAGAAAGTGCTGATACATCGTCCAGTAGCGCGATTCAATGCACGAGGAAATGACTGTGTCTTTCTCGGTGTCCGGAAGGGGACCCAGCGTGACGACGTGGAAACACGAATCTTCTTGCGTGACATAACTAATTGAGTTCCCGCCACACGGCCCTGGCTCGTCAATACAGGTGAAGGAGTCGACAACATGGTAGTCGGCGTCCGTCGAATCTCCGGACGCCCTGACCAACTGCATAAGCATTTGTTCATCCTGAGTGTATTCCGTAACAACGTACCCATATGCAGGCATACCTGGGATCGGATAGGGGACCGACGGAAGACCACTGGACTGGTCCTCCGCCAAAATGGAACAGCCTGCTGAGACGATTGCGAGTACTATCAGGTACCCTCTCAAACCTTATCCTCTTGGCACTGGACGGGACTGCACAAAAGGTTCCGCCCGGACTCCGCGTCAAAGTACAGCAGTGATTCCTTGTCGATGTTAAATCGCACGGTCTGATCGTTCTGGGGAGCTTCGCCGGTGAGCTTGGAAACAACAAGCTGATGTCCCTGAAAATCAAGCGTCGCTACATAGTGGTCGCCGAGATATTCTGACGAAAGAACTTTGGCAGTATAATCCCCGTTGCCGGACAGTTCAATAGCCTCCGGCCGCAGACCGATTTTTATAGCGCCGACATCCCCGGTCGAGAGTTCCCTTGGCGGTATCACGCCAAACGGCACTAGACGATTGTCCTCAATACGTCCTTCGACAAGATTGATTTTGGGTACTCCCACGAACATGGCCGCGAAAACGTTCGCCGGTCGGCGGTAGAGGTCCTCTGGAGTGGCCAACTGTACTATCCTGCCCTCGTGAAGCAGAGCTATGCGATCAGCCATG
>JAAERE010000370.1 GCA_024230675.1 bacterium | reverse complement strand
TCAAGGTCATCAGGTTTACCTCTTGGCCCTCTGCGGCAGTTTCTTCCTCTGCTTCAGTATGCGTAATCCAGCCTTCTCCGGGACGACGCTTGCCGGCATTTAACCGACGGGCGGGTCTGCGGCCTCTTTCCTCATCTGAGTCATCTCTTTCTGCTGACATTCTCCTACCAGGGCGTGTTCCCTGGCCACCGGATGGCCTGCGATCTTGGCGAGCTCCACCCTGACGAGTATACGACTCTCGGGTATCACCCAACCCCCCTTCCTCTTCATCAAAATCTTCAGAGTAATCCCTTTTATGAGTATGATTATGAACCATAGGTTGAGAACCCTGCATGCCCTGTGGCGCCTGCATCATCGGCTGCGTTGGTTGCTGCATTGGTTGCTGCATCATCGGCTGCATTGGCTGTTGCATCATTGGCTGCCCCGGCATAGCCTGAGCACCTGCACCAAATTGACCGGGTGCTGTAGAACCGAATTGCCCTGGCACCGCTGATCCAAATTGACCGGGTGCTGTGGGACCGAATTGCCCTGGTGCTGCCGCGCCAAACTGGCCTGGCGCCATTGATGAAGCTCCGGCTTGTAACGCTTGGTTCGCCTGCTCCATTGCTCGCCGCTCCAGTTCCAATGACTGTCTTTCAAGTTGCATCTGATCCGCCAGTAATTTCAATTC
>JAAERE010000369.1 GCA_024230675.1 bacterium | reverse complement strand
GAATCCTGTCACGGGTCCGCGGTAGCTCACGTGGAGGAAGGTGATCCCGAGAAGATCATCAATCCGGCCAAGCAGGACCAGTTCGGCTCCCAGATGTGCCTGACCTGTCACGACGATTCTCAGTTCGATGACTGGTCTTTTGCCCATCACAACGCCGCCGATCTTAACTGCTCTTCGTGTCATACGGTGCACGGAGGTACGGACGGGGCGATGAAAACATCCGGACCCGATCTCTGCTACGACTGCCACACCGACGTTCGCGCAGCGTCGCTTATGCCTTCGCACCATCCGGTAGCCGAGGGCAAGATGAGCTGCCAGGACTGTCACAATCCGCACGGTGGCCAGACGGCAATGACCTTAAACAGCACCGGACGCGAGCTTTGCTTCTCGTGCCACGCCGATGTTGAAGGTCCGTTTGTTTACGAGCACGATCCCGTCAACGAGGATTGCATGATCTGCCACACGCCGCACGGCTCGGTGGCCGACAATCTGCTCAAACAGACGGAGCCGGCTCTGTGTCTGAACTGCCACCCGATGCACTTCCACGCTACGATCGAGGGCATCGACGGTGCTTTCACCCCGCCGCAGAATCCAGAGCGTGCGGGGATCTCGACTCCCGACGGCTGGAAGCGCGGTATGTTGACCAAGTGTACCCAGTGTCACACACAGGTCCACGGTTCCGATCACCCGTCACAGTCAGCCTCGACCGGCGGCAACGCGCTGACGAGATAAGGGAGAAGGTTATGAAATCTAAGCTAACGATCTTTAGTATCGGCCTTCTGCTTTTGCTCGCAGCGTCTTTTTCCGTTGCCCAAAGCGAGGAGACCGTAGACAAGTACAGTCTTTGGCTCGGCGGCTATTACGCCGATTCCAGCGACTACGCCAAAAAAGCCGGTGAGTATCGCCTGCTCGAAAACGCCGGCGAATTAGTACCGTCTTTCAAATTCGGCTGGCAGTCCCTGCGGCCCAACAGCTCGTTTGATCTCGACGTCGATTATCTCGACGAAGAGAACATTGTCGGGCGGATGACCTCCCGCATTGGCGACCGTTACAATTTCGACGTCCAATATCGTTCGCTCTCGCGTCAATTGCAGCAGGATCTGCTGACTAATATGGAGACGCGCGAGGCCGGCGGCGGCAAAATCCTAACGCACGATTTGATGGACGCCGGCGCCGATTACAGCTATCACCGCCGCGAGATTCTCTCGAAAGTCAGCTTGCTGCTCCAGAGAGATAACAACGTCCGATTCACCGCCTCGCATCGCTCTATCCTGAAGAGCGGTGAAGAACAGGCGATTGCCTCCAACCACTGCCTGAGCTGTCACCTTACTTCGAAGAGCCAGGAGCTGGAGAGCAGTACGCATCAGTTCCAGGCCGGGATCGACGCCGAGGTCAGCAAGTACGACGTCGGCTACCAGTTCGGCTTCCGGATGTATGAATCTCACGTACCGGCGCCTTCGGCCTATTACGACGAGGCCAAGCATCCGGTCAACGGCGGTTCCGGAGTTGAATTCGCCCCCCGTCAGCTTTACGACGACACCACGCTCGCTTTCTCCGCTCAGCCGAAAACCGAGAAGATGTCCCACAAGTTGAGACTCAAAGGCGATCTGGGTAAAGGCAAGTTTGCCGGCTCCCTCAGCTACAGCCGCTCGGAGAACAAATACTCCGAGTTGACCAGCAACGCCTGGGTGGGCGCGTTCAATTACGCCGTGACGATGAATCCGCAGACGCGGTTTATCGCCCGGCTGACCGGCGTGCGGCGCGAGGCCGATGATCCGTTTATCGACGTTCGTGACTACCGCGTCGGCAGGACCACGCCCTCGTATCTTCAGAGCAACTTTGACTACGAACGGCAGTCCTCGCTGGATCGGGCCGACGGCAAAATCACGGCTGAGGTGATCCGTCGCCTCAACCCCAAGATGACTCTGTCCGTGCTGGCCGGGTACAATCGGGTTGACCGCTACAGCTATCCTGATTCAGACGACAATCTGGTGTCGGGTACCTTTATCGGGCAGGCGAAACTGAACTATCGCAAGGGGCTCAAATATCGCTCCTCGTTTAAGTACCGTTTCGAGAAGACGTCCGATCCGTTCAATACTTTCAAGGGTTTGTTTGAAGAGCGCGGCCGCGAGATTCTTACTCGAAATGTCTCCGCCTCTCCTTTCTTCTTCATCTTCTACTGGGAGAGGGAGGCCCTGAAGTACCAGAACATCACGACCGAACCCACCGATCTTCATGAGTTCGCCTGGAAATCAACCTGGCGTCCGACCTTGAAGACCAGTGTGAATCTCGGCCTCAACGCGAAGTTTGACAAGAACGGTGATCTGGATTCGCTGGATGTGAAGCATTCTTCGTTCCAGCCGCACCTTTCTCTGACAACCGCGCCGAACCCGAAATGGTCTTTCACGGCCGGGCTCACTCTTAATTCCAGCAAGTCGAGAGGGCCGGTGACGGTGGCGCTGTTCGACGGCTGAGCGGGTCATCTATTTACCGATACCGTGAGTATCGGAGGAGACGATATCGCTCAGGCCAGACATTATGGCACCGAGTTTGTCATGGTCGACTACAAGACCAAGGCGACCAGCCTCTACGCCAACGCCAACTTCGTACCGAGTCAGAGACTTCACCTGTTCACAACCCTTAGCTATCACAAGTCCACGGCCGAGTACGACCCGGTCGAGATGCCGGATATCACCGACAAGCTCGAAGGCGATTTGACTCACCAGGACTTCAGTTTCGATCACATGCACGAGTATTCCAACCACGACTTTGGTTCTGTGAATCTCGCGCTGGGTTTCGGTTATTTGATAGCTGCGCAGACGACGTTTACTTTCGATCTTGAGTACGCCGATCTTACCGATGATTCCGGTACGGCCGGCACCGACCCCTACTATGTATATGGGGATGAGTCCGGTTCGTGGTACATGATCCGCTCCGGTCTCAAGTTTGACTTCTAGTCCTTAAGTATTCATTTCTGAGTACTCTTTACAGAAGCCGCGCTGTCGCAAGACGACAGCGCGGCTTTCTTATATCACCAGGTGGTGGTGCCACGGGTGTGCTTTAGATAGACGCCGGAGGGGTTCAGCGCGATTTGACCAGCATCGCCTTGGCCATCGAGCCATGCAGGCGCCCCAGTAATTTGGCCAGGTGAAGCACCAGGATCCAGATCACAAAGCCGGCAATCACCACCAGTGGCATCATGCCGTCCGACCAGTACCAGTTCCAATGCTCCACTTCCAGAAAGGGCCGGTCGAAAGCGTATTGCAGTATGGGCCGGCCGATACAGGATATTGAGAGCGCAAACCCGAAAATTACGACCGTGAAATAGATCATCCCCAGGGGCATCATGAGGAGCATGTATAGCAGGCTGGTCCAGGTGGTTCGCTCCTTGACGAGGACCTTGAGCCTCTCCCACCAGCTGAGGCTGTGGTCGGAGAAGATAGGCCGTCGGGGCATGCGGATCCCCAGGAGCGCCTCTACGATGCGTCCCTCGACAAGGGCGATCCCCCGAACGGACAGCAGAAAGAAACCGAAGAACAGAATCCCAATTATCAAGACGGCCAGTCCCACGGAGAGATACAAGCCGGTGGCAGCCCAGGTGAAGTAAACTATGCCCAGCGGCATTGCAAGGAGAAGATACAAGAGCGAACCCCAGGCTCTGGGATCGTAGGTAACAGCGAGGAAACGCGATGACAGGGGTCGAATATCAGGCTCGGAACTTCTGGCCAACGTCGGGACCACGCGGGCCTCAATATCCCGGTAGGCCGAAGCTACTTCCTCGGGGGAGCCGTATTTCTCGATTACGCCCTGCAGTAGCAGCGCCTCGGCCGTCTCCGGTTGGGCTTTGCGGGCGCTCTCAAACGCTGAATTCAGATGTATCTCGGCGTCCGACAACGCGTCCTGGACGGTTGCCGGGTCGCACCCTGCCATCTCATGTTTCAGTTGGTTAAGGTACTGTTCAATAGCATTAGACATCATGACCCCCTTTCAAGGCGTCATCGACGAAAACCTTGGTCTGTTCCCATATTTCCTGCCAGCGAACCAGGGCGGCCCGACCTGTATCCGTGATTTGATAATAGCGCCGCGGCGGCCCCGAAATTGAAGGTTCCACCTGACTCTCGAGGAGCCCTCCGGCTTCGAGAGACCGTAGCGCCGGGTATAAGGCCCCCTGCTTGACCGGAACATCCTCCCGACCCGCTTCAATAAGCTTCGCAATCTGATAGCCGTACATCGGCTCCTCCGCACGGCTCAAAACCCCCAGCAACACCAGCGCCGAGGTCCCGGAGTTGAGCTCCTTCTGGAATTTCCTGATAATTGCTTCCAAATCAACTACCTGTATTACTAAAGCCGTATAGTTACTGATTTAATAGTAGTATTAACTTAGTAGTACGTCAATGCGTTTTTTTGGTTTCATTTTTCTCCGCCCACAGCCAAAAACCTAAAACATTATCGTAAAGCGTCTTGCGAAGAATAACCGGCCCGTGTTATCTTTAGTGGAGATAAGCGGGAGATACATTTCATGCTCAGACTATTTATAGCCTTACCGTTGCCTTCTGAGGTAGAGCGTAAACTAGGGCAGGTAATCGAAGCCTTGCAGCCACACGGCGCCGGTGTCAAATGGGCCAAACCCGGCAATATTCACCTGACGGTTAAGTTTCTCGGCGATGCCGACGAGAGTTTGGTGCCAATGATCAGCGAGGGATTGGACCGCGTGGTCAGCCGTTTCGGGGTCATAAAAGCGGTGATCGATCAGCTGGGCGGATTCCCCAACCTCAAGCGGCCGAGAGTAATCTGGGCCGGGTCTTCCCTGGGAGTGAGCGGTGCGGCGAAGATTGCCAAGCAAGTTGATCTGGCAGCGCGCCAGTTGGGCTTTGCCAAAGAGAAACGCCCTTTCAAAGCACACCTTACGCTGGGTCGGGTACGACAGGGACGGAGCGCAGACGATCTGGCGGCGCACCTCGACGGCTACACTATGGAGCCGATTACGATGTCTCTCGATCGCCTGGTACTGTTCAAATCCACGCTTACGCCGGAAGGTCCGATCTACGACCGCCTGCACGAGTCACCACTCGGGCAGGAGCGATTTGAGGGTTAGTAATCGGGAATGAGCTCTCCAATCGATTGAGATAGCTCGGACTTGGAAACCCACCGCAAGCGGTGGGCCACCCGACGGCTACTCAACATCTTTGATTCTCTATTGGCAGTAGATTTCATCTTGCAGGATCGCTATAGAGCTCTTTTCGATGGAGAGTCAGACAGGATCAAGATTCGCGAGTCGTATTATGAGCGCCTAGTGGGGCAGGGACTCTCGGAAGGCCACATTACATCGCTGAATTTGCTCCGTGATCACAGAGAATTTGACATAGATTTCTACTATCAAGGGTGATGTTGGGGCAGACGGGGACGTCTGCCGCCCACGGAAGGTTCAGAACTTCACCCCGAGACGGAAGCCGACGAAAGGCAACATCTCCACTTTGCCGATATACTCTCGCATGGGCAGATTGCCGGCGGCTCGAAACGACACATGCTCGCCTTCGACACTTAGCCCTATCCCCGGTACGAAAACCCCGCCCTCGTCCTGGTCATCTACGTGAACATAGCTTTCTCCGATGTGGAGACCTTCGATGTAATAGCCTTCATAGTTATAGCTCATGTAGTACACTTTCAGAGGCAGGTGCAGACCGAATCGACGGTTCTGTGTGTACACGGATCCCGTCAAACCGGTCACGAATCGAAACCCTGAGAAATCCGGAGATGAAGCGTCGAACCATTCCAATCCGATCATGCCGCTGGCAAAGGCGTTTTCGCGCGTTCGCAGGGTCCGCGCTAAGGCCAGTTCAACGCCGCCGATCTCTTCACCGTCGAGGGCCGCTGCCAGCCGTCCCTCAAACCCCGCACCGAAACCGTAGCTGATACCTGCGCCAAAAGTCTGGAGGGCGATTTCCACATCGCCTTGCGGCAGGGTTCGGCCGCTGTCAAATGCGTGGGGATGAAACATCTTAGGTTGCCAGGTACAGCCGCCAAGGGAGACGGCAAACACCGCAACCATCAGCAACAGGATTGATCGAAAACCTTGTTTGTCCCGGATCATAGCGCCATCACTTTCGGAAGTTAGAGGTCAGTTATGTTTTGTATTCGTCAGGCTTGGACTCCACAAATTACGGGACATCATTTATCCGTAATACACCCTTCTTCATTGTTGACCAAATAATGCACTTTTCCCCTAATAGACGTAAAGATCGTTTCTCGTCGTCCGATTAAAAAGCTATCGCTAATCAGTGAAAAACGACAACTAAAAAGGGAGGTATGCATGGGCAACAAGGGGTTATTGTATGCACTGTCAGCAATATTCTTGATTGTTGGACTAGCCTTTATCGGCTGCAGCGACGACGATTCGGCAGCTACGCCAACCGGTTCAGGCGACACCGGCGGTACGGGTGACGCCATGATTGGATTCACCGAATACCAGGAGATAGTCCAACAGGTCGTGCCGGCGGCTTTCTCGGCTCCTTCGACGGCTCCGGGGGCTATCGATCCCATTTGGAACGGCGGAGATTATCCTTTGCTGGGCAAAGTTCTCAGTCCGGCCGGTGAGGAACCGATGTCGCTGTATTCCAACGTCGAGCGTCTGGACATGGTTGTGGAGGAAGTTGCCTTCATGCTCGCTATGAACGACAGCACCGGCTGGGTCGAGGATTCTTCCTGGGCTGAATTGATCGAACTCACGGCGCCGGTCGCGATCCCAACGGCGTATCAATCCGCCCTCGGCATGTCTTCGGTTGAACTGGATCATGTTCTCAAAGCGCAGTTCCCGGGGGATACCGGTGTTTCGTCGAACCACACCTCGCACATCGGCTTCACCAGCAACGACACGGTGCAGACGGTGCTCCTGTATGAAAAGATGCTTTACGACGGCAATTGGGATTCCTTCCTGTTCTACGCTTATGTAAACCTCGTTGACTCCACGCTGGATATCCGGGGACTTTTCTATAAAGTTGAAGAAGACGCCGCCTGGGCCTATCAGATTCAGACGGTAGGCGAAACCGATTTTGGTTATCGCATGAGCTGGCACGCCGACTGCCCGGATTTTTCGCTCCTGGGCTGCATTTTGGGCGGCGGCAACAAGGACGAAGAGTTTGCTCTTCGCTATCGTGAATTCAACCCGGCCGACTCTGTTGCCTATCGTGCCGAGGCCGAGGCACAGCAGGTCTTTGACGCCAGCTACGCCGAGGGTACCGGGCTGATATCGTCTTACAGCGATTATCTCAACGAGGATCTCTTCTATACATACGACCAGATTCCTCTTTCCCTGCTTGTAAGCCCGTTTGACGAATAGATCTCAAGTCCCAGTCGATGAAACCCGGCGCCGTACCACGGCGCCGGGTTTTTTTGTTATCCAGCCGGGGCAGACCGAAGAAATACGGTAATCGGTGTTTTTGATGACGCCCCCTGTCAGTGGAGAAAATCATTTTTGGGGGAGGCCCGAATGTGATATATTGCCGCGTACCAATTTAGTAGATTGTTCAAATGGAAAAAAAGAGAGTCGAAATAAAGAAAGGCAAGAAGGACATGGCTTCCTCCTCTGCAACCACCGGCGACCGGAAGAAAGCGCTCGACGCCGCCCTGGGCCAGATAGAGCGTTCCTTTGGCAAGGGCGCCATTATGCGGCTGGGCAACGGGAACGTGCTCGAAGTCGAGACTATCTCGACCGGTTCGCTCGGTCTCGATTACGCCCTTGGCGTGGGCGGCGTCCCTCGCGGCCGGGTAATCGAAGTGTTCGGTCCGGAAGCATCCGGCAAAACTACCATAGCTCTGCATATCATCGCCCAGACCCAGAAAGCTGGGGGTGTGGCGGCGTTTATCGACGCCGAGCACGCGCTTGACGCCACCTATGCTCAGGCTCTGGGGGTCAATATCGATGATCTCCTTGTCTCCCAGCCCGATAACGGCGAGCAGGCCCTGGATATCACGGAAACGCTGGTCCGCTCCGGCGCGGTCGATGTCATCGTGGTCGATTCGGTTGCGGCCCTTACGCCCAAGTCCGAGATCGAAGGCGAGATGGGG
>JAAERE010000368.1 GCA_024230675.1 bacterium | reverse complement strand
TGGTCTACCCGGCCGCAACCTGGTGAAGATGCACATCTCGTTGCGGGAACGGAATAGTGACACCGCTTTCGTCGAAAGTCTCCTTAACCTTCTGGGTTACCTCGAAGTATACTCTCCAGTAGTTCTCCACCTTGGTGTAAGACCTCACGACGAAATTGACCGAGCTGTCGCCCAGTTCCGAAACGGCTACGGTGTAGGCCGGTTCTTTCATCACCAGCGGATGTTCGGCCAGAATGTTCTCCAGAATCTCCATAGCTTTGCTGATGTTGTCGTGATAGGCAATTCCAAACACCATGTCGACCCTGAGGTAACCCTCGGCCGAATAGTTAACTATGCTGTCCCCGGTGATTTTGCTGTTGGGGATAATAACCCGTTTGTTGTCCAGCGTCACCAGAATAGTGTTGAAGATATGAATCTCTTTCACGACCCCATGCGATCCTCCCTCCTCAACCAGATCACCTCTCTTAAGCGGCCGAAACATTACTAGTAACACACCGGACGCAAAATTCGACAGCGCGCCCTGTAGGGCAAAACCGACCGCCAGGCCGGCGGCGCCGATAACCGCGATAAGCGAAGCTGTCTCCACCCCGACCGTGTTCAGAGCCGCAATGATAACAAAAGTCAGCAGCAGCGCCTTGGTCAGGGTCGTCAGGAAACGCAGCAGCGTTTCATCAACTTTGGCTTTCGTCAACAGGCGCCTGACCACGGACGTAAGAATCCCGGTCACAATGCGCCCGAGGATTAGAATCACCATCGCACCGATCAGACGGGCGCCGTAGAGCGTCCCCCACTCTATCAGAGTTTCCATCCACTTTTCCATAGCACCTTCATCCCAGTTTATGTCACCGGCGTTATTTCCGACCAGTACGGCCGTCGGCCCACCCCCCGGGCATCTTGTCGCTTTGTCACTACGATGAACTATGCCGAGCCGCGAATCGGGCAGTCTCCCGTACTGCCCCTGCATTGGTGTCTATAATGGACCTACACTGAGACAAGTTCCCGGCAATCTCCCGGTCAGTCAATTGGTTTTTTGGGGGAAACTGTTGAGGGGAAAACCTCGACCCTGGCCAGCAGGCATCTTGGACTGTCAGGGCGTAACAGCCCAATCGGGCAGGAAGCCGGGGGCTATGCCAAAAACGATGGCGTTCGGCGGTGTCGCCACCGGCAACATGAAAGCGCACGAAGCCGACAAAGTCGCGCGAATCATAAGCGGGAGCGGATTCACCTTGATCGCCACGGCCGGCGAGCCCAGCAGAGGCAGGACTATCTGCGTGGTGGCGGTGTTGGACGTAAGTTCGGTCAGGAAAGTCAGCAGCGCACAGATGGAGGCTACCATGCCAACCGAAAGCACCCCGGCGTCCCCGGCCGGAGCCATCATTGATGAGGTTCTCCATGACTGAGAGGACAGTATAACCCTCTTTATGGACGGACGCTATTCTTCTCTGGGATGTTGGGGGGCTGCGGCGCCCGTCAACTGGTGGAGTTTCAGGTCGGCGTGTGGTCGGAGGCTATCGGCCTGCGAATAACTCTGTCCACCGCTACACAGAGATCTTGAGGTCGGAACGGTTTGGTCACCACGCCGTCAAATCCATATTCGGGTGCGTTGGCCATAACCGGGTCGTTGGAATAACCGCTGCACACCAGGGCCTTCAACCGAGGATCAATCTGTCTGAGCTTACTTATGGCCTCTTTACCTCCCATGCCGCCGGGAATAGTAAGATCGAGTATCACGGCGTCGAAGGGTCGGTCTTCGTCCATCGCGAACTTGAATCGATCGAGACAGGAAGCGACGTCCCGTGTCCGGGCGACTGAATACCCGGCTCTCTGGAGTATGTTCTTTATCAGATCACGCACATAACTCTCGTCGTCCATAACCAGTATTCGTCCCTGTCCGGCAACCGGCTCTCCAGCGACGACTACTGCGGAAGCGGGCTCGCCCTCCAATAGAGGCAGATAAATGTGGAACGAGGTGCCACGACCTTCCTCCGATTCGACCTCCAGACGGCCGCCGTGTTTTTTGACGATTGAGTAAGAGATTGCCAGTCCCAGCCCGGTCCCCTCGTCGCGGGTGGTGAAGTACGGATCAAAAATGCGGGAGAGCACCCTCGCCGAAATCCCGCAGCCTTCGTCGCGGATTGTCACTCTCACTTGCTCCGGGGAGTCCGTCCGCTCGCCTGATTCACTGAAACCGTCGAGCGTATCGATGGAAAAGCTCAGGGTTCCTCCCTCGGGCATCGCCTGGACGGCGTTTAGCGCAATGTTGTGCACCACCTGCCCAATCTGACCGGCGTCGGCGTTGACCCTGCAAGAGAGGTCCGCGCCCTGAAAATCCGCTCTGACAGAGGAGCCCCGCAGGGCAAAAGAGGCCGAATCCTTTACCAGCTCCGCTATTGACACAGCCTTCCGAACCGGAGCTCCGCCCCTGGAGAACGTGAGCAGCTGTTGAGTGAGGCCACGCGCACGTTCTGCCGCCAACTCAGCCTCTCGGAGAAGGGCAACGTTTTCGTCCTCGGAGTCGAGGTCAAGCCGAACCAGAGAAAGGTTCCCCAATATGCCGGCCAAGAAGTTGTTGAAGTCGTGGGCTATCCCACCCGCCAGAACGCCGATGGATTCCAGAGACTGCCGCTTGAGGTTGTCCAATTCGGCCTTTTTGTATGCGCTGATGTCCACGACGACACCGCGCGTGCCGACAACCTTGCCGTCCTTCATCAACGGAGTCGAATTGACCGCTACCGACATCCTGGTACCGTCTTTGCGGTTCATCAAGTACTCCCGCACACCCAGGCTCTGTCCTCGGGCGACATCGACCCGCTCCGCCGCAAGTCTCTGGACTTCCTCCTCGGCAACGATGTCCCTTAAGTAGACTCCCCGGGCGATGTCCTCCTCAGTATGACCCGTGTATTTTCTGGCCTGATTATTGGCGTAAATCAGCTTTCCGTCCAGATCTGCCTCGAATATGCCTTCCGGCGCACGCTCAGCCAGTTCCCGATATTTCTCTTCGCTTTGCCGAATGGCCTCCTCGGAGCGCTTTCGCTCCGAAATGTCGCGCCCCACGACCAGCATGTGCGGCTGGCCCTCGAAATCCACGGCCGTTGCGCGAACCTCAATATCAAAGCTGGATCCATCCTTCCGCACGTCCACCGAATGCGCACTGAAACGCCCCTTTTCCCGCACCGTCTCGTTCAGCTTCGGTCCCAGATGACAGTAGTCTTTGTGGGCAAGATCAGATCCCGACAACCCTATCAACTCCCGCCGCGGATATCTGTAAAGTTGGCACGCTGCTTCATTTGCTTCCACGATCTCACCATCGCTGTTCATCACCAGGAGGCTGTCGGTCACGGAGTCGAAAATGCTGCGGTACTGCTTCTCGCTCTGGCGAATGGCCCGCTCCGCCTCTTTTCGCTTGGTGATGTCCCTGACGATTGCCCATGTGCTGGTGGCCCGACCATCGCCCCCATGAACCAGGTAGGCTGTTAGCTCAACCGGAAGCAACGACCCGTCCTTACGGATGTATTCCTTTTCATAAGCTCTGGTATACCCCCGGGAATAAAGCTCGTCGTCAACAATCCGCTGCTCAGCTGCGTGCCAGCGACCCGGAGTGATCTGCCTATACGTCATGGACTGCAATTCCTCGAGCGAATACCCCAACATCTCCATATAGGCTCGATTGCAGTGAAGAATTCGTCCGTTCCAATCAGTGGCTAAGGAGCCGTCGTGCATATTATCGTACAGCTCGCGGAAACGCAGTTCGGACGCTCTAAGGGCCTGTTCAGACTCCTTCCTCTGACCAATGTCCTCAAGGATACAGTGAGTTCGCAGGAACTTGCCGTCTTCCCCCTTCGAGATACTACCGTTGACAGCCGCAATTACGGTCCTGCCGTCGGCGGCCAATAGAGACAACTCGACGTTGGTGACGGCTGCGGTCTGCTTGAAAAATGCGAAATGCTTCTCGAACTGGGCCTGACTATCCGCCACCAGAAAATCCCGCATAGGCCGCCCTAAGATTCGCTCCCTGGTAAAGCCGAGCATGGTGAGCCAGGCACGATTGACCTCAATGATGTTACCGTCTTCATCTAGAGACTGATATGCAAGAGGGGCGTCTTCGTAAAGCAGCCGAAACCGGGCTTCGCTCTTTCTCAGCTCTTTCTCCGTTCTCCGCCGGCGGTTCAACATCCCCTGCAACAGCCAGGTAGGAGAGATTATCGCAGCAGTAGTGAAACATCGCATCCAGATGTCGTGAGGCTCCGGTCCGAATACATGGCGCGATAATCCGCCGTCGTTGAAGAACCAGAAGTCCACCACAGAGTCCAGAACCCAGAAAAGTCCGGCCGCAGCCGTTCCACAGAGCACTATTCGGAATCTGGAAACAAATATCCTGAATCTACGACTTATCACGAATTCAATCTCCCGGCATGCAAATAGTTTTTCCACTTGGTATCAAGTGCTTCCGCGGCCTTCACAGAACGGCCCGGCTTCCATTGCGCGATATCGCCCAACAGTGAATACTGCTGTCGGCTGCGTTTGGAGGATTCCCCCACCCCCCCAAGCTACACTTCAGTAGTCGTCACTTTGTGACAATTCTTGACTGTTCAGGAACGGTGAAAAGGCCCGAATTGCGCGGCTGGACAAGCCGGATGGCCCGGATATGATCAGTTCAGCGAGACGGCCTGGACAAGGTTCAATCCGGTTTCAAGGACCTTGTATTGGGGAATGTGCTGGAGATCAACGACCTGGCCGTCAAAACCAACGAACTCGACGGTCAGGTCATAGACACCGGGCGCCAGTTCAAAGTCGCCCACTAGAATACGACCCGGCAGGAGTCGGCTGCACCGGAGATCGGCATTTTCAGAGAGGTCTGTGACGACATCTATGGCGGCCTTTTTGAGCCACCCGCCCAGGCCGCCGCTGTCGGCCTTTTTCTTCTGTTTGTGCGCCATCAGACCTTTGGCCACCGCCCGCACGACCGAGCGGATATAGATAAGCGAGCTTTTGGATTCAAACGTTTCTCTGGCAACGCTGCCTACGTTTTCAAGAAGCTGAAGGCGCCCGAGGAGCTGATCCCCGACGTAGGCGTTGGCGTGACTTATTTGCGACGGCCGGTCCTGCAGAGACGGCAGAGCGAATTTGAAGTAATAATCTTCCGAAACGTCCATGGGCAGATGACCGTACTCCTCGTCTTTCATCTCCGGATCGGTGTACAGGATCTGGACCAGATCCAGTTGCTTGTCGGTGCGA
>JAAERE010000367.1 GCA_024230675.1 bacterium | reverse complement strand
TTGTCTCCGGCTTGCCGGTGATGTGGTTTGGAGAGCGTAAAAAACTGGTCAAATCGCTCAAGGGGAAACATCAATTCACCTGGGGCAAAAAACAGCGCAGCATCACCATTCACAAAATTGTGACCACGCCGCAGCCCTTTGGCGGCTTTTACGCCCATTACTTAAACGACCGTGGGGCGGCCATCTATCCGGAAGAGGAGATGCTGCGCACTTTTGGCTTTCTGGATATCGGTTGGAACACCACCGACTTGACCGCCATCAAAGGCTTGCAGCCGGTTGAGAGATGGAGCAGAGGCGAGCGGGTTGGCGTACGGAACATCATCGAGACCGTGGGCGATGTCATCAGCCGCCGCTACGACATGACGACTATGGAAGCCCATGAAATCGACGAGATTGTTCGGCTTCGGCGCGTGGAAGTATACGGCCAATATCACGACATCGGCCATATCATCGACTCGGCCACCACCTCGCTGGCGCAGCAGATTGTGGCTGTCGCAACCGGATTGTGGGGCAACGGAGAACGTATGAGCCGTATTCTGATTTTCGGTGGGGGGGCGGCCATTATGGGCCAGGCTATCCGTCAAGCGTTCCCTCGCAACGGGGTAGTGTTGAGCAATCCGGCCCTGGCCAACGCCATTGGCTCCTGTTTCTTTGCCCAACGCGACATTTTTTGATTAATTTTTGTAATA
>JAAERE010000366.1 GCA_024230675.1 bacterium | reverse complement strand
GCTTTGAGTAATAGCCGTTCTCAAGTAGCAGTTCCGTGTGCGTTCCCCGTTCGACTATCTCACCTCGACGGATCACCAGAATCTGGTCTACGTCCAGAATAGTTGAGAGTCGGTGCGCAATAACGAGCGAGGTGCGTCCGGACATCAATCTCTTGAGCGATGCCTGTATCGTTCGCTCCGTTTCGGGATCAACCGAACTGGTCGCCTCGTCCAGAATCAGGACTTCCGGGTCAAAGGCCAGGGCCCTCGCGAACGAGAGCAACTGGCGTTCGCCCCGGCTGAAGTTGGTTCCCTTCTCCGAGACTTCCGTGGCGTAACCGTCGGGCAGCGCCTCGATGAAGCGATCCGCAGCCACCGTCCTGGCCGCCGCGACTACCCGCTCCTCGGAAATCCCTTTCGACTCAAGACCTATGTTGGCCCTGATGTCGCCGGGGAAGAGGAAGATATCCTGCAGGACCAGCGCAAAGCGCTTGCGGAGCTCTGCCTTGCGCAGTTTGCGGATATCAACGCCGTCGATCGTGATCCTGCCCCGCTGCGGGTCGTACATCCTCAGGATCAGCGAGATCACGGTTGTTTTCCCGCCGCCGGTAACGCCGGCCAGCGCTATGCTCTGGCCGTGCTTTATTTCGAAACTCACATCCTTGAGCACGTATTCATCGTTGTCGCCGTAAGAGAACCAGACGTTTTCAAACCGGATAGCGTCCTCAAAACCCGGCCACGGTATCGGCTCCTCCGGATCGACCAGCTTCGACCTGGTAGCAAAAAGCGCGAAAATACGTTTGGCCCCGGCGACGCCTTTCTGGAAGTTGGCCAACTGCTCCGAGGTACGGAAGATCGGCTCAAAGGAGCGCCAGATATTCACCAGGAACAGGACCATCAAACCGGCTGTCAGGCCGTACTTGGC
>JAAERE010000365.1 GCA_024230675.1 bacterium | reverse complement strand
AGGGAGTGATGTTCAAGCTAAAAGACAAAACCTGGCACCGGGGCGTAAGCGTGGTCAAGACGCCCCAGGGCAGGAGAACCATTACCCATTTGCAGAGTATAGCCTTGCCCTCGTCACATTACTATTTCGACCGGGAGGTCGCCGACAAAGACGCGGTCGGGATTGCCTCCGGAAAGGTCGAACCGGCGGCCGTGCCCGGCTATGTGGGCCGGGTGTCCGAAATGGAGGGACTCTCGGCCTGGGGAGCTGCTAAAACTGCCCTGATTAAAGCCTACCTGCATGGCGGCCCGCCGCCGGAGGTCAAAAAATGAGCTGCCAGAAAAATAGCAAAAACTACGCCAACAAGGCCGGCACAGCCAACGGAATTTTGGGCCTGAGCAGTCGCTATATGAATATATTGGGCAGTTTGAGTACCTACACGGACCTGGAAAGCGTCAAGGACGTCCCGGAACGGGTGGCAGAGATTACCGCCACCTACTTTGGGGTCAAGGGCTTGCTGGAAGGCCGGCCTTATATGAAAGGAATATTGTCCTTTATCCTGGGGATGCATGTCATGGAGCAGGCCACCGGGGCGGCGGCCACCACCGGAATGCGCCTGTTTGGGCGGGGAGAAGCGGTGGGGACCTGGCGGGGAGTGATCATCAAAAAAAGCCCGCTGGCCAAGTTCAACGCCAAAATACTCAATTGGCGCACCGGGGGACGGGTGACTGCGGCCGCCGGCTATTATTTTCACGACGCCGGCAGAACGTGGCAGGGTGAGAGTTTTACGCTGGATATCAAGGGCACGCCCAGAACGCTGACCCATATTTACAGTCTCAGTATTCCGCACCGGGAACACTTTTTTGACCGCCCCCTGACCTTGGGGAATGGCAGCGCCGCCGCCATTGGCGACGACGCCAAACAGCGAGAGGTGACGGTGCAAAATGTGGTAAATATCGTCAAGGGCGATGAAGACCCCGCTACCATCCCCGGCTATATCGGCAGCGTCAACGAATTTGAGAATGCCACTCGCGTTCTGGGCGCCGGCAAACGAATTCTCTTTGCGGCCAATTGGTTCCTGGTCGACGAAAGCGAACGGGACACCCCCACCCCGGACGATGATGTAAATGATTATTATTCCCTCTTAGGCTTGGGGGAACAAAAGAAGGCAGAAAAAGAAAAGGAGGCCCAGAAAAAAATCAGTTTAGACAAAGTCGATAGAGTTTGGCCCAATACCAGTGGGCCGAATTCGACGCCGGAAGTGATAGCCAGTAGTGAGAAATCTTATGCCAGCAATCTTTTTGGCAAGACCGGCCGGTCGCTCAAAGAAGTCACCCAGACTATCAATATCGGTGGCAAAAGCAGGGCCTTGCTGATTGATGGGATCGAGGCCGGCATGTTCGGACAATCTGACCAGGCCATAGCGAGTTGGTACGATGAAGACGAGCGAAAATGGAAGATGGTAGTGGACGATGATATCAAAAAAGAACTGGCCAGAGAGGTGGCAGACCCCCGTAGCCATTTTCACATTACGACCGATGAAGAAATGTTGTAGCCCAAACCAAAGTTGATTTCAAAATTTATTGCATACCATATAGAAAGGACATTTTAAAATGAGTACAAAAAAAGATGAAGTAGTAGTAGATGAGCAGGAGACTGGTGAGCCGGAGACTGGTCTGGTCGAGGACCTGGAAACTCTGTTAGAGGCAGATGAGTTTTTTGATGAGTTGCTTGATTACGAAGAACAGCCCCTGCTAATTGCGGACAGCGACCCTGATCGGGCCATCGCCCGCCAAAAGGAAATGATGGAGTTCTGTTTTGGCGGCATCGGCGAAGAAAGAAAAGAAGAAAAACGGCTGGGTCTGGCCATGCAGCAATCCGACATCGAACAACGCCACGCCCTGCGCCTGCTGTTGATTTACCAGTCCCCGGCCGAGTTGACAGCCCACCTGGAACGCTGCCTGGCCGACCCGGCCTATGGCTACGGCGAGCGGGGCGATAACGGGCGAACCATTGCCCAGGCTATGGACGCGGTGGCCGGGGGAGACCTGGCCGGGGTGGTGGCCGAGTGGCTGGCCGCTCACCAGGAGTTTCAGCAAAGTGTATTGGACGGCGTTCCGGTGAGCTTCAGAAGCCTTTTTGATTACGCCGACCTGGATAGTTTTGTGCCCCTTT
>JAAERE010000364.1 GCA_024230675.1 bacterium | reverse complement strand
GCCACTCGCCGGTGAGGACATAACGAACCGGCGAGTCAGTTCTTCCGGATGAGTGTCCCGTCCTTTGACGGCCCACTCCTTTTCCGGGAGTGGCTCGAATTCCAAAGGTTTCAGCTCAACCGCTTCCAGGATCAGTCCGATGACGCCATCGGAGAGGACGATGACCGGAGTGCAATATTTGTCCGCCAGATGAAAGGCAAGCTGTATGAAATCGTGAATCTCCTGAACGGAGTTGGGAGCCAGCACGATGTTCTTGTACCCTCCTGCACCCCCGCCACGAGTGACGTTGTTGTAGTCCATCTGAGCGTGACGGATACTTCCCTGCCCTGGGCCACCCCGCTGCGTGATCGCGATCACACACGGTACATCCGCTGCCGCCAGATGGGACATCCCTTCCTGCATCAGGCTCCAGCCGGGACCAGCCGTGGATGTCATCACCCGGAAGCCAGCGGCGGCTCCGCCGTAAACCATCATGATCGCCCCGTTCTCCGATTGTGATTGAACGAAGACCTTTCCCCGTTTCGGCAGCTCGCGGGCGAACCACTCAATCACTTCGTTCTGCGGCGTGATTGGATAGCCGAAGAAGCCGTCCAGTCCGGCATTGACCGCACCCCAGCAGATAGCTTCATTCCCTTTAACTAATGTTCTCTCTGTCATGCCTCGGCCTCCACGTACTTATACACTTCGATCCCGAAGTGGGGACACATCCACTCACAGATGCCACAGGCTGTGCACTTCTCCTCGTTGGTAAATACCGGCAGCAGATACCCGAGCGGTGAGT
>JAAERE010000363.1 GCA_024230675.1 bacterium | reverse complement strand
GCCTGCGGTTCATTTTCCGGAGCCGGGAGGCCTTTCGATGAGCGATGTTCGGAGAGTTATCGAGGAAGTGATGGCCACGGGCAAGGTCTGCGGACTCAATATTGCCTGCTACCATAACGATGAAGACGCGGACGGTTCGGCGGCGGCCCGGTTGGTGCGGATGTTGTCCGAGGTACTGACCTGACCAAGCTTCCGCCGGACTATTTCAGGAGATACTCCCTACCGAACAGCTTCCACCAGATATTGCGCTTTCGGTAGACGCTGACAGCCAAATTCTCTGACGGGTATCTGTCGAACGGGGTGCCCAGGACTCTCGACATCATGGCGAAGGCAAGTTCCTCGCCGGCGTCCTGAGGACGTTCGCAGCGATTCAGTATGTCCTGTTCCTCGGGCTGTATCTCTCCTTCGTCGAGATACTGGTGGTCACAATCGACCATGAAGCGTCTGATACGACGGCCTTCACTGTAAAGGGCGTAGGCGGCGTAGTCATTGTAGCTCAGGAGTTCAACTGCCAGAACCTCCGCAGTCGGCGATAACTCGCACAAGTGTTTTAGATAATGATCGTGAGGTCTCCACCAGCTTAGTCCGGTGCCGATCCGAACCCAGCGGTCGAAGCCTAGTTGATCGCACCAGATAACGGCACTGTCATAAGCGCCGATGGCAACGTGTCCTTCGGGGGGAAGTATCGCGTCCAGCAAATTCGAATCCTCGACGTGCGCCGAGCGCCGGAGGCCAAGCCGTCCGAGAACGGCCTGGGCTTTGGCATCGCGGTAGGGGGAACCCCCCTTGAGCGGTGTCCCGCCCGACTCGTTGACAATGATGCATGCAAATCTCCAGCCCATAAATCAAATATAGCCCGAAGTTGGATCGGCATCCAGCAAATTCAGACCTGATGTCGAAACCGCAGGGGTTTCGACCTACCAGAATCGAAGTTCGGCAGGCACATTCAATCCCACCATGAGAATGGTGGGCCACCCGACATGAACCCGGACAGACTATCTGTGATAGTTCACCAGCGGGAGAAGTTTCAACAAGCCTTCCTGGTTCCCGGCCCAGTTGAGAACGCCAAGCTGAAGTCCGTGCAACTCGTTCGAGTAGTTAAACACCGCCACGGACAAACCGCGTGACTCCGTTTTGGCATGAACCCAGGGAGCGATATGAATCCCTCGCAGCTCGTCCGCCCGGATATGAAATCCAGCCATGCTCGCGCCGGAGATTCGGTCACCTCCGACTCCCAGACCGCCGAAAAACAGCCCGGTGAGATTGTCGCCGCCGGCTCCCAGGCCGCCAATGAACAATCCCGTCAGTTTGTCCCCGCCTATTCCCAGGCCTCCGAGCCCGACTCCGGTTATCTTATCGCCGCCAACGCCGAGGCCACCCATAAACAGCCCGGTCAACTCGTCCCCGCCTATCCCCAGACCTCCGAGCCCGACTCCGGTTATCTTATCACCGCCAACGCCGAGGCCACCCATAAACAGCCCGGTCAACTCGTCCCCGCCGATCCCCAGGCCGCCGAGACCGACTCCGGTTATCTTATCGCCGCCAACACCGAGGCCACCCATAAACAGGCCGGTCAACTCGTCCCCGCCTATTCCCAGGCCGCCAATACCGATTCCAGTCATCTGGTCAAGCTTCAGCCCAAGGCCACCAATCCCGACACCCGTCAGTCGGTGCGCCACCGGAGCTACCACCCCCACCGCCAGGCCCGTCATCCGAAAATACGGATTCGGGTCCTTTCCTTTCGGCATCCAGAAGGTCAGGTTGATGCCGTTGACTTTCTCCACATCTCGATCGACGGCGTTGATCCTCAGACCATGAACAATCGGTGCGTTTCCAAAACTGAGTCCGTGATCATCATAGGTCAGACCAATTGAACCGGCCCGTGCCACTCCGGTCGCCAGGACCGACAGAATTAGAGCCCATACTACCAAAGTTGCTCGTCTCACCATCCACCTCTATTCTTGCTGAACGGTTTTGCCCCCATGATACGTATTTGACAGGGTCAAAGAGCATAATGTTACACTTTTGGGATTCGGGTCGACCACCAGACGCTGTGTGAAGTTTGAGTGCGTTGCTTCTTCATCCCCCTGTGGCTCACAGCCTGCCTCGGGAGGAATTGACGGGTTAGAAATCGAACCCGCCCTACGAGGCTTCCACCTCAAAAGTATATATGATCTCGTCGTACTTGTTTGTCTGGTGTGTCGAAGCAAAGCCCAGGCTGTGGTACAGCTTCTGGGCCAGGGAGTTCTCTTT
>JAAERE010000362.1 GCA_024230675.1 bacterium | reverse complement strand
ACCTTCCGGCGCCGGGCGGGAGTCACACCATATACATCCACTTGCGGGCTCGCATAGTGCTGTGATTTTGGTAAACAGTCGCCTGGGCCTCTTTTCTGTGGCCGGATTCGGCTCGGCGGGCAAGCCGCTTCACCTAACGCCGGCAGTCCTTCTCCCGAAGTTACGGACTCAATTTGCAGAGTTCCTTAACGTGGCTTCTCTCAAGCGCCTTAGAATTCTCTTCCCACCCACCTGTGTCGGTTTGCGGTACGGTTCGAACGCACCTATGCTTAGAGGGTTTTCTCGGCAGCGGAGAATCGGTCGCTTTACGGCCGTTAAGCCTTCGTCGTCGGATCTCGGCCTCGGGCGGTACGGATTTGCCTGCACCGCCGGCCTACGTCCTTAAACCCGCTATTCCAACAGCGGGCCGACCTATCTTTCTGCGTCGCCCCATCGCAGTACGCTCGAGTACTGGAATGTTAACCAGTTTCCCTTCGACTACGCCTTTCGGCCTCGCCTTAGGAGCCGACTGACCCGTGGCTGATTAACATGGCCACGGAAACCTCGGGTTTTCGGCGAACGGGTTTCTCGCCCGTTTTTTCGCTACTCATGCCAACATAATCGCTTCCATGCCGTCCACGGTCCCTTTCGATACCGCTTCGGCCAACATGGAACGCTCCCCTACCGCCCCGATAAAATCGGGACCCACGGCTTCGGCGGGATGCTTGAGCCCCGCTACATTTTCGGCGCGGGCGCGCTAGACCAGTGAGCTATTACGCTTTCTTTAAAGGATAGCTGCTTCTAAGCTAACCTCCTGGCTGTATAAGCATTCCCACTTCCTTCTCCACTTAGCATCCACTTGGGGGCCTTAGCCGATGGTCTGGGCTGTTTCCCTCTCGACCGCGGAACTTATCTCCCGCAGTCTGACTGCCGAGCTGCGCTTGCCGGCATTCGGAGTCTGATTGGGTTTGGTAAGCTGGTGGGCCCCCTAGTCCATTCAGTGCTCTACCTCCGGCAGCAATACGTAACGCTATACCTAAATATATTTCGGGGAGAACCAGATATCTCCGAGTTTGATTAGCCTTTCACTCCTATCCCCACCTCATCCAAGCACGTTGTAAGGTACAATGGTT
>JAAERE010000361.1 GCA_024230675.1 bacterium | reverse complement strand
CGGCCGTAGAGTTTTTGCGAGATCTGAAAGCGGCCGGAAAAGTCGTTTTCAGCCAGCTTGAAATCTTCTATCCGCCCGGTTTCAGCCAACTGTTTCAGGCACTTCTCAAGATCGGCCTTTAGCCCGTAGCCCGACTGGTACCGGTCTTCGGCATTCTTTTCCATCAGTTTGGCGATGATATTCGAGACCACCGGCGGAATGTCGGGCCGGACCTCGCTTACCGGCTGCGGGACTTTGGCAATGTGGCCATGCACTATCTCCATAATTTGTTTTCCGGCAAAGGGGAGTTTTCCCGTCAGCAGTTCATACAGGGTCACGCCCAGAGAGTACAGGTCCGTGCGGTAATCCACCATCCGATTCATTCTGCCGGTTTGCTCCGGCGAAATGTAGGCCAGGGTGCCCTCCAGAGTCTCGAAATTCCCCAGGTGTTCGGTTTTCAGGTCAACCCGAGATGAAATCCCAAAGTCAATAATCCAGGTGCGGGTGCGGTCAGAACTGACTAAGATGTTGTTGCTGTTAATGTCCTTGTGAATAATCCGCCGCCGGTG
>JAAERE010000360.1 GCA_024230675.1 bacterium | reverse complement strand
GCCGGCGTAGGCGGTGCCGTCGTATTCGACAATGATTTTGATATTCCGTTCGGACATCACCGGCCCACAAAGTAGTAACAGATTGCGGTTACAATCAGGCTGCCCGACATAAACAACCAGGCGTCGCGGTCGAAACGGGCTTGGGAATAGAAAGTCCGTGGCCGGCCGCTCTGGTATCCCCGGGCCTCCATCGCCAGCGCCAGTTCATCGGCCCGTCCGATAGTACTGACCAGCACCGGGATAAGCACGGCGGTGGTTTTTCTGATCCGGTTCATGAGGCTGCCGGTGAAGTCAACACCCCGTATTACCTGGGCATTGCGCACGCTCACGAATTCCTCGTAGAGAATAGGAATGAAACGAATGGCAATAAAAAGGATCAGGCCCAGTTCCTGGATGGGAAGGCCAATCCTGGAGAGCGGCCGGAAGAGCTTGGTTACGGCCTCGGCCAGTTCCGAAGGGGAATTGGTCAGGGTCACCAGAAAGACCATCGAGACAAAGAGCAGCAGTCGCAGGGAGAAGAACGCGGCCTTGGAAAGGCCCCCGATCGTAATCGCAAAGCCGAACAGGTCCAGAAGAGGTTCGCTTTGCCGCTCACTGAACAGGATGTGATAGGCAAAAGTTATGACAACCAGAATCAGAATCGGTCTGAGATTGCGGAGCAGTTCTGCGGCGCTCACGCCCGACCAGAGCAGTCCTCCAATCAACAGCCCCATCATTACCACATAGAAGATAAGCGACTGCGCCAGCAGCCCCAGAATCATCACCAGAAATACCGGCACCAGCTTAGCACGAGCATCGACGCGGTGCAGATAGGAATCCAGTGGGCAGTATTGCCCGAACATTATCGGGATTGATTGAATCATATATCACCGATTGATGCGGGAATATAGGCTCTGGAGGACAAAAGTCAATTGACCTGGGAAAATCTAAAGTCAGTGCGCCCGACGATCTGACTGCTTCAGCAGGGCGCAGTTGGCACAACCGTCGGCCTTGCGATTCCGACGCCGAAAATAACGGATAACCAGAAAGGTTACCGCCCCTGCCAGGGCCAGGCCAATCGCTACCTGTTGCCAGAGGATATCCATTTACCCACCCAGCCGGCTAAACAGTTGATAGACCACCAGAGCCGAGACGTAGGCGAGCGCGGTCATGTAACAGAAAGTGCCTACGGCGTAGAAAGCCCGTGTGGTCTCCTGCTTGATAGTCACGAGCGTGGCGCCGCACTGAGCGCAGAGCGCAAAGAAAACCATGACCGAGAGCGCAACGGCCGGGGTAAAGACAGGTTGACCGGCTTTGGGGCCCTCTTCCCAGGTAGCCTGCCGCATCTTGCTTATCAGCGAGGTCGAGGTTTCGACCTCGTCGCCGCCCAGGTTGTAGATCGTCCCGAGAGTGGCTATGATGACTTCGCGAGCCGGGAACGATGCCAGGGTAGCCATGCTGATCTTCCAATCCCAGCCCAGCGGTTCAAAGACGGGGGCTATCGTTCTTCCCAGACGTCCGAAATACGAATTGCGCAGGTAGGCTCCTGACTCCTGTCTGCCCAGGGAGGTCAGGTCGGCCTGCAATTCCAGGTCGAGCATGCGTTGTGCCTGGAGCAGATTTATCAACGACTGACTCTGAGGACGAACGACTGCCAGGTCGGCGGCGAGCGCTGCTATTTCCTCGCGCCCGGTCAGGCTGGAGAACTGCGCTTTCATATCGTCAAGACCGGCTGCCTGCGGCTGGCTCTGGTATCTCTGCAGTAGCTGCTCCAGACTTGCCGCCTCGCTCTGGAATTGCTGTTCGGCGGCAGCCTCCTGCACCGCGAACTCTTCGGCAATCTCGGCCGATCGCGGGTAGTAGCTGAGAGCCCAGATTATGATCGTAATAGCCAGAATCACCGTCCCCGCACGCAGCAGGAAAGACTGTGCCCGATTGTAAACACGGATGAAAACCGAACGAAGAGTCGGTCGATTGTAGGACGGCATCTCCATCATAAAAGACCCGCGCTCGCCCCTGAAAACCGTTTTGTGCAGAATGAAGGACACGACAACGGCCACGGCCACGCCCAGCAGATAGAGAGAAGTCAAAACCAGCCCCTGAGAATTGAACAGACCCAGGAAAGACTGATGCGGAATAAAGGCGGCGACCATGATAGTGTACACGGGGAGGCGGGCTGAACAGCTCATGAGCGGCGCCACGAGGATAGTCAGCATTCGGACATTACGGTTATCTATTGTCCTTGTCGCCATGATACCCGGAATAGCGCAGGCGAAAGAGGAGAGCATCGGGATGAATGAACGTCCCGACAGACCACACCAGCCGAAGAGCCTATCCACCAGGAATGCGGCCCTCGGCATATAGCCCGAGTCTTCCAGCAGCGCAATAAACAGAAACAGAATGATGATCTGAGGAAGGAAAATCAGAACCGAGCCCACGCCGCCGATCACCCCGTCCACCAGCAGCGACCGCAACGGCCCTTCGGCCATCATGCCTTCCACCTGTTCGGCCAACGCCCCGAATACGGCGTCGATACCGTCCATGAGCGGCGCCGACCAACTG
>JAAERE010000359.1 GCA_024230675.1 bacterium | reverse complement strand
CGCCGAAGAAAGCGTTGCCGAGGAGTTCAGGCTCGGAAGCAGCGTTCCGACGACCATCTTCTTCGACAAGAACGGCGTTGAGCAGGCGCGGTTTGTCGGCGCTCGGGACTACAACACTTTCAAGGGAGCTTTCGACAAAATTGTCTCGGGCAGCTGATAGGATTTCCGGGCAAAATAAAAAAACCGAGCCGGTGTCACAACCAGCTCGGTTTTTTTGTCTATTACTCTGCGACGTCAGTCTTGTCTGCCGCCCGGCGCAAAAAACAGCCGAAGCATGCACCAGACTAAGCCGATAGCTATCACGAAACACGCCAGGAAGATTACAAGGACGGACCATTGCGGTTCAACCCTGAGGCTCATCGGCTCGAAGTGATCTCCCAGCCTGAGCAGCCGCACATAATGCCGACTCATCACCATCGTTACTAGTGACACGATTAACATCGTGGAGGCCGGCAGGAATTTCTTCTTGAAGAAGAAGTGCAGCGATCCCACCGAGAGCACAATCCCCACAGTCAGAGCCCAGATCCCCGGGGTTCGCATGAACGGAACCAGATAGTCCCCCAACGTGACGAGGTAGATAAATCCAAACAGAGCCGCTGCGGCCATGCCCCAAAGGTAGAAGTTCTTGCCAACCTTGAACGCCTGGTCGTCGTTGCGTCCCAACCAGCCGACGAAAAAGCCGCCTACGGTGATCATGTGCAGCCAGCGCACGATTCAGCCGCCGCCGTCCGGGTTCAACACCCATCCGGACTGGTTGCCTGCATACAGCGCCTTGTATTGATCCGGGTTCTCGGCTAGAGAGAACACTGAGCTATACACTAACGAGACGTACACGAAAGTCAGCATAGCCAGCAACAGATAGGTCCCTTTGCGGGAGCCGGAGCCTTTTCCGAACGAGGGGCCGTAGAGAAAGTAATAGCCGATTATCACCGCCGGGACGATCAGCAGCCAGAACCAGCCGCTAACGATCGAGGCGCTGTAGACCTGCCGATGGTACACCAACTGCGCGAGCAAAAGCGGCGCCACACCAAACGTCACGGTTGCGGCAAGCGCCGATGGGAACAGCTTGATAAACTTCTGTACCACCGGATTATTCCAGCGGTCGGTGAAACCTCCCCACAGGACGGCGATAAGGCCACCCACAACAAAATCCATGGCCAGGAAGTGCAGGGTCAGAGTGACGATGTGCAGGGCCGTCACCAGCCACAACGGAGCCGATAGGAAGTTATAGTCCGGCAGTTGCATCCTGCCCTCCCTCCGTAAGAGTCATGAGATACTCATTCAGTGCTGCCCGCTCGATCTTGTCGCCGGTGAAGTCCGGCATTTCTTCGGCGAATTCACCGGCCATGTCAAGTATGTCGTGATAGTCTTCCTCTGTCAGATCCACCAGCGATTCGAATTTGTCGTTGAAACCGTCGAATTCGTGACAGCCGCTACAACGCAGTTCGTAGACTTTCTCTCCGAGGGCGGCACCGCTCATTCCGTAAATCTCGCTGGAGTGGCGTTGATCTACTTGTCCGTAGATATGTGCCGCCAGCAATTGTGATTCCTTTTCCGTGCCAAACCAGGGCGGCATATTGCCTTTCATTGCGCCGGTTCCTCGGACAATTCCGGCAATGAACTCCTCGTCGGTACCGTCGAAAAAAGGCTTCAGCGCCTTGTAGCCGTCAATCGTATGACAGCTCCGACATGCACGCCGATAGAGATCGGCCCCGGGATCGTTGGTTTTGAAAGCCATATGCGCCAGGTATCCGTCCTCCAGATACGCCTCCTGATGGGCAACT
>JAAERE010000358.1 GCA_024230675.1 bacterium | reverse complement strand
CTAGTAGGTTCATCTTGGGTACGCGGCAGTCATCAAAGTGGATTTCCCGGGTGTCAGACGAGCGGATGCCCATCTTATGCAGTTTGGGCATGATAGTATAGCCGGGTGTTCCCGTGGGAACTATGATGTTGCTGAATTCTTTCGATTCCTTGTCTGTAACACAGACGACCATCACATAGGCGCAATTGTCGAGTCCTGCATTGGTGATAAAGGTCTTCGAACCGTTGATTACCCACTCATCCCCATCCAGCACGGCCATGGTCTTGATCTCACGCGTGTCGGAACCGGCATCCGGTTCGGTGATTGCCCCAGCATGGGTTACCTCTCCCCGAATCACAGGAAGCAGCAGAGTGTCCTTCCATGCCGTTTTCTGTTCCTCTGATAGCACCTTCGGTAGAGCTGCTCCGGTACTGGCGACGTTGTAGGTGATTCCTAATGAAGCATCGGCTCGGGACAGCTCCTCGATCACAAGACAGTGAGCCAGTTCGCCGGCATCGGTGCCGCCCCAGTCTTCCGGCGCCAGAATCCCGGTCACGCCCAGCTCACCCAGCCTGCGATACAGGCCGTAGTCGAACTCACCTGTCCTGTCGCGTTCCTGGGCTCCGGAAATTACCTCTTTCTCACAGAAGTCGCGAGTCAATTTCCTTATTGCTTCTTGCTGTTCGGTATATGGTGCTGACATCATGGTTTCTTAAGTCTCCTTTTTTGATTAACCTTCAATGAATGCGGGGGCTTACCTGCCACATCTCGCTATTTGACAAGTTCTATGTGAAAATCCTCGATTCTCCCTTCCCGCTTGTCCTCGAAGACCACGATGATAGGCATACCTACCTTCAGTTCCGAGGCAGCCTTTTCGATATCCGATAGGTCCAATCCTTGCAGCACTGAAGGAATCGCCGTCGATGATTCACCCAGCTTCACCAGGCAGATCACATACGGTGGCTTCGGCATACCGGTAAACGAATACTCATCGGTCACGATTGTGAACGCTTCAAGTGTCCCCTTGGCTTCGAGTGCGACCCAGTGGTCTTTCAACGATACGAAGCACTGCTCGCAGAATGATCGGGGCGGCAACAGAACGCGACCGCACTCCGGACACTTCGTCGCCATGATGCGGGCGTTATCCCTCAGTTCTATCAGGAACCTGCTCGATGTCTCTCCAATATCATGAAGGAAGGGTACTTCCCATTTTGCCGGTACTTCAATACTCGCCATATCCGTTCTACTCCTTTCGTCTGGGTCAATCCTGTGCAGGCACGATGTAGAAATCCATCATCCTTCCCTCGCGCTCTTCCCGGAATCTCACTTCGACGGGCATGCCGATGTACAGTTCCTCCCTGGCTTTGTCGGGATCGGTAAGATCGATCTCCTCAAGAAAGTGCAGGATATTGGTCGAGGCCGCGCCGATCTTGAAATAGCCCACCACGTACGGGGGTTCACGCGTTTCCGGGAAAGGAAGGGTGACTACGGCAAAGGCCTCCAGCGTTCCCTTTGGCTCCACCTCGACCCAGTGATCCTTCAGGGAGACAAAGCATCTCTCACAAAAAGACTTCGGTGGCAACTGAACACGGCCACACTCAGGGCACTTGGTGCCCATAAGGCGTGCGTTGTCTCTCAACTCCTCAATATATCGGCTGCCGACCTCCCCGGCGGCGTACATCCAGGGCAGGTCCCAGGTTCCGGGTATCTCCAGCAGTTCTGTTTTCTCTTCCATTCGTTTCCCCTTGCCCCTAGCGTGGCTCCTTCGAGAGAACCATGGCGGTCATGAATGTCGCCGAACCAGGCGCCGGCGAACCACCGGCTCCTGTAGCCAGCGCTACATTAACATCCGGCACCTGACGGGCACCCGCCTTGCCCATGATCTGCAGCGACACCTCCGCCACCCGCACCAGGGCCGTGGCCCCGATGGGATTGGAACACAGCACGCCGCCGGATGGACTGAACGGAATCTCTCCCGTCATCTCACCGAACCCGTCTTCCACCATTTTCAGTGCTTCTTCGGGTGTCTGGCAGAAGCCCAGCGATTCATAGTATCCGATTTCTGTGATCGAAAACGGATCGTACGGCTCCACTACGTCTATCTGTTTTCTGGGATTATCGATGCCGGCTATCCTG
>JAAERE010000357.1 GCA_024230675.1 bacterium | reverse complement strand
TCTGGCTTCAATCGGCCCTTTGCCGATGCGCCCCAAAATGGCGCTGATGCCATCGGCCAACGCATAGTAGCGGAAATCCGGGATGCCGAATACTCGCTTGGCGGCGTTCATGACGTGCAGGGCCAGTATTTCGAGTTTTGTTTTTGCCCCCAGCCACACCGCCGCGAAGTAGGAGGCGGCGAGCACCAGGGCCGCCATGTTCTTTAGTCGCCGGTAGGTCAGCACGCGTACATCCTCGAAATCGTAGCTCTGCTTGATGAAACGGATAGTGTCTTCGACACGCCACCTGGTGAGGTAGGCCTCGACCGCCCACCAGACGGTTTTTCTTTTTCGCCGCATCGGCTCGGTAGTCAGCAGCATGAGGGGTTTTTCGCCGAAACCACTCACCACCACGAGCCACAGGGGCCGCTCCGGACACTCCGGGAGGCGGACCGGCAGGAAGCCGTAGTGGATGAAGTAGGCTTTCTCAGCGCCGTTTTTTTCCTTGATGATCGTCTCGGCGTAAGGCGTTTTGCAGATCGCGGCGAGATCCCGGCCGCAGAGCGACCGGCCTTTGTACGAGAGGTTCCGGTCTCCCCTCTGGCGCACCAGGTAGCGGCAGTTCTCATCCTTCGTCCACGGTTCGAGGAGCCGGCGCCGGTCGCCGCCCCGGTCGTAAACGAGAATGCCCCGTCCGCCGACGGCCCGCCGCACTCTGTCGACCAGGTCCAGAATCTCGGCGTTTTCGCTCACGAAGTCCGGAGCTTCCTGGGACCAGAGCACTTGCGTTAGAGGCGTGATCTCGTTCGATCCAACCTCGCAGCCCACCACCTCGCAGAGCCAGTAGCCCGAGCCGAGCGCCTTCTCGCTGCCGTCGCGGATCTCGGCCAGGTACTCCATTTTTTCGGCGTACTTCTTCGTGATATCGGACGGATCGACGATGATGAGCGTATCCTCGCCGATCCGCTGAGCGCCCATTTCAAGCACCTTCCGGCCGACCTCCTCTTCAAGACTCTCGTCGGCCAGATTGCGGCTCAGCCGCTTGTGCGTGGCGTGCAGCGGGATCTCCTCCTCCAAGGCCCGACCAATCTCGGTGAGCCGCACCGAACCACCCGCCGAAAGCCCGAAAACCGCTTCCTCGACAAAGCGCGAGGCCACCCGGCCCAGCCCGGAAGAAAGTTCACCCGAAAATTGATGAATCTGCGCTCGCAACTTTTGTCCGATCTGGCGTATCATGCTGGAGGGCCTCCTTTTTTTGGCTGGGAATTCATTGGTTTACTCGCCTTGATTCCTACCACAAGGAGGCCCGCTTGCTTCGTAAAAAGTTCACCCATTTTCACTTGCCGGAAGGGTGAAACACCGCCATGCCAATGGTTTAGCCGTTTTGTTAGGATTTTTTGGGGGAAGTCCTGAAGTCAACAGGCCTTGCGTGTGAAGTTTCGTCAAAAAAACG
>JAAERE010000355.1 GCA_024230675.1 bacterium | reverse complement strand
CGAGAGGTGCCCGAACACGTATATATGACCGTCGTCCCCTTTGATATACAGCCCCTTGCCATAGCCGTTATAGGACATTTTAACCCGCCAGACGGAGCCGTTTACCGGCGAATAGACCGGTTTCCCGATTCTCCCGCCCGTTCGCAAGTCTATCCCGGCATGAAACCGGTTCAATCGGTAGTCGCCAAAACCGGAAGACAGGTCGATCCGGCCCTTGAGGGGCCAGGGCTGGTTTTCGGCATAACTTATTGACCCCAACAGAAATACGAAGACTAACAAAGTTGCGGCGGCGGTCGATACTCTTACCATATGGTTATCCGAAAGTCCCTCTATTCTACTTGTACCGAAAGTAGGGCTATCGGCACCGCGAAAACAGGTTTTTTTGGTATAAACGGAAGAGGCCGCCTTGCTAAATGCGGTCAGTTCATTATATTGCCAAGCTTATCTATGGAAAACAGTCTGCCGGCCAGGTCCGGCCGGCCCAACTGTGACAGGTTTGAATTATAGAGGAGTCCTGAGAGATGTTTGAAGCTCTGCGCAGAATGATCCTGCCTATCATTGTAATCGTTCTTATATTCTTCCTGGGTATGATCGTACTCCAGTGGGGATTGGACATAACCCGACAGAGCGACTACACCCAGGCTAGCGTCGCCGGAGTTATCAACGACCAGGAAATCAGCTGGGACTATTACGGACAGATTTTCGACCGCTTCTACCAGCGTGAGATGGAAGGCAGGGAGGAAGAACTCCCGGACTCCCGGATCCGCGAACTTCGTACCGCCGCCTGGAACGAGATAGTCGGCGATTTTCTTCTCCAGCAGGAGGCCGAGAAACGCGGGATCACGATCAGTGATCAGGATATATATGTATCGCTGCGTACCAACCCGCCGTCGTATCTCCAGCAGGCTCCCGATTTCCAGACCGACGGCAAGTTTGACTATCAGAAGTACTTGAGCATCATGGCCGATCCGCAGGCGTCGTTCTTCTGGGCCAGCCTGGAGCCCCAGGTTAGAAAAGAACTAAAGAGAATCAGAGTCCAGCAGTTGGTCGTACAGGCGCCGCATATTACCGAAGCCGAGGTGATGCAGTCTTTCATGGACAACAACGAGTGGGTCGAAGTTGCCATGGTCAATGTGCAGATGGGGGATTTCTCCAAGGACATAGGTGAGCCCACCGACGAACAACTCCAGGCCTACTTCGACGAAAACGGGGAAAGGTATGAAGTCGAGGAACGGCGCGTCATCAGTATTGTCAAATTCGACAAAGAAGCGAGCGACGAAGACGACGCCCGGGCGCTGGGGCTTGCCCAGACGCTCCTTGACTCGGCCAGGGCCGGCGCAGATTTCGCCGAACTGGCCACGAACTGGTCCCAGGACGAAGGTACCGCCAGGCGAGGCGGCGACCTGGGCTGGGTCACGCAGGGCCGGATGGTCGACGAATTCGACAGCGCCGCCTTCGCTATGTCCGAAGGCGATATCTCAACGCCGGTCAAATCAGTATTCGGTTATCACCTTATCAAGAACGACGGCT
>JAAERE010000354.1 GCA_024230675.1 bacterium | reverse complement strand
TGCACCGACTCGTGCCATTATGTGCTGGCGAACCCCGACGACCCGTCTTACGCCCCGGCCGCCAAGGCTGATCGGATTCGAAGCATTTTCAAAAGACATTTTGACTGGACCGGCCGCGTAGTTCCCTGGTGGGTGCACGGCCGTTCGCTGTACACGGACGAGGATCTCGAGGACCTCAAGGATACGGTCTTCGGTAAATGCACTAATTGCCGTCGCTGTACGATCAACTGCCCAATGGGTGTTGACCTGGCCACGTTTAACCGGATGGCCCGCGGGCTGCTGGTGTCGGTCGGCGTCATGCCCGAAGGTGTCGCGGTGGTGAGCAAGGACCAGTGGGAAATCGGCAACCAGATGGGCGTGCTAAAAGAGGATTACATCGAAACGCTGGAATGGCTGGCCGAGGAAATGCAGATGGAGTTCGACGACCCCAAAGCCACTATCCCGATCGACGTTGTGGATGCCGATGTGGTTTATTCGATCAACCCGCGCGAAGTAAAATACGACCCGCGCACCATCTCCGACGCGGCCAAGATTTTCTATGCGGCCGGCGAGAACTGGACCATGCCTTCCGATGGCTGGGACATGACCAATTTCGGCCTGTTCTCAGGCGATGACGACCTCGGCGGCGCGGTCGCCCGGCGTCTCTTTGAGAAAGTATCGGAAATTCGCGGCAAGAAGCTCGTAATCTCCGAGTGTGGTCACGGCTATCGCTCGACGCGCTGCGAAGGTCCTAACTGGGCGCAGATGGACGTACCGTTCACGATGGAAAGTTCGGTCAACACCATGTTGCGTTATATCAAAGAAGGCCGGATCAAGGTTGACAAGACCAAAAACACGCAGTCGGTAACGTTCCACGACTCGTGCAACAACGCCAGGAGCTGCGGCTTGTTTGAAGAACCGCGAGAACTCCTCCAACTGGTCTGTACGGACTTTCGCGAAATGTACCCCAATCGCTCCGAGAACTACTGCTGCACCGGCGGCGGTGGCGCTATGTCGATGTCCGAGTACACGCCGCGCCGTTTGAAATCGGCCAAGATCAAAGCCGATCAGCTTAAGGCGACCGGCGCTGAGGTCGTCGTGACATCATGCCACAACTGTGTGGATGGTCTGGCGGATTGCATCAAACACCACAAAGTCGGCATGGAAGTCACCCAGTTGGTCAACCTCGTTGCCAACGCTCTGGTGATCGAGCCCAAGGTGGCTGTTGCGGTGCCTGAGAAGGTCGAGCGTGTGGCCGCAGCCCGCAGCCTGGCCGGGCGCAGGATTCTGGTTACCGACGACGAACCCGATATGGTTGTATTCCTGAGTACGGTGCTCGAAGACAACGGCGCGGAGGTGTTCACGGCCTCGAGCGGTGACGAAGCTTTAGAAATCCTGCGGCGAGAGAAACCGGATCTGATGACGCTCGACTTGTCGATGCCCGGCCGCTCCGGCATCGACGTTTTCGAGAACTTGCGAAGTGATCCGGAAATCGCCGGCACGCCGGTCTGCATTATCACCGGCAAACCCGAAATGCGCAAACTCATCTACGATCGGGCCGTCACGCCGCCGGAGGGCTATGTTGACAAGCCGGTGAGCGATGAAAGTCTGCTGACCAACGTGCGGAAAATTCTGCAATTAGTCCGCTAAACGCGCTCTCGGGACAGGTGTGAATTGACTGGAGTAGGTTATGGAGCATAATCGGAGACGTTTTTCCGATAAGATATTCGACGCTATCCCCGGATATCTGACGGTACAGGATCGTGACTTTCGCATAGTCGAGGCCAATGATGCCTTCCGCCAGGATTTCGGCGATGTCGAGGGTCGCTTTTGCTACCAGATCTACAAACATCGCCCGGAGAAGTGCGAGGTCTGCCCGGTAGAACAGACGTTCCACGACGGTCAGCGACATCGTAGTGAGGAAATCGTCCATACGCTCGACGGGCGTGAGGTCTCGGTCCTGGTCAACACCACGCCGATCCGTGACGACGATGGTAACGTCACCGAAGTGGTCGAGATGTCGACCGACATCACGCAGATCAAACAGCTCCAGAAACAGCAGCAGGAAAGCCGTGAGCGTTATCGACAGCTTTTCGAAGACGTCCCCTGTTTCATCTCTATTCAAGATCGGGACCTTCGTATTGTAGACTCCAATCGTTTGTTCCGGGAGGCATTTGGCAGCAAGTACGGCTGCAAGTGCTACGAAGTATACAAGCACCGCACCGAGGAATGCTACCCCTGCGTGGTCCGAAAGACTTTCAGCTCCGGGGAGAGCCATACTCACGAGGAAGTCGTCACCGACAAAAACGGCAAGCGAATGAACGTGCTGGTTAATACCATGCCGATAGTCGACGCCGAAGGCGAGATAGTCAGCGTTATCGAAATGAGCACGGACATCTCGCAGATCAGACAGCTCCAATCGAAACTGACTTCTATCGGCCTTTTGATAAGCTCCATCTCGCACGGCCTGAAGGGGCTGTTGAACAGTCTCGACGGCGGAATTTACCTGATGAACACGGGCCTGAAGAAAGACAACCGGGAGCGGATCGACCAGGGTTGGGAGATAGCCCAGCGTAACATCGAGCGTATTCGATCGCTGGTGCTGGATATTCTCTACTACGCGAAGGACCGGGAGCCGGACTGGGAGCCCGTCTCCGCCGGCGACCTGGTCAGCGAGGTCTGCGCTATTGTTGAGCCCAAAGCCACCAAGATGGAGATAGAATTCACTTACGATATCGACCGGGGTGCGGGAACGCTGGAAGCTGATCACAAGGCTGTGCGCTCCATGCTCATTAATCTGCTGGAGAACTCGCTTGACGCCTGCCGGGTCGACAAGGGCAACCGAAAGCAGGCCGTGAGCATCGCTCTGCGCGGCAGCGATCACAGCGTGGAATTCGAAATTGTTGACAACGGGATCGGCATGGACCAGGAGACCAGAGAAAAGGCCTTCAGTCTTTTCTTCTCTTCGAAGGGAACTGAAGGCACTGGTCTCGGGTTGTTCATTGCCAACAAGATTGCCATAGAGCACGGCGGCAAGATCGAACTGGATTCAGTTTTGCGCGAGGGCACTCGCTTCGTAGTGCGCCTTCCGAAACAACGACCGGCCGGCAAAATCACGGCTGCAGCCGCAGAGCCGGAGCCTTTGGCTGACCCGAACGAAGAATAGCCGTCGGGTTATACGCCACCAATGCCTCGGCGGCTCCGTGCGGGTTATTCTCTCACCAGAGTCTTCTCAACGATGTCGGTACTGATTTTCGATTCGGAACCCAACCCTCGGGCTTCGGGATACAAGTATTTGCCACGAGCTTCAAAAGGCTTTGCACTCTCGATTTCATAGTCAGAGGTTCTTGCTACCACATCATCACGAATCCCGGTAACCTGCCAGCTAACTTTCAGCCCCGGTTCTCCTCCGGTGATAGTGAATCTGCCTTCGAAGATTTCCTCTGCGACATACACTGGGGCGTACCCACCGATGCACGTAAGCTGATATCTGAAGTCCCGGTTTAGCACCGAGAAGTACTCCGGCATCCGCACCTCTGCGGTTCCGGCATCATCTAGCACCGTCACACCGTCGTATACCGTCTTCAATTCGGGGCTGACTACGGATGCATGCGACAGATAACTGTTTTCCGGGTCCAACGGATGATCGATTTTGAAAGTCGATACGTTCTGACTGACCGTACCTGTCACGGCAACGTCGCCGTCAAAATACCCCGCGTAGTTCTCGGCCGAATCCGGTCCGTTGACAACCGCCAGAAGTGCACAGTTATATACACCGCCGCCCGCAACATAGGAATACACTCCGTAGTTGCGGGCGGCACCGTTGACCCAACTGCTGATACCACTGTTAAAGCCAGGATAAGAAGTGCCAGTGTTAGAAACATCACACCATATGCCGTAGTAATCATTGGGCGGTGATCCGGTTCCGTCGGCCTCAACTTCTGTCACGATTCCTTTCCATCCAGCTTTGAAGTATCCGCCCACACCCGATCTGTCTCGCGGTGTGCAGATGCCGCTGACTGCTGCGGCGCTCGTGTGTCCGGTGCCGCCGTACTCTGCCATGAGGACCGCATCGGCATCGGCCGAGTCGTTATAGAAATATCCGGCATATTCACCGGTGGCGAGAACGCGGACGGCACCCGCGAAATTCCCCGCCAAAGCTGCACCGTAAGCATGAAGACCAATCCCGCCGGTACCGGTGGCCTCGAACCATCCTCCGAACCCGTTGTTGGTGTTCTTGCCAAAGACCCCGATTCCCACACTGCCGTTGGTGGCGGTTCCCTTAACACCGTAGTTGGCTGCTTGAGCCGAAAGGCCCGGTCCCTGCCCGACGTTTATGGCTCGAACGCCGGCGTGATCGGAGTTGAGACTTTGTGTCCAGCCAAGCACGCCGTGGTTGTCACCTTCACATCTTCCGGTAACGCCAAAACCGGAGGAGCTGAAACCATAGACGCCGCTCTTACCCGCATGATTTGTTTGTCCCACTACGGCATCGCTGGAATCGCTCACGCCTTTCACGGCCGAACCGCTTCCCACGCCGCTGTTGGTGATGTCGAAAGCTGTGGCGGCGTTGCTAACCGTACCGCTATAAGGTAGCGTGAAGCTGCCGCCGCCGATGGAATCATTAGCCATAGCCCAACCGTCGTCTACCCACTTGATCACCATGCCTTCGGAAGCATAGTTATGTCCCAGATCCTCAAGGTTGATGGAACCGTTCGATATTTGTGGCGACCCAACCGCGTCCTCCACCACGCTTTCAGCAAGCAAAGAGAAATCGGCCACCGCTGAGTTCTGGGCGTCTTGCGCGTGCCAGGCGCGGTAAGCGTACGGAACGGTCACCATCGTCGCCCGTGGCTCGCCTTCCGGGTCACTTCCGACCTGAATACCCAGCCATCGGACCTCGCCCGTGAACACCGTGTCAGGAATCGGCTCGAACCCGCCCAACACGATGTGGAATAGGCCCGAATAAACTTCAACCACCGGGTGGTTTTCGGTCCAGAGCAGGGTCGTACCGTCGGGATCGGCATACAGCGAAAACGTCATGTCGACCAACGTGTCCATCGGTTCGCCCATACTATTGGTAAGACGGCCCTGGTAGTTGATCAACGGCGGCACCTCGGCGGACAGGTTGCCAGCCAGGCTCAAGAGCAGGATGGATGCGGCGGCATAAACGTAGATTCGGGCGTGGTTACGGAAATGCATTTTTCTCCCTCCGTCGAGTTTAGCAATCGGAATATTGTCCAGGTGTAAGTCAAACGTGAAACAGGCGATCTTATCTGTAATATATCGGACGGAGAGTGGATTTAAAAGACTGTATTTGCGAAAACGTCTCTCGACGCTTTCGCTCCGGTCATCGCGAAGAGAGGCTGTAGGACAAACCCGCCCAGACCCATCGGCCCGGCATCGGGACGGTACCTATCTCGCTGTAAGCTTCGTTGAACAAGTTCGAAGCCTCGACAAAAATGCCAAGATCATAAATATCAAAAGCCAGCCGGGCGTCTACCACCACCGCTTCGCTACCCTGAAGGCGCTCCTGATATCTCACCCGCCAGTTGTTCTCCAGAAGTTCCAGCCAGGTCAGATCGAAGCTGAAGTTTGCCTGATGGCTCAAATGATCCAGAAGATATTTGGAATCGAAGTTTCCGGTCGAGCGATCGGAGTCAAGATAGGTGTAAGCCAGTCCGACCTGACCAACGGACAGGATCGGTGACTCGACCCCAGGTGTCAGGGTAAAGCTCAGTTCAAGGCCGCTCGTGGTCACGCGGGAGACATTCAGCACCTGCCAAGGGTCACTCGCGTCTGAGCGCGCCCAGTCTATCAGGTCACGACCTTCACGAGTAAATACCGAAGCGCGGGCCGACCACAGTCCGCGATCTACGGCCGCACCGGCTTCGTAAGTCCAGGCTTTTTCCGCCGACAGATCGGGATTGCCCATATTGGCCGGGCTAACGTAGTACAAATCAGTATAGTTGGGTATGCGGTAGGAGCGCCCTACCGTCACGAACAGCCGGGACCATTCGTTGGTACGGTACCCGACGTCGAGTCCGGGCCAGACCTGCCAGCCGAAGCCTTCGTGCCAGTACACCGCCGCCCCGGGTAGCAGGGCTACTTTTGCTCCTATCTTCACCGAATGTTCGACAAGGAGCCCGCCCCTATCGCGCGAGTGATCGCCAAGATTGGAGCTGGTGATCTCCTCACGCGAAACTTCTCCCGCAACGGTGGTTGTTCCCCAGGCCGATTCCACTCCGGCCTGAAGCTCTGCTCCGTACAGATCAGTCGTATGCCGGTTGCGATACCAGTCGGGGCGGTTACTGTCCAGCACGAAATCATCTTTGTGACGCCGCCAGATCAGACGGGGTGACAGGGTCACCAGGCCAGCCTGGATATGTCCACCACCTGACAATACTAGCGAGGAGGTCGCCTCCCATTCGTCCGGGAAAGCATCGGAGTAAAATCGGTGCGCCCCGAATTCCTTGTCAACGTATTGCGCTGAAAAATCAAACGAACTCGCGCCGGTGCGGGCGCCGGCCGTGTACGACAGGTTTTTGATGTCAAACTCGGTGTTGTCCCGATGTCCTTCGGAAGTCCTCCGGGCCAGGCTCAGCCTGTGTGAAACTGGTCCGGCTGGAAAAACTGCTGAGACCGTCTGCTCTGACAGACGGTGTTGCCCCTGAACCAGACTAAACCGAAGATCCCGTCCGGCCGCCGACGAAGTAATCACGTTAATCACACCGCCAAACGCGTCGGGACCGTAGAGACGCGAGCCTCCGCCTCGAAGAACTTCAATCCTCTGAATATCTGACGGAGTAACTGGCAGGTCGAAACTGTGGTGACTGGTCTGGGGATCTGCGATCCTGACGCCGTTGAGCAACACGAGAGTCTGTGACGAGGTCGCCCCTCTGATCCCGATATCGGCCTGCACGCCGTGGACGCTCCGCCGCCGGACATCCACCCCCGGCACGTGAATCAACAGATCGGCGACACTCAGCGAGGGTGTCCGCTGTAGCTCGTTAGCGTGGATGACGGTTACTGAACGGGTTACTTCGGAGAACGTCGAAGGCGCCCGCGAAGCTGTGACAACGATTGAGTCGGGAAGCTGTTGAACGGTGGTGTCAACTGTATCATTGCCAAGGACAAGAGCAGTCGAGCCTAGCAATGCGATGACAATTGATATGAGCGTCTGCCTCATAGAGGCCTCCGGTTGGTAGTATTTGCTGTGTCTGTGTCCGGATTGTCGGCGGCATCACTGCCGTCGCACTTTGCAGCCTAACGATCCGAAGCATCGGAGTCAACAGCGAAAAAAGATGGACGGTGCGATTGTGCGTCGAAACTCTCGTGGATTCTCTGTAGGTCGAAACCCCTGTGGTTTCGACACAGGTGCAGGGATTGGTCCTCATCGGCGCCACTCACAACTCCGTCTTTCCTGCGAAGGCAGGAATCCATCTTCATCGCGTATCCGATGATACGCTCGCCCCGCAAGACACTTGTTGCGCCGAACTCCACTTCGTGACATGTTGTATAATCATCAAGGCAAACACTTAAAACTCGGGATTGCATATCAACATGAAAACACGGCTCGGTCTTTTTCCTCTCCTAACATTGGCGATCACACTGCTAGCCTGTGGCGGACCGAAGCGAGCCGTACGCCAGGGCCTGTATTTCGTCGACAATGCGAAGCAAGACACGGCTTACTTCGTCCACCTCCGGCCCGAAGGCCAGCCGTTTTCGATTGAAATACTCGGCACGTGCAAAGAGGTGTCGGATTCTACGTACTTGTACCAATTGCAGGTCGGCACTTACGAGCATCCCGGTTTTATCGGGGAAAACTATGTAGTGAGGCCTGAGAAAACTGCGCTCTCAATCAACGGTGTAGAACCACGGTCACGTCATGACCTTGGCTCGTTTGAAGTCCACAACAAGTGGGTGGCTCTTAGCCTGCACTGGTTTGTTTTCGACCGGGCTGCGCTGTCCAATTCGGCGGGCGATGGGTTTCCCCTGAAACTTGATCTTCATTTGGACGGCTATGCGGAGTACGATGGCAAGCCCGTACCGCTGCAGGATGTGGTAATACTTGATCGCTGGTTCCGTCTCCCTCAGCAGGAGTTGTAGGGCAGGACCCCTGCGCTACCTGATCGCCTCTCTTTGAGTAATCCGCTCCCCCTTGAGTCATCCCCCCCTTTTAGTCATCC
>JAAERE010000353.1 GCA_024230675.1 bacterium | reverse complement strand
GGTAACGGCGATTACGATATTCAGATAGGCCCGACGTTCTTCATCCGCTGGGGGCTGGCGTTCCGTTAGAGTTGGACACTTTTTGACCCTTGTCTGGGTATAACAAAATACATATTCTAAAGAGGCTATGATGAAGCATTTGATGATAAGCACCATCCTGCTGGTTTTGGTCGCGGCAGGCACCAGCGCCTCGGATTTCAGCGAAGGCGATCGGTATACTTCGGTGAAAGTCGGTATGATCGGTTCCGGGACGGTTGATGTCGACGGTGCGGACGTCGACCAGAGCGCGGGCCTTAGCCTGGGGCTCGGCTACGACTTCCCGGTGGGCGAGAGGCTGCACTACGGTTTTTCGGTCGATCTGCACCGGATGAAATGGTCGGCTGATACCGAAGAATTCCCGGGCGAGGACTCAGAGACGCTGCTGGATATCGGCCTCACCTGGAAATACATGGCCGTGCTGTCCGAAGACCGGTTTGCGATCCGTCCGGGCATCGGCGTGGGCTACGGGACGCTTCGCCGGCGGAAGGCGCTCAACGGTACCAACTATTTGACCCTGAAAGCCAACGCCGAGGTGATCTATTTCTCGGGCGGGGGACCGGGCTTTGGGGCCGAAATCGGCGTTTTCTACACCCCTACCGGAGGGGATTCGGAAACCGATATCAAGATCGGGCCGCTTCTGTACGCCCGCGCCGGCGTTTTATTCTAGGGACTGACTTTCACGACAGGAGGAAAATACGATGAAAACTGCTCTGATCTCTCTCTTGGCTCTGGCGATTCTTTTGGTCGCCTGTGGTTCGACATTGGCTGCCGGTCCGATGAAGTGCGGCGT
>JAAERE010000352.1 GCA_024230675.1 bacterium | reverse complement strand
GTTTTCAATTGGGTCAAGAAACTGATAGCTTTTGCGCCTGTCGCCGCCATTCAAGTCGAAACGGTTCGCTTCGACACTCAGAAACTACAAAATCCCGAAATCTCAGGCGTCCAGTATCAACAAGGCGAATTGGCCGGCTACGAAGTGCGTGAATACTTGCTGGAAAAGTGGGGGCGAAAGTGCGCTTATTGCGAGGCCGAAAATGTACCCCTGGAAGTCGAACACATCAGGCCCAAAAGTCGGGGCGGTTCCAACCGGGTTTCAAATCTTACGCTATCCTGCATCCCCTGCAACATCAAAAAAGGCAACCGCCCGGTCGAGGAGTTTCTGGCTCACGATCCGGTCAGGCTCAACAAGCTACTGGCCCAGGCTAAACAGCCGCTCAAAGATGCGGCGGTCGTCAATACCACTCGATACGCAACCGGCAACGCCTTGAAATCCTTTGCTTTGCCTGTGTCTTTCTGGAGCGGAGGCCGTACCAAGTGCAACCGGATCAAGCAGGGCTATCCTAAAGATCACTGGCTTGATGCTGCTTGTGTGGGCCAGACCGGAGAGCAGGTTTACATTCCACCGACTCTGAAAGCGCTCCAAATCAAGGCTGTGGGGCGAGGGTCAAGGCAAAAATGCCGGATGGACAGGTTTGGCTTCCCCCGCACAAAAGCGAAACAATTTAAGCGGATACGTGGCTTTCAAACAGGTGACATCGTTAAGGCGGTTGTCACCAAAGGCAAGAAAGTTGGGGTACATATCGGACGGGTGGCGATTCGGACCACAGGCTCGTTCCGGGTGGGACAGGTGGATGGTATCAATTGGCGGTATTGCCTAGTACTTCATCGGGCCGATGGCTACGAGTATGCCCCAACATCTTAGCCCCGTCCCCGCTGAAGCGGGGCGGTAGAAATTGACTTTAGGAGAAGGCGGGTAAGCCTTTCTCCTCCCCCGACACTAT
>JAAERE010000351.1 GCA_024230675.1 bacterium | reverse complement strand
TGTTGTTCACCCCTGTTGTATTGGAATATAAGGCCCAGTATCCATTTGCTGTGTTATATTCTCCTGTCGTATTGGTATATAAGGCCATATATCCATTTGCTGTGTTACCGCCTCCTGTTGTGTTCGAGTATAAGGCTCCACTTCCAGTTGCGGTGTTATAATGTCCTGCCCCCGTATTGTTAAATAAGGCCATGTTTCCAATTGCTGTGTTGTGCGTCCCTATCGTATTTAAATATAAGGCCTGGTATCCATTTGCAGTGTTGTACGTCCCCGTATTTGAATATAGGGCCTGGTATCCAGTAGCTGTGTTATTATATCCTGTTTCCATCGTGTATAAGGTCTGGTATCCAATTGCTGTATTATACGCTCCTCCTTTGTTAGATATACCTGCCTGATATCCAATAAATACATTATAGTTGTTTGACAGATCATCATTTAGGCCTGCACCTTCACCTATAAACACGCTGCCTCCTGTATTTAGCACTTCTAAGCGACCGCTATCCATGCGGAAAAACTCCGTACCTGCCATATCAAAACGGATGATGTCGTCATTTGGGCTTTCTTCTACTTGTATTTTAGTATCTCCATCTGCATCGGCAAGAACTCGGGCCGTATCAGAATATATAGCATGATCTGCTAAGACTGCGGAATCTGCCAGTAGCGCATATTCAGCCGTATCAGCATGGACTGCATGATCTGCTAAAACTGCGGAATCTGCCAGTATAGCGTATTGTGTCGTATTAGAATGAACTGCGGAATCTGCCAGTAGCGCATATTCAGCCGTATCAGCATGGACTGCATGATCTG
>JAAERE010000350.1 GCA_024230675.1 bacterium | reverse complement strand
GGCGGATCGCTTCAGTTACTCCGAGATATTCGAAGATAACCACACCTGGGCACGCGCCGAATCGGGCGACCGGGCCGGCGATTGGGGACGGTCCTATGACGCCGGAGGCACTCCCGGCGAAACCAACCGCGTACAGTTTGCGACCGATGACAAATCAGGTCTTGGGATTGAAGTGAATCCGAGGGTTATTTCGCCCGATGGCGACGGGCGCGACGACGAGGCCGTGCTTTTGCTTTCTCGCCCCGAGGCCGACTCGTATACGCTTAAAATCTACGACAAGATGGGACGGCTCGTGAAGACTTTCGAGGATGATCTGGTCGCCTCCCATTATACGGATGAATATACCTGGGACGGTACGAACAGCTCGCACGAACGGCTGCCGATAGGGATATATATAATCTATTTCGAAGCTTCGGGGATCGAGTCCCTCAAAACAACCGTTGTCATAGCCCGGTAAGCCATGAGATTTGCCTGCGTCATATTCATTCTGGTGGTGAGCCTGTTAGCTTCCGGTGCAGAGGCGCTCGAGCTTATCACGCCGCGAGGAACGGGCATGGGACGGACGGTATCGCTCTCGCGTCCCTCTGCCGCCTGGCAAGTGAACGTACCCACCCGGGGGCTGGCTCCCGGTGACTGGTCTCTCGAAGGCGGTTACAACCGCAGGTTTGAACTGGCCGACCTGGATCATCTCTTCCTGGCCACAGCTGCACGGTGGCGACAGTTGACCGTGGCTGTTGGTGCCTCCCAATTCGGGAAAACCGAGCTCTACGCCGAGCAACTCTTGAAAGGTTCTCTTGCTTTTCACTACGATTCTCTCAGCGTCGCGGCCTCGGTTTCGGCTATGCAGGTACAACTGGGCAACAACTACGGTCAACTTCGAGCCGTGACGGCCGGGATTGGACTCTCCTATCGATATCGTCGACTGCTCCTTGCGGCAACAGCGGACAACCTTACCCGCCCGGCCCTGACCGACTACAGCGACAAAATCCAACCGGTCTATGGACTGTATGCGGAATTGGTGGGGAAGGAAGCTTACTCGGTTTCCGGCCGCGTAACGCTGGAGGACCTCCAGAAGCCTCGATTTGGTCTGGGACAGATTATCCGCCTCTCCAGACGTGGTTCCTTTTTCTGGGGCGTTTCCACCTCTCCGATGGAATTTGGTGGTGGCTTGGAGGTTAACATTCCTTCGGGTAGCCTGACCTACGCCACCTCCGTTCACCCGGTGCTGGGTTTTTCGCACACGGTGTCTTTTGCCTACGGTTCCTCGCGGCGGACCTCGAAAGGCGCTGATGAGTTTAAATAGTCGACAGGAGATTGAACGGCAGGAACGAGAGAAGCTGGCCGGTTATGCAGCCTTGGCGGCAGAGTCACGGGGAAGAGAATATCCGCTCGAAGAACACCCTCTCCGCACCGCCTTCCAGCGAGACCGGGATCGTGTCATTCACTCAGCCGCCTTTCGTCGGATGGAGTACAAAACCCAGGTGTTTCTGCCCCATGAGGCCGACCATTTCCGGACCCGCCTTACGCACTCAATCGAGGTAGCCCAGATCAGCCGCTCGCTAGCCCGGAATCTTAAGCTTAACGAGGACCTCACCGAAGCTATCGCTCTGGTGCACGATCTCGGTCACACTCCGTTCGGCCATTCCGGCGAAGATGTTCTGGCCGAACTGCTGAAAGACCACGGCGGTTTCAATCACAACCGGCAGTCACTGCGTATCGTTGACCTGTTGGAGCAGCGCTACCCCGAGCATCCCGGGCTCAACCTTTCTTTTGAAGTGCGGGAAGGCATCGCCAAACACGAGACCAGGACAACAACGACGAATCCGGAGTTTGACCATCATCCCTGGCCGACGATGGAAGCTCTGCTGGTGGATACGGCCGATGAGATCGCCTATAACGCTCACGATATCGACGACGGGCTCAACTCCGGTCTGATCAGCCTGGAGGACATCGAACCTCTGGCCGTATGGAAGCCGGTCGGCTCTTTTGAAGGTTTCTCGTTTTCGGACTCTCAGTTCTTGAATCTTGATGACGACCAGAAGCGCCGCCAGCTTGTCCGTTATCTGATTAACTGCGTGGCCACCGATCTGCTGTCGGAAACGCAGCTCCGGATCAATTCCCTTAGCATCTCTGACGTCGATTCTGTCAGACGGGCGCCGAAGCGGGTTTGCGGCTACTCTGAGAAGATCGCCGCGAGAGTCACCGAACTGAAAAGCGTGCTTTTCGTGAAGTTGTATCGCCATCCACGTCTTCAGGAACACTCCGACCGGGCACGGCTGATTCTAACGTCGCTATTCCAGCGCCTGACCGAGAACACCGGCCTCCTGCCCCTGAGATTCCGGGAAATGCTTCAGACCGAAGACCGGCCGATCGTGGTGGCCGACTATATTGCCGGCATGACCGACCGTTTTGCCGAAAGATTGTTTCAAGAGATAGGGGAGAGAAGCTCATGAACGATTCAGCCCCTCCTGTAATTCCATCATCTCCCGCTGAAGAACCACCAACAGTTGCCCAGGGTTGGCTCAGGGGGCTTCTGTTTCTACTGGCCTACATCGTTTTGAGTTCGGTCGTGGGGATTGTGGTCTTTCTGGCCCTGGGGATCGGCAGCGAGTTCGAGATTAACTTCGCTATGGTATCGACAACCGGATTACTTATCCAGTTCTCTACTCTGGCCGTGACAGTTCTGTTAGTCTGGCTGTTCCGATTCGGTTTGGATCGGAGGTCAATGGGATCTCTGGGCTTTCATTTTGGCTCTCAAGAAAAGCGCGACTTACTTACGGGAATGCTTCTGGGGATAGGTCTGATAGGCTTTATCTTCCTGATCTTGTGGAGTTCAGGACAGATAGTAGTTGGGGCCTTGAGCTTCCCTATTGAGGCGATCTGCTTACAAGTAGCGTTGGGCGTGATGGTGGCCTTTGGCGAAGAAATCAGTATGCGTGGCTATCTGCTCAACAACCTGCTGCAATCGGCCCACAGATATTTGGCCCTGGTCCTGGTAAGCGTGGTTTTTGTCGCCTTTCACGCCGCCAATCCCAACCTGTCCTGGGTGGCCCTTATCAACATTTTCCTGGCCGGTCTCCTGCTCGGAATCTACTACGTTCATCGCCGTAGCCTATGGTTTCCCATCGGCCTACACTTCACCTGGAACCTGTTTCAGGGCGCCGTCTTCGGCTCTCCGGTAAGCGGCCTTGAGTTTGAGGGGATTTTCTCTTTCGAGCCGGTCGGGAATGATCTTGTGACCGGAGGTGAATTCGGATTGGAAGCATCTCTTTTGACGACGGCGGTGATGGTTCTGGCAATACTGGCCATCCACCTCAAGTACCGGACCTGCGACAGCTGTTCCGAGGCGAAAGCAGTCGTCCAGGAGACAACATTGCCTCCTTCTGCTACTGAATAATTCCGTCGATCGGCCGATTATTTATCTTAACGCAATGTAGACAAACATCCAATATCCGACCAGACGATCCATCGTTTCACAGGCCAGATGGAGCCGAAGGCTGCAAATCAAGCGAGCCGCCGGAATGCGAAACGATGTTGAGCAACAGGAGATCGTCTGCTGGAGACGAAGTCCGAGGTTCTTACGGAAGGAGCCGGCGCGGTCTGTCCGGATTGATCCGGTTCGGAAGCGACTACGTGCTTGACAATGATTCTCTGGGATTTTATATTACACTTGCCAGGGAAGCGTTGCCGAAAAAGTACATACCACAATCCGTAACAGCCTTGGTTCACGAGCACGCATGAGTAAGACATCAGCGCCCCGCCTGAAAATCGCATTTTTTGCGGCAGTTATCACAGCCACGGTGTTCTCTGTCTCGTTCTCGGGTAGATTGCCCTCTCAATTACCTTCGTCCTCGACGGGCCAAGGCGGCACGCCCGCTTACGTTCCGTCGGCTGAACCGCCCGCAGTTCTTTTTACGGAGAATGTCGGGCAATGGTCTGAGGCCGTGCGGTATCGAGCTGACGGTGCCGGAGTGACGGTTTGGTTTGCTGACGACGGCGTTTACTCGGCCTTTTATCGACAGTCCCCTCCTCACCGCTCATTGCCCAGGCACGACTCGAGTGCGGGTGACGGAGGCGGCCAGGGCAGCGATCCGGTAGACTACTTGATGGTCAAGACCAGCTTTGTCGGAGCGGAACCTTCTTTGTCCGTCGGGCCTCAGGGGGAGGCGGCCTCACGTGCGAACTATTTTATTGGTGACGATCCCTCGAAATGGTCGGTCAACGTCCCGAGCTACGGCGCCGTTGTTGTGGAAGAAGTCTACCGCGGGATCTCTCTATGTTATTACGGTAATCGCCAGTCTCTCGAGTACGACTTCCTCGTGGCGCCCGGAGCCGATCCTTCGCAGATTCAGCTGCGCTACGACGGCGTTCAGTCGCTGAGTATCAACGCGGACGGGGACCTCGTAGTAAGCACCGAATGGGGCGACATTGTTGAGAAGCATCCCGTGGTGTCTCAAAAAGTCGGCAATATCGTGCGCGATATACCGGCCGTTTTCGAGTTGCGCTCGGACAATAGTTTTGGCTTCAAGTTGGAGGGCGCCTACATCAGCAGTCTGCCCCTGGTTATTGACCCGGTTCTCTCGTTTTGCACCTTTTTGGGTGGGGGGTCCGGCGACGCCGGCTATGGCACGGCGCTCGACTCGGCGGGGAACGTGTATGTCGCAGGAGCCACCGCCTCGGCCGATTTCCCCGATACCAATGCTTATCAGGGGACTATTGCAGGCGGCACCTGGGACGCTTTCGTTTCCAAGTATTCCGCTGACTATCAGACGCTCATATACAGCAGCTACATAGGCGGCGCCGACGCCGACTACGCCTACGGGATCGCCGTCGATGATCTGGGCTCGCCGTACCTGGTGGGTCGCACCAACTCTCTGGACTTCCCCACGGCCGGTCCAATTATGCCTGCGGATTCCGGAGCCGACGCCTTTGCGGTCAAGTTGAGCGCCGATGGCAGCTCTATGGTTTACGGAACCTATCTCGCCGGGTCGGACGCCGATTATGGTTGGGATATTGCTCTCGACGCCAGCAACAACGCCTTTGTGACAGGCTACACTCTCTCGACCGACTTCCCCACGGTTATGCCGATCCAGGACAGCAGTGCCGGCGGCTTTGACGCCTTTGTATGCAAAATCAACAGCGGCGGCTCGGCGCTCAGTTACAGCACGTATCTGGGCGGAACCGGCACGGACATCGGTCAGGCGATCACTGTCGATGCTTCTAACCGCGCTCTGGTCACGGGCTACACATTCTCATCGAACTTTCCCAAAGTTAACCAGTTCCAGAACGAATTGACCTTGACAGGGCATGCCGACGCTTTCATAACCAGGGTAAACTCTCTGGGTACCGCCCTCACATACAGTACCTATCTGGGCGGCACCAAGGCTGAATATGCCAGCGATATCGCCGTGGGTGGAGACGGCTCAATTTACGTTACCGGCCAGACCTACTCGACGAACTTTCCAACAGCAAATCACATCCAAGGCACTCTCAAGGGTTACACGGACCTGTTTGTTACCAAATTCAACGCCGCCGGGTCTTCACAAATCTACAGTACCTATCTGGGCGGTGAGGAATTCGAATACGGCGGGTATATAGGTGTCGATACCAGCGACCGCGCTTTCGTCGCTCTACACACGAACTCGCCAGACTTCCCGGTCAGCAGCGCCTTTCAGCCGGCCGTGAGCGGGGGAACTGATGTGGCGGTAGTGCGCTTCAACGCGGCTGGCAGCGGCCTGGACTACGGAACTTATCTGGGCGGGACCGACAACGATGAAGCCTATGATCTGGTAGTCGACGCCGAAGAGAGCTTCGCATACATCGTCGGCCAGACCGTATCGGCTGACTTTCCGATCAAGCGGGCGCTGCAGGGTTCCATAGGCGGTAACGCCGATGCTTTTGTGGCGCTGGTGACAGGAGACTGCGCCGATCAGGACGAGGACGGTATCTGCGATACTATCGACATCTGTCTTTCCGATTACAATCCACTTCAGGAAGACTCCGATCTGGATCTGCTCGGAGACAGCTGTGATGTCTGCCCCCTGGATGCGGACAACGATATCGACGGTGACAGTTTCTGTGCCGACGTGGACAACTGTCCGGATACAGCCAATTCGCTCCAGGAGGACCCCGACACCGATGGCGTGGGGACGGCCTGCGACAACTGCCCGGAGATATTCAATCCCCTGCAAGCGGATTCCGATGGCGACGACATTGGCGACTCCTGCGATGTCTGCCCTCTGGATATCCACAACGATTTTGACGGCGACTCGATTTGCGGCGACGTGGACAACTGTCCGGGAGTCTACAATCCCGATCAACTTGATGCCGACAGTAACGATGTCGGCGATGTTTGTGAGGGGTGCTGCGTCGGCTTCACCGGCAATGTTGACTGCGATGTTCTGGACATTGTGGACATTTCCGATATCCAGACGCTGATCGACCACTTATTCCTTTCACTGGCGCCCCTCTGTTGTGTTGGGGAAGCAGATCTGGATAACACCGGCGTCCTGGACATCACCGACTTGTCGATCATAATCGACAACCAGTTCCTGACTCTCTCGCCCTTGCCACCCTGCCAGTAGTTGCGGCCCCGGGCGGACCGGGACACCAATCCGCGTTTTCTCATAATCCAGACAAATACCCCGAGAGCACTGACACTATATGTCAGTGGGGTTGGCTATATTACTGGAGCAGTAATCTGCACCGAACGAGGGGGCTGCCTGAGTGGGTACAGTAGAGAGGATGATGGTTCTCCTGATGCGGAGTCGCTGGTCGGAAGAAGAGGGCGAACCATCGTCCATTTGTTTTGCGGCAGATGACCGTTCGGACGGGAGGAGGCCGGCAGGTTATCTCGCTCGGAGTCATCATTTGTGAAGCGGCTTGCACAGCGCCGAGATGGAGAAATCGGCCTGCTTGACCTATCTGCCTTTCCTGCAATGCATTATCTGTAATTCCCGGCCTCCGGTCTCGAGGGCACGGCAATTGCCTTTGATGGAGTCTATGGAATGCTACTTTGGAGCTTGCGAACTGGATAACATGAACGACGGCAAGTCTGCTGTCGTGATGTTTTATATCCCGGATGTCGGCATTCGGTTTAAGGCCCCCTTTGCGGCGGTCGACAGGGATCACAGCGACTTGGCCTCACTGCTGGCCTTGCTGGAATTTATCGACTCCAATCAGAAGTACTTCTCTAACCAGACCTATCAGCTTTACGGTGACAATCTCAACGTCATCAACCAGGTCAACGGTCGGGGGACAAGACGTCAGGAGTTCGACCATCTTCTGGAAAAAGCGGCCGGATATCGCAACAAGTATCGTTTCTCTCTGGAATGGGTGCCCAGCGCCAACAACAGCGCCAACGATCTCCTTTTAGGTTGACCCTCTCCGCGTCGCGCTGGTATACTATCGGCATGACGCCCCAGCAGTTGTTTACAGACATTTCGGCCGGAAATTTCAAGCCTCTCTACTATTTCTACGGGTCCGAAGATTACCGGATTGTCGAAGCTCAGAGGTACGTCGCTCGTCAATTCCTCCCCGATAAACAGGCCGCGGTCAACTTCCTCAGAATCGACGGTAAGAAAACCAAATGCAGCGATCTGCTGGCCCAGCTCTCGGTGTATCCGATGCTGGGAGAGCGCCAAGTGTTTGCCGTCTCCAGTTTTCAGAAATTCAAGCCAACCGAAGTGGATCGAGTGCTCAAAATGCTCGTGCCGGCCGACCCAAACCGCATCGTCATTCTCAGTTCACCCGGTTCCAAGACGCCCAAGCGCAGCTCAGCCTTTCTCAAGAAGGTGGGCAAAGCGGCGGAGGCCGTTGAGTTCGGACGGATGAACCCTCGTGAAACCGCTGTTTTGATCCAGCGCAAACTGACAAAGGCCGAACTTTCAATCGAGACAGACGCGGTGACTATCCTTGTAGGGTTGATCGCGGGCAATCGGGGAGCGCTGGAAGTAGAAATCGACAAGATCATAGACTTCAAGGAGTCCGGTCAGAGCGTGACCGTTGAGGATGTGCGCGCGGTCACCTCCGGTTACCAGGTGTATAGCATCTTTGAGCTGGCCGATGAAATTGTCGGGCGCCATCGCGCGCGAGTGTTACAGCACATCAGAAACTTATTGGCGGAAGGCAATTCGCCCACCGGCGCGTTGTTCTTTCTGGGCCAACACTTTGTCTCTCTCTATCTGGTGAAAAACGGCCAGTCCCTGGAGCCTTACCGAAGGTGGTTGGCGCCGAAATTCCGTCAGCAGGCGGAAAGTTTCAACAATCGCCAGTTAGAATATGCCATACTTGAGGTAGCTCGGGTCGATGCCGCCCTGCGGCGGGGTCGCCAGAAACCACGGTTGGCCCTGGAGCAATTGGCCCTGAGTCTCATGGCACCGCCACAATCCACCTGAAGATGACAATGAATCGGGAAGAAAAACGGCCGTCCGGGGTAAATCAGGAGGAGCCGAAAACGCCTGAGCGGAAACTCATTGAGGCTTCACAACTGGGCGACAAGAAGGCGTTCGGCGTTCTTATCAGGAGGCACCAGAAGCGGCTTTTCCGCTTTATATACGGGTTGACGGGGTCGTTTGACCAGACCGAGGACATTGTGCAAGAGGCGTTTATCAAGGCTCACGGGGCTATCAAGACTTTTCGAACCGGGTACGATTTCTACCCCTGGCTTTCAACCATAGCCCGCAATCTTGCCTACAATCAGATGACCAGAGGCAGTAAGGCGGAATCTCTTGAGGCAAAAACAGAAAAGGGCTTTGACGCGCCTTCGGGGAAACTGGGGCCGCTTGGCCGGCTGCTGGACTCCGAGGGACAAAAGCGATTCTACCAGGCTCTGAAAGCCCTCCCCGAAAAGTATCGAACGGTTTTTGTCCTGCGGCATTTCGAGGATTTGGATTATAGTCAGATCGCCAGTCACTTGAAGATACCTCCCGGGACGGTCGACTCCCGACTTTACCGAGCCCGGAAAATGTTGACCGAGGCTCTGAAAGATCTGCTGGAATAACGTAGAGGAAAGAGACGTCGGAGAACGATGGATCACGGATATTTCAAAGACAGATTGTCGGCCTACCTTGATGGGGAACTGACAACCGAGGAAACCCGGGCGATAGCGGACCATCTCGAAAGTTGCGAGGAGTGCCGAAGACATCTCAGCGAACTCAAGGAGCTGGACCGGCTGGTGGCAGAGCACAGCGGTCTTGAAGGCGATGACTATTTCGAGAAGGCCGCTCAAAAGATTGAGCAGAGCTTGGAGGAGGGAACCGAGGTTACGGACATATCCGGCGGCTCTGAACGCAGGATCAGGGGCCTCTGGTGGAAAGTCACCTCCGTGGCCGCCTCGGCTGCCGTTTTAGTGTTTATCGGTCTTCATCAGGACGACATATTCGGCCCCGACGATCTGGTTCTCCCAACGGAATCAACGAGCGACAAGCGCACGCCGGAGACGGGAGACAGCGGCGAGCTGGTTCTGCCGGCATCGGACGAGACAGAGAGAGAGTCGTCGCCCTCTGAAGCCGGGTATAGGGACGACTTCGAGGCCGCCGAGGAGATCGCCGAGGAGAAGGTAGACCAGGATGTTGCCAAGCCGACTCTGGTGGAGAAGAAGGAAGAGCCGGGCTCCGTGTCAGCACCGGCCCCAGTGCCGATGCGAGAGTCCGAGGAGGAATCGGACGTTCTCATGGAGCCTATGAGTATGCCGACCCCGGTCCCCCCAGCCGCTGAAAGGGCCCGGCGTGGCGCTGCGACGTCTGCGATTGGAGATCAAGCGCCGAGCGGCGGGGTAGAAGACGACAACTACCAGAAGTCGCCGGATGTGGCAGCG
>JAAERE010000349.1 GCA_024230675.1 bacterium | reverse complement strand
GCCCTCGCCTTGTTCCACGCCGAACTCAGGCTTCTCCAGGGTACCGCCCACGTGAATGCTCAGCTCCACCTCGCTGCGTTCCTCCTCCCCTGCAAAGCCGGAGACCGGGATACGGGTGGTTGCCACTATATCCAGACGCGGGTTGGGGTATTCGATATCCTCGAACGTGACGCGGCTGTTTGGCTGGATTCGGAACGTCTTTTCGAACAGGAAGCCGCGACCCTTTAGAATCTCCAGTTCCCCTACGAATCGATACTGGCCGTCCTCACGGATTAGATTCATGAACCCCGAAAACTCGGCGTCGATATCCCGGTTTTTGATCCAGTAATTTGACAGGATGTCAATGTTAAGGTTCAGATCCCAGGTATTCTCCCCGGAAAGGGCCATCATGAGCGGCGAGCCGGTTTCTTCGGTGCTGAATTCAGCCCGATAGCGAGTATAGATCATGGTCAGGTCGCCCGTGACGAGCGGCGGCGTATCGCCGGTGACCTGTATATCGCCCTCTACCCTGCCTTCGATGTCGTCGAGTTCGTATTTGAACGGCATCTCTCGCGGAACAGATATTTCGATGTCGTAATAGAGAGAGTCCAGGGCCCTGATCGTCAGTTCTCCTTCGATCATGGCATAGCTGTTACGTTTCTTCTTCTCGTCGTAAACGTAGGCCTCGATGTGATCGATGACTATCCGGTTGTCGGTCATGGTAACACCGGCGGAGTCGGTCTTGACTGTATCCGCCAGATCGAAGTACTTCAACCGTCCGTTCTTAATATACGCCTCCCCGTCAAGGTGAGGCGCCCCCGGCGTGCCCGAGAGTTGGAAGTCGGCCAGGAAATCGCCCGACATGTCCTCCACCGACGGCAGGAACAGGCTGACCAGATCAAAGCGTGTATCCGAGGCCTGAACGCTAAGGTCGAACGGCAGCTCGGGGAGCCGCTCGAGATTGTCGGCGGTAAATGAGAGATCGGCGAAAAACGTGCCGGCAGCGTGATATCGACCCGGGTCGGACCGGATAAGCAGACTGTCGATAGTTACCTCCCGATCTGTGTAACCGGCATCGATGGAAAGATCGCCCAGCAACAGGCCCTCGTATACCATCGAGTCTATGGATCCGGCGACCTCAAACTCGGGGGCCGCAAAAGCGCCTCCAAGTTCTCCCCGGCCCGACAGGTAACCGTCCATCTTCAATTCCTGATCGAACAGGTGCAGCCAGGGTGCGATAGGGATATCCTCGACGGTAACCAACAGGTCCATCGTTTCGTCATAGTTCACGCGCCCGTCGGCGGTCAGGGCGGCCGATGCCTTGCCTATGGAGGTCTCTCTGAAATCGAAGCCGTTTGAATCAATAGCTACCAGTAACTCCGCGCGATTGTAGAAATCCCGTTCCAGCACTGTTAGCGACAGAGTATCGAAGGTCAGAAGTTGAGGATAAGCGCCCTGATCCAGTTTGCCGCGCGCCGCCAGGGTGGAATATTGACTGGTAAGTCGGACGGAATCAATATAGACAAGATTCGAGTCCAACCGCAGGCGGGCCAGACCGGTGTCGTAGGGGACGTCCCAGGCGGAGCCTTTAAGCAAATCGACCCGCACGGCGCCCTGGCGGCCGGTCAGGAATTCGTCGATGCTGAACGTCGTGTAGCAGCTATCGGCCACCAGCCCGTACAGCCACAGCGAATCGGAGACAAACCAGCCTTCGAGGTCGGGATCAACGGTGGCCCCGGTCAGAGTAGCGTACCCCGCCCCCCGGCCGCCCGGTTGATCGACAAACAGCTTGCCGCGCCAGCGATCGAGATTCGGCAGATGGGCGGTAACCTCCAGCGACATATCCTCGTCGTAGTCTATCACTCCCGTTACGTAGAAGCTGTTTTCGAAATAGTCCACTCGCAGGGGCGTCGGAAAGCGCAGCGAGTCGGTGGTGATGTCGATGGCTCCGGCCACACCGTGCATGGGATACTCATCGAAAGTAGATTCAAACATGTCCACTTCCAGAGACAACAGCAGGTCGGCGTTTTTGAACGACTGCCCGTTCATACGGATGCGGCCGGTCAGATCGGATGCGAAGCTGTTCTCGACGATTTGATCCAGGCTGAAGTTTTTTATGTCGGCATCCAGGTGGTATAACTCGGTCGGACCGCTGAAGTCGACTCCAGCTCTGCCGTCGACCGCACAGTCCCCCAGGATTGTGCCGTACAGTGTATCAACCGTGAGAACCTTGTCCGCAAAGCTGAAATCAGCGAACAGATTGCCGAGATCGGCAAAAAGAAAGTTGCCGCCGATGCTGACCTGGCCGCCGATGTGGTCCTTGTCGAACGTCAAGGCTCCGTTGAGGTCCAACAGTCCTGAGAGCCTGGCGCCGATCACCTCAGATACTTCAGCCATATCAAGATGATCCACCGCCAGCTGGACCGAACCCTCGAGCCCGTCCAGGGATACAACGCCGCTCAACTTCACGTGAGTATCCCCGTGGCGTATGTTCAGATCCTGGAATACGAGATTGTCGTCCGAAAAAGTAGCCTTGCCGGAGCAGTCGCTAACGTGCAGACCCGCCGGTGAGGCCAGGAAACTCAGGTGTTTGATCTCGGCGGAATATAGCTTGTCCCCGGCCTCGACGGAGCCGGTCAGCGTCAGGTCTTCCACCGACAACACATCCTCGGGCGAGACAATAGTCAGGTTGGCATTGTTGAACCGGAGATCATCGACTCCCAGCAGGAGCGGTGCGGAAGCCCCCTCGCCCGTCCCTTTCGGCAGGGGTATGAGCCAGTTGCCCTCGGCGTCCCGGGAAGCGATCAGCGTCAAACTGTCGATATATAATTCCTCGAAAAGGTATTGCTTCCGCCAGAGATTGGCCAGCGAGTACCGGGCCAGTACCCTCTCTACCGAAAGGATTTTCGACTCCGTAGTGGAGTCCTGATAGTGGACAGAGATATCCTCTAACACAACTCCGGCCAGGAGGCTCCCCCGGATGTTTCCTATGTCTACGCTGATGGGGCTGTTCTCGCCCACGGCATCATTTATCTTGCCGATAACCAGGCTTTCCAGGCCGCCAAACTGGAAGTAATACAGATATGCCCCGAAGGCCGATAGAAGGATCACGCCCAGAACAATCAGGAGGCTCCGCCGTACTTTCCGCATCATCCTATCCCCAGCCTGCTGAGGATGTCCTGCGCCGTCTGGTGTCCCTCGCCGGCCGACTCGCCAATATCCGCAACCACAGTCGCGAGCAGCTCCGGATGGGCGCCGACGTTAAGGGCGCCGCGCATATGGGAGTAGAGCTGTGACGGTCGGTTTTCCATAATGAGACAGGCGACAATAGCCATTTCGCGATCAACTATCTCCAGCCCGGGTCGGGAAAGCACCTTGCCGTAGCCTTCAAAGACCATCCACCGAAAAATCTCCGGCGCCATGCCTTCGACCCGACTCTTCAGAAGATTGTAGTTTTTGTCGTACACTTCTTTACACAATTCAACGCCTCGATCTATCCACTCACGGGTCTCATCGGCGGCGATCTCAAGCGGCGGTCGCGGCAGTTCTAAATCGGGGATCTCCCTATTGAGGCTGTCGGCGGCAATCAGCATGCGCGGAAAGCCCAGAAACAGGTAAGACTGAAGGACGACTTCATAGAGCTGTTCTCCGGCAACTCCCCGTCGAAGACCGGCACGCATAGCGGTGGTCATCAGGGGGTCATCGGCCAGTGTTATCGCGGCGGAGTAAAAGGCAATCGCCCTTGAAAACGCATACGACTCGGGCTCAAAAGACTCGAGACGTGTCCTGAAGCTGTCTACATCCAGGCTAAGATTCATCAGGGGAATGTACGAACAGGCGGCCTCGGTTGGCAAATCTAAACTTACCTGAGTTTGATGAGGAGCCCCTCGACTCGGGAGATCTCCTGTTTCAGGAAATCGATAACGTGCATCAAGGAATCCACACGCGCGTCATCCAAGGACGGCCATGGACTGCGGGCTGCTGCAACCGGCCGAAGCTGCTTGGAGCCTATTACCAGCCCCAGGTCAAGATACTGGTTTTGCCGGAGCAGCTCGACCGACACTCTTTTGCCGGGCATGCTCTGCTGTACCAGAGAAGCCAGCCCGGGAGCCGAATTCACCGCCACGTCATCAAAAGCGAAAACAAGGTCGCCGGTTTGCAGTCCGGCCCGATGCGCCGGCGATCCGAGGATCACGGCGGTAACCACAATGCCCCGATTGATTGTTTCGGCAACGCGACCGCCGGCTGTGGCCAGTTTGGTCGGATAAGGAATCGGAATCCCCGGGATGATTTCTATTTCCTGAGAGGTGATGCCGACAAAACCGGACGGCCGGTCGCCGACCGTCACCAGATGGCGGGCAATCTCGGGAATCCGGTAAGCCGGCAGGGCGACCATAACTTCCCTGTCTACGCCCATCCCACCGACAACCACGGCCAGCAGCTCGCCGGACATATCAAAAACGCCGCCGCCGATGGTTCCCGAGGCCGTGGGCACGGAGAACTGCATCATGCCGTCGTCGCGGACACCGGCGCAGAAGCCGAGCCAGGGAGTCGAGCGCACACCGTAGGCGTTGCCCATAGCCACGACCATCTGACCGGCGCAGGTCTGACGATCAGAGACTCGGACCGATCGGCCGACCACGGCTGTGGATTGGAGCAGGGCCAGTTCACTCTGATAATCAATGGCCACGACACGGGCATCGCTGGTCCTGCCCGCGCCAGTAACAGTTATGCGATCTTTTCCCAGCACCGCCCCGGCCGACACCAGGATGCGGCCGGCGGAATCAATGACAATCCCGGAGGAAACGGTGCTCTGAAGACCCGCGCGGGCTGCGTCCTGATAAGCGCCCGCGGCGTACCGGTTCGAGGCCTCGACGGTCACCACCGAGCGAGAGATGCGATAGACGAGATCGTTGAGACCCTCCTCGAGGTGAGTCAAGGAGCTGTCAGCAGCAAAACTGATTGGAGAAAAAAAGACCGCCATTAGAAGCGTAAGTGACAATCTCCTGGCGGTCCGATCAAAAGCCGTTAGCATCTCAGTATACCTTTTCGCCCTCCCGTGCGCCGGCTGTTCCGGAAGACTCGTAAACCCGAATCACGGGACGTACGCGGTAGTAAAAAACGTTGTAGGGTGCGCGCCGGTTGAACCCGGCCGGAACCTGAAGACTGGTGCCGGCAAGATGATTCGTGCTGAACCCCTGATTGCCGGTAAGGTGATTGGACAGCCTATTGATCCGTTCTGCCTGGGCTACCTGCCGATCCAGCGACCAGTTCTTCTGAAGGTTGGCCGTCATATTCGGGTTGTTGGTCGGTTCCACCGTCTGATAAAGATCGTTCGACTGATCGGGGCTCCCCGCCAACTGCAAAGGCCGTTCATCGACACCCGGCATCATGAGGCTAACCACCGTAAACAGAATCAGAGCGGTAGTCGCCAGCGCCGGCACTGCCAGACTCCAGCGAAACATCGGCGCCCGTTTCGGCATATAGGCCCTGGTTCGCGTTTCGGCAAACCGTTCCTGACCGATCCTGTTGAGCAGACGGGTATTAAAATCATCCGAGAGCTGCATACGGGGCATCTCCTGAGAAGCCTCGCGTAGAGATTTGTATGCGGCTGCTTCGCGCCGACAGGCGGCGCATCCGGCCAGGTGCTCTCGAACGTTCAATTGCTGCCGACCGGACAACTCCTCGTTACAATAGATTGACAGCAAGGAGCGTACTTTTCGACAACGCATTCTGTTCCTCCATTCTAGGTCTCAACTTATCGCGCAGCATCAGTCGGGCCCGGTTGACACGGGACTTTACGGTCCCGAGGGGAACGTCAAGTATCTGGGCCACTTCCTCGTAAGGCATCTCTTGTACATCCCGAAGCATAAAAGCCATCCGATATTTTTCCGGCAAAGATTCAATCGCCGCAGCGATAACCTCGGGAAGCCGGGAGGGGATTTTCGGATCAACGGCCAACTCGGCTTCGTTGCCTTTCATCTCGGTTATGTCATAATGACGGGCGCGTTTTCTCTTCCTAAGTTCGTTGCGGGCCAGGTTGAGGCAGATAGTGTAAATCCAGGTTGAAAAACAATGCTGAAAGTTAAACGACTGCCGGTGCTGATACACCCGTACAAACGTTTCCTGGACAATATCCTCAGCTTCCTCCTGCGAGGAAAGCATCCGGCCGATCACGTTCATGAGCCTGTCCTTGTAGCGGTTAACCATGGTATTGAACGCCACCATGTTACCCTTCTGGATAGCCTTCATCAGCGCAAAATCAGTTTCTTTGTCCGTAGGTTTTCTCATGCCGTACCTTTGCTTGCTGGTTCTAATAATAGTACCCGGAAGGTGCCCAAAAGTTCCAATATAAAGACGTCTCGTCGCCCATGCTATAACATTGTCGTACAACTAGTTAGCGGCGTCCCACCTGATTGCGATCCAACCCCGGTCATTGGAACAACGAACCGTACATCATAATATACATCAGATACCCTATCAGTCCAAGTATCAACAGCGGCCCTGCCAGGGCTTGTCTCCCCTGCACAGGCTGCTATCGTGTCGCATGTGTGGTTTGAGCTGGCATCCCCGTTATCACTATCGAACGGGCGTTTTGCTGTTTTGTATAGTGCCTCTGCTTTGAATAGGTTTTTGCCGAGCGTGAGCCCCGTCTGCGTAATGCAATATCTCGTTCACACCTGCACTGCAACTGTTTTTCCCATGGCGCAAATGTTTTTCTGGCACGGCCCGAGAAGAGACTGAACCAAGGCGATAGCGATTTTCCCTGACCTAACGTCAAGAACAGAAACTTCTCCGAGCCGATACTCTTCTGCTCAGGGTGAAAATGATCGCGGACGGCATGACGACTAGCTTGAAGGCTTCCATCGAACCAAGCACGACGCATTCGCAGGGAAAGTCAATCGCCGGCCACAAGTTGCTTGACACCGCCGTTTCTGTCTCTAGCTTGCCGAGTAACTGTGAGAAACTTATCTAAGAAGCACTGCGACGTAAGCCTCCCCCCGGCCGACCTCTTCCGGACCCTTGAAGGTGCCCGAGGAGCGGTGTGGCTGGACTCTTCACTTACGCGGGGCAGCTGGGGGCAAACGTCGCTGATTGCGGTAGATCCGATCCGAGAGCTTACGCTGGACGAAGATCCTGTCGGCTTTTATGACGAATTGAATCGGATCGCCGGTGATCCCGAACTGACGGCGATAGGCTTCATCGGCTATGAGGCAGCCATGCCGTTTCTGGGGCTAGAATCAACCAAGACGTCCCCCGGCCCGCCGTCGGCACACTTCTTCGTCTATGACCGGGTGCTCCGATACAATCACGAGACGGGCACATACGATGAACCTGAGCTGGCGGTAGAGCTTACGAAAACGGTCGACCGCGTTGACGAACCGATCGAGCAGCCGCCAAACATACTGCCGGCGATCTCGCGTGCGGAGTATCTGAGGAGGATCGAGCGCATCAAATGGCACATCCATGAGGGGAATATCTACCAGGCCAATTTCACCTGTCGGTTCGACGTAGACACCGAGGCCGACCCGTTCGAAGTATATCAACGTCTTCGCCGACTGAACCCCTGCCCTTATGGCGCCTATATGAATTTCGGAGACTACCGGGTATTGTCTTCGTCGCCGGAACGGATGTTTCTGCTGGAGAAAGACCGCATTACCAGCACCCCGATAAAGGGCACAATCGAGCGTGGCCGGGATGAGGCTGAAGAGCTAAGCAACATGGAGAAGCTAATGAATTCGGAGAAGGATCGCGCCGAGCTTCTTATGATAGTCGATCTGGTCCGCAACGACCTCGGGAAGATTGCCCGCACAGGGTCCATAACGGTAGACTCGCTTTTTCGCGCCTATGTATTTTCTTCCTTGACCCACCTCATGGCCGACATCTCCGCCCGCGTGAGAGACGACGTATCTTTCACGGACGTTCTAAGGGCGCTGCTGCCAGGGGGGTCGATTACGGGCGCGCCCAAGCGACGGGCCGTGGAGATTATCGACGAACTGGAGACCTGCGCGCGCTCTGTGTACACCGGGTGTATCGGGTACCTGGGCAGTGGCCGCGCTGATTTCAACATAGCAATTCGAACGCTGGTGCATTCAGGAAGGACGTATTACATTCACGCCGGAGGCGGAATCGTGGCCGACAGCGTACCGGAAAAAGAATTTGATGAAATGCAATTGAAAGCGCTCAACCTGTTTCGAGCCGTGGGAGTGGATCTGTAATGCCGCGCCGAGTGAAGACCGTAACGACGATCAACGGCAAAAGGCTGCCTGAGTCGAAGGCCAAAGTCTCAGTCTTCGACAACGCCCTGTTGTACGCCGAGGGCCTCTTCGAGACCTTTCTGGCGATTGAGGACCGGGTAGTGTTCGTCGAGGAACACCTCGACCGTCTTTTCCGGGGCGCCTCGATTATCGATCTCAAGATCCCCGTCACGCGACGGACCCTGGAGCGCTGGATGAAGACTACGATCAAAGCTCATCCAGGCCGCATCAAAAAGCTGCGCTTGACCATCACCAGCGGCGAGGCCGCTCGCTGGGTCGGGGTGCAGGGAAAGCCACAGGTGATCCTTTCAGCTTCACCACACGAAATGCCGGCCGAGCCGTTTCGTCTTCATGTGTCCGACTGGAAAGTCGACCAGGATTCGGTTTTTCGACGGATCAAAACGATCTCGTACGCTATCCATGCGGCCGCACTTAAGCAGGCCCGACAGGCGGGCTGCGACGACGCGCTGCTTATCAACGAGAACAACGAGATTGCCGAAGTAACCTCGGCCAATATCTTCTGGGTGAAAAAGGGCAAGATATACACGCCACCCCTTTCCGCAGGCTGTCTGGAGGGAATCACCCGAGAAAGAGTACTCTGGGAAGCGCGTCGTCTGCGCTTGCCGGTGGTTGAGAAAACAGAACGTCTCTCGACCATGCTTCGCTCCGAGGAGATATTCATCTCCAGCTCCCTAAAGCTAGTCATTGGCGTCAGTGAGATTTCCGATTCGAAGAAGCGCTACCGCTTCGGACCAGGCGAAGTCACTGCGAGGCTAAAGCAGTGTCTTGACGCCACGATTATCGGCTGAGCCGGCGGTCAACGTGCGCCGTAGGTTTTTAGTTTGACTTCAATTCATCCGTGCGGATATACTCCCGTGTATAAAAAGGAATATCCTCAGCAACCGTCGGCAAGGAAAGCCGTGAGGCTAATCATATCGGAGACGAGCCATGAAATGGAAATCCGCGTCCGCAATAACAATAGCTGTTATTTTCTCTCTGGCTACCGCCCCCCACGCCCAGGTGGACGAAATTGACAACGGCCACACCCTTTACGATATTCCCCCGCGCACGCTGGTGGATCTGCCAACCGCCGGGACACTGCCACGGGGCACTTTCAACATAGGTCTGAGACTTTACGCCGAGGGCGGCGCCCTGGGCTACACGGACATAGGTTTGTCCAACCGACTTATGCTCGGCATCTCCTACGGCGGGATCGATATAGTATCCAACGACAGCCCCGACTGGAATCCGGGTATTGCGTTCAATCTCAAGTTCCGGGTTATCGACGAGATGGAAGTTTTCCCGGCCGTCACGGTCGGTTTTTCCGATCAGGGTCACGGACCGTTTGTTGACGGATGGGACCGATTCGTTTTCAAGTCGCGCGGCTTTTATGCCGTTACCAGTCGGAGCTTCTATTTCTACAAATGGACTTCGAGCTGGCATTTCGGAGTCAACTACTCGAGGGAATACAAAGGCGACGATGACAAGGACGTCAACATCTTCGCAGGCTTCGACGCCACCTTCAACTACAACCTGGCCCTCTTACTGGAATACGATGCGGCGTTCAACGACGACGGCGGTGACCATACGGAGATATCGGGCAAGGGTCGGGGTTACCTCAACCTGTCTGTAAAGTGGTTGTTCGCCAACAATCTGGAAATGGAAGTTCTTGCCAAGGATCTGCTGATTAATCGTCGCGAGGCGGAGACCTTCTCGCGAGGCATAAGAATCATCTACATCGACAGCTTCTAGGAATTAGAATCGAATAGGATCAGAGCCCGAACTTGCGCCAGCGCTTGAGAACCAACTCGGCGAAATCACCGACCGTCTCAATTACTTTCCCCCGATAGGCCTTCGCCTGCTCAACATCGAACTCGGGGTATCCCTCGTTCTCTTTGTACAGCAGGATGGAACCCGGTATGGGATAAACATCGGCGCCGGGACGATACCACCAGGCCAGTTCAGGATCGTAGGTGTCTTTGTCCAGGTACGCCGGATCAACCGCCTGGACCATTGCGGCTTCATCGGTGCCGGCGTGCCCGCCGTGGTGACCAAAAAACTCGGTCGTCATGTCGCTGCACAGCTCCCACCAGTGAATGACGGCAATGTTGGCCTTACGAGCGGCGTGAAAATCAAAAGCCACGGTCTTCAACGCGGAATTGTTGCCGCCATGACCGTTGAGCAGAATGATGTTCTTGAAGCCGGTGTCGTATAGGGAGTCCAGGATCTCGCCGACGTAGGCCTGAAGGGTTTCCGGCTTAATAAGCGAACCGCCGCCGTAGCGGTAAAGCGACTTGGTAACACCATAGTTAACGGTCGGAGCTATCAGCGCGTTGAGACGTTCGGCAACGCCTTCAGCGATTGTCTCGGGAATGAAGTTGTCCGTTCCTATGCAGGCCGAGCCGTGAGCCTCAAGCGTCCCCACGGGAAAGATAACGGTGTCTGTTGTCTCAGGAACGAGCTCGCGGACTATGATCCAGTTGAGCTTCTGAAGCTGCCGTTCCATCAAGAGCCCAGCTTGGAGATGAAACGTTCCATAACGAGTTCGGTCTCGCGGGCCGTCGTCTCATCGCCCTCAAAACGGTATTGATTGATATCCCGGGCCATCAGCTCCAGTTCGTCGGAGCTTTCTATCGCGTACCAGATCTCCAGCTCGGACCAGGAGAGGCCCTTTTCGGTGAAGGCTTTGGCAACTTCGCGGTAGATCTTGGGGGATTTCCAGTCGAAATCGGAGAGGTCTATGTGACAGTCGCCGGACATGCCAATGGTGTAATAACGGCCTTCAGGAGTCGGACCAAAAACCACGTCTGACTTCTCCAGCATACGCAGAGTGGCCTGCATCATCTTGGCCGAATAGGTCGGCGTACGACTGCCCACCACGATCACGTTCTCGTAGCCGTTCTCGAAG
>JAAERE010000348.1 GCA_024230675.1 bacterium | reverse complement strand
GAACGACTGGCCCACTACATACAGCAACATTGGCTTGCCCCCCTCCATTCTGCCGGTCAGGTCTTTGAAATTCGACTCCAGTCCGATCGAAGTAAACGCCAGGCAGAAAAACCAGCCCCGGAACGTCTTGGTCACCGGGTTGATAACGGTGGACTCGACCGCGGAGACATCGCCGGCCATCGAAGGCACCACCACAAACGAGAACAGCAGCGAAGCCGCCACGAATCCAAGCACGAACTTTGGAAAGCGATACCAGATCTCCATCGCGTCCGGCCTCGGTCCCCCCGGCTGGCGTTCCACGGAGGTCACCCAGTAGATCGCCACAATAAAAGCGAGCAGCCCGATCAACACGTTCTGGATCATCTTCACCACGGCGGCAACCTGTTCGGCCTCGGGACCGAGCATCGAGCCGGCCGCTACGACTGCGCCGGTGGAGTCAATTGTCCCCCCCATCCAGGCCGCTCCGAGGATGGGGTCCATTCCAAGGTATTTGATAGCCAGCGGCATGAAGAACATCATCAGGACGGTGAAAATCAACGTCATGCCCACCGCCAGCGTCAGGTCTTCTTTTTTTGCCCGGCATGAGGCCGATGTCGCTATGGCCGCCGACACACCACAGACCGAAGTAGCCGCGGCGATAATCATCACCAACTTTTTGTTTTTCATCTTGAGCTTTTTGGTGCCGAACAGCCACATGAAAATGACCACTACGGGAGTCACGATCCATGCGACCATCAAACCTGGCGGGCCCAAACTCAGAATCTTCTTGAACAGGACTTCGGCCCCCAGCAAAACCAAGCCGGTTTTGATGAACAGTTCCGTCTTGGCGCCCGCCCTTAGCCAACCCGGCGTACCGATAGTGTTGGATATCAGTAGCCCTACGAGCAGGGCCCACATGGCATAGCTGAGCCCCCAGTATTTAACGTTGGTCTGGTGGGCAATCCAGTAGGCAAGGCACGACAGTATGAACACGCCCGCGAACCCGGAGAGGTATTTCCAGATGTTGTCCGTCTTCATGAAGGCCACGCCGACGACGGTCATGAGAGCCATGCCAATCAGGAGGGCCAGCAGCGGCACCAAAGTAGTACCGCTCACCACGCCATCCGTCACAACCGTGAAAGCGTCCAGAGGGTTGTCGGACCATTTGCCGACCTTGGGGATTTTGGGAATCCACTGCAGCAGAGCGCCAACCATGATCGCAAAGCCGAACCAGATCGCCCAGTAATCTTCGTTTTTCCAGAGAGAGTCGATACCTTCCTTCATTCCGAGCCTTCTTTCTCAAACAACCAGAAATGTCCGACACGGTATCTCAGACCTTGCCCGTTGCCGTATAATTATAGCCGGTCTACAAACTTTGCGCAATTATTGAGAAATTCCCTGATCTACCGTTATGCCGTCAGGGACTAGAAGAATCAGACGCCGATCTGCACATGCACTTCGGAGACACCCTCGACCTCGGAGACGACGGCTTTGATATCACGCTCCCAGATTTCGGTACCGAGCATTGGCACAACTCCGGTCATGCTGACCTTGCCGCTGCCAGAGTCGCACTCGACATCGAGTTCCATACCTCGGGTACGCGGGGAGCGAATAAGATGGGCGAGAATCACTGCTTTGAGATGCAGATTCCGCAGCGTCTTTTTTGCCTCCGGATCGACAGCAAAGGCCGGATTGGCAACGAGTCGCGACACGGTGTCGACCATCGTCGCCGGCCTGATCTTGGCCATATTGAGAATCAGGTCATAGTGCGTAATATCGCCAAAGTCGGCGCCGTAAAGAAACCTGACCCATGCCCTGCGACGGTTGTCGATATCTGCAATCAGGGCCTCCGCCTCCACGCGCGTGGCGCCGGTTTCCTCGACTATCCGCAGGATGCGCGACTCCCTGTCGGCATCTACCCTTATCCGGAGCAACTGTGGCACCTCGGCCAGACAAAACTGCCCGAGGTTGCCCTGATAAATGACGTTGTCCTGAACTACGAAATCCATGAGGGCGGCCCGGAAAACCGTAACGTAGTGATGGCGCTGAAGGCCGTGGCGGTCCCAGAAAGTGGGCGGTTTTTTCTCCATTGTTTCCAGATGGGCCAGGTGGAATTCGTTGAGACCGTACTTCTCCCCGTGTTGGATCACTTCCTCGCGCATGACCGCGCGATAACCCAGCTCTTTGCTGAGCATGAGAGTGATATCGCGGGCGGCCCGGAGCGAGCCCCGGGTAATCGTGATTATGGCCATGCCTAAATCTCCCTTGGGATACCTCACACCTTCTATCTGTTTAACGCACCAAAAAGAGCGGCGATTTGTGTTTACCGCATTTCTGGGCGTCAGCCGCGTTTCAGCTTTCTTATGCCCGCCGCCAATTTGAAGATAATCAGCAGCGTCATGCTTCCGGCCGCCCCCATAACGAACCAGGCGGCCAGGGTCCCGAGAAACTCCAGCGAGAGAACGCTTTGTCCTTGTTTCAGAGCTACCGATATACCGGCCAGGAGAATCATAACCGCAAACAGCAGCCTGATACCATAGCCCCGAACGTACCGGGTGGCCAACACCCCGACCTGGGCTCCGACCGAGGCGCCGATCAGCATAATCATCGCAGCAAAAAGTTCCGTGCGACCGGCCATCGAGTACGTGAAGCAACCATAACCTGACATGAAGCAGACGCTGAGAAGCGAAGTGCCTACGGCGATAGTTGTGGGACAGCCCACCAGATATATCAGAGCGGGCAGGAGTACGAAACCGCCCCCCACGCCCATGAAGCCGGAGAGGAAGCCGGTTACCAGAAAGATCAGAAACAAGACCCAGAAAGAGATTTCCTTGATGCCCGACGCCGGCAAGGAGACAATCGGCGCAAGGTGGAATTTGCGCAGCCCCTTGGCGGCCGCGCTGGTGGTTTCCTCCGGCTCAACCTCCGGCCCTCCTTCGTTTTCACGACGGGCACGGGCTATGGCCGAGCGGTAGTCATAGACCATGTAGATCCCGAGCCCGAAAAGAAATATCATATAAACCCAGCGAACAACATCCCCGACATTCCCCGCTTTCTCCAGAAGCATGACCAACCGCTTGCCGCCTTCGATTCCGATTATCGAACCAGCTATCGAGAACATGCCCAGCCGCCAGTCAACATTGCCCAGCTTGCTGTGTTTCCGGGTGGCGATTATCGACTTACCAAAAATGTGCGCCAGATCGGTCCCGATTGCATAGGCCATGGGAAAACCGAAGATGTTGAGAGCCGGAGTAACTATCCAGGCTCCGCCGACCCCGAAAAAACCGCCCAGCGTACCTACCATAAAGCCAATGGAGATCAGCACCAGGACCGGAAAGTCCTGTTGCCCGGCTATGGGCAGATCAATTGTCAGATATTCCAACATATCCTCCGGTGAGAGACTCCTTCGGAAATCGAGATTATCTTTTTTGCGCGCCTACGGCGCGCAGGACGACATCTGCAACCTGAGCCACGGCCATCCCGAGGATCGCCATGACGGCGGTCACCAGCAAGGCGTATAAAAAACGATGATCGTTATATAGATTGGCCAGGAAGAGACTAACGCCGGATTTGCCGTCGACATCCACCGTCTCGCTGATATCGGCGTCTTCGCCGTGCCCTCCGCCGGCCCAGGCGGTCGCAGAGACCAGGACCAGCGAGCAAAACAGCGTCAGCAATCCCAAAATGAATAACCGCCCTGGAGACATTCTCATACTTGGTTCCCCAACTGTCCGGCTTCAAGTCATAAATCCGGTTGCTCCGTACAGCGGATACAGCAATCATAGCTGCCTGCTTTTTCAAAAGCAACAATGAAACTGGATCACAGCCTCGCCGAAACGAGGCAGCCTTCGCTCTGTAGAGAATTCGCCTCTCCCGGGACAATTAATTAATCGGAAGATATCGTCGCCTGGATTGTAGAACAAATATAGATGGGGTTGGCCATCAATCGCAGACGACTTTTTCGGGAGGTTTGAAATGAGAAATCTGATCACGACCACGCTGGCTCTGTGCCTTGTTCTGGCTGTTGGACCGCTCGCAATCGCGGCCGATGCCCAATATGGCGATTACCGCATCACGGGACCCTACACACACGACAATCTGAGCCTGTACTTCATTCACGGCCGAGACGCCGTCCAGATCGAGAGCATGCTGACCCTGGCGGAAGCCCTCCGGATGGAAAAGGTGATCGTGCACGAGACGGGCCGAGTGGGCGAGCTTTCAATTGAAAACCTCTCGGATCTCCCGATTTTCATTCAATCAGGAGATATTGTAAAGGGAGGGCGTCAGGATCGAATCCTGCGTTTCGACTACGTGGCTCAACCCGGCTCCGGCAAACTGCCCCTGCCCTCTTTTTGCGTCGAACAGGGACGCTGGTCCAAACGAGGCGGCGAAAGCCACCTTGAATTCAAGAGTTCGGGCAACTCGGCGGCTTCGAAAAATCTGAAACTGGCCGCCAAGATCGAGGCCTCCCAGCAAGAGGTCTGGGACGAGGTGAGCAATATCCAGGGTCATCTCAACGAAACGGTCGAAGCTGATGTCCGATCTTCTGTTTCTGCCTCCAGCCTACAATTGTCGCTGGAGAACGAGGCCGTTAAACAGAAGGTAAGAGCCTACATCGAAGCCCTCACTAACGCGAAGAGCCTTTCGGAGGATATTGTAGGCTTCGCGTTTGCCATAAACGGCGAACTCAACAGTGCCGACGTTTACCGCAGCCGGCAGCTTTTCGACAAGATGTGGCCCAAATTGGTCGAGGCCTGTGCAGGTGAGGCTGTATCCCTGCGTGGAGCTGAGATGAAGGCTTCCCCGCCCACAACCCGGGACATTGCCGACTGGCTCCAGGCCGCCGACTCTGGCGAAAGCTCCGAGGAAGACGTCAATGATTTCACCCGCCTCCGAATCCGAAAGAGCGACCTCGATTTCACTTTTGATACTTTTGAAACGGCCGGCAAAACCTGGATTCACAAGAACGTCATTAGACGCTAGTCCTGCCTTGAACGATTTCAGGGGCGCCTCCCGACAGAAGCGCCCCTGAATTGTTGTCTCTGGCAGGCCGATGAATCGACCGGCTAAATCCGCTTGGTCTGTCTGGCGTGGACCAGAGCCAGCGATCTGTAGAACATGTGGGCGAATTTCGAGTACGGCATATACCATAAGAGGAAGTAAACACATAGAAGATGCACGAAGTAGTTGACGTAAGCCAGCATTGGAATCCCCGTCAGGCGGGTCAGCCAGGAGAACATCCCGGTCAAACCGGTGAAAAACAGCATATACAGGAAGAGATAGTCGGTATAGCCGTTGGCCCCGACCTCGTCCCGGCTTGTCCAGCGTCGGTAGATCAGTAGAATACCGCCCACCACAAGCGCCAACCCGCTCAGACCGCCCAGGAATTTGACCGGATGCGGCAGATCTATCGGCAGGTCGAAGAAGGCGTGGAACTGTTCGAGCCCCAGCAGCGACAGATAGTGCGGAATAAAAACGAAAAAGAACACGCAGCCGGTGGTAATCATGGCTCCCACAAAACCATACAGCAGAAGCATATGCCCGATTGACCGGGGGTGATTGGCACCGCACTCTCTGAACCGGGAATGTGAAATGACTTCCTTGATGGCCGCTATCATACCGGAAATAAACGACATTTGTACATTTCCGCCGGCCTGCTGCAATCCCTTCCAATAGCGCGAAAAACCTATGGCCGCGAACAGAAAGACCATGATATTACCGAGCACGAACAGGGCGTCAACTGAACTGTGCGGCAGGAAGAGATTGAAGTCAATCGGCTGGCCGGCGGCCATAAACAGGAACGAACCATCGGCCGCCTCGGGGGCAAAGAGGAAAATACAGGCCAGAAGAATCAGCGTCGGAATTCCCAGCAGGGCAGGCAGTGCCATGGGCGTGGCCAGTGCCTTGCCCATAAACTTCGGAAACGAGTAATGTTTGTAGGTGTACGAACGAATCGCCGCCAGTACATCGCCGGGGCGGGCGTCGCGCGGACAATAGGTGGAGCAATCGTTGCATTGGTAACACAACCAGACATCTGGGTCATTGATCAGCTGATCCGCCTGACCCCAGCCGGCCATCAACATCTCCTTGCGAGGAAACGGCTTATCGGCCGGTGTCAGGTTGCAGACGGTCGCACAGGTGGCGCATTGGTAACAATTCTTCAGACTGCTGCCGCCGGCCTTCTTCACTTCGCGGATGAAGTCCAGATCAGGTTCAACCAGGCGTGCTTGAGCCATCATCCTACTCCTTGGTTTACATCAACTCGCCGGCATTCGGCCGGATTCGCAAATTCCCCACCGATTATAACTTTTATTTGAAAATCTGTAAAGCTTTTTGTTACTTTTTTCACAATGTTTCTGACTGGTCGACCGTCCGGCGAGTTAGTCGATGTTTGCCAACATATCGGTAATCCTAATCGGCGTGTTTTTGTGGCAATCGAGATTTCCTGAACCCCTTTCTGCCATTTTCTGACTCAAAAGAACCCCCCATTTTTCTGTTTGGAGACCGTCTCGAAAGTCAAAAACCGGCGGGCTTAGGGAGCGACTTATGGTCGAAAGCCGAGAAGATATATCGCCATTTGGGGGCCTGCTTGTGCAGGTTTCGGAAGCTCGTCGCGACGGCCGTTTTTGAGGGCCTCCCGTCCGCCTAAAGATACTGCGTAACAACACCTTACTTATCGTGAGGAGAAAGTACCGACATAATTACGGTTTTTGCTCCTTTTCGCTTGACACCCCTTGTGAATTAGGGTACCATTGTCGTTACTAATAGGTGGTAAGTAACTAATACAAAAAACACCGTTTTTGGTCTTTATTTGTGAAAAATGGTGCAAAGGATATCAGACAACCAGGTCATTTTAATCGCAGAGGGATTGTCCCTTTTTTTGCCGTTGATTGTGAAAAAAGGTACATGCTTGACATATAAATCCGATAGTAAATCAAGAACGGTCTTTACCCCAACTTCATAAGCAAAGGGCGAAAGAATCATGGGTAATACGAAACTTATATCTCCCCACGGCAGCGACACGCTGAAGATCCTCCTTCTTGAAGGCAAGGAGCGGGAAGATGAACTGAAAAAGGCCGAGGGGCTTCCGAAAGTAGTCATGACCACGCGCGAGACGGGCGACCTCATCATGCTGGGCATCGGCGGCTTCACACCGCTGGAAGGTTTCATGGGCGAAGCTGACTGGAAAGGTGTCTGTGCGGACATGAAAATGACCAACGGCATTTTCTGGCCGATCCCGGTTACGCTGTCCCACGACAAGGCTGTCGATTCGGGTGCAGAAATCTGCCTGGTATCCGGTGAGACCGACGAGATCATGGGCACCATGAAAGTCACTGAATGCTACAAGATCGACAAGGCTTTCGAGTGCAAGCATGTTTATACCACG
>JAAERE010000347.1 GCA_024230675.1 bacterium | reverse complement strand
TGCCGAATCATATACACGGCATCGTTACGATGGTAGGGGCAGGCCCCTGTGCCTGCCCTGCCGGCGCATTACAAAAAACCAATAATGGGCAACCACGGTCGGCAGGGGAATCATGCCGGGTATGGCAACCATACCGGACATGGGGAGAATCCCGGACAGGGCAACCACAGGGGGTTGCCCCTACGGCGCCGTTGCCGGATTTGGTTCGTCGATTCAAAACAATGACGACAAAACGATATGCGGATGGCGTGAAAAACCATAATTGGGCCACGTTTCCGTGCAAATAATGGCAAGGTAATTATTACGAATGCGTTATCCGCAATGTAGGGGCAGGCCCCTGTGCCTGCCCTGCCGGGACATTGCAAAAAACTTGATATTCAGACCTCGGATAAAACAGCAATTTTAGGCCTAATTTTTTGGACACTTTCCGATTAAATCGGTGAGTTTCCGACTTCAATCTGCAATAGTTTTCCGTTAGGAAGAGAGGACCTTAACGCAGTTAATCTTTTACATAATTGTTCCTGTGCTTTTTGACGACTTGCTTGCTGAAGAGGATCCAATCGTACAACTACTCTGTATGCTTCAGATTTGACCCATCCATGACACTGAGTGATGGCATAAAACAAGTCTACATATTCATCTTCATTTG
>JAAERE010000346.1 GCA_024230675.1 bacterium | reverse complement strand
CCTGCAAATCGCTGTCGGCCTGGAGCCATTCAGTGTTGTGATAACCGAGTTCGACGGCCGTATACAAACAAGCAATCGCTCGATCAACGTCCCCGTTCAGGGCACAACAACACGCTGCGTTGTAGGACACATTCTTGTTCCGAACGCCCTGTTCGAAGGCCAGGCCGTAGAGATCGGCGCATTCCTCGTATCGGTTCGAATTGTAGGCGGCACTGGCCGAATCCAGAAGAGACTGCACTTCGTTGGCGAAGGCGCCCGCCCACATGACTATTAGGCAAACCAGACAGGACAGAAGGCTTTTCTTTTGCATTTTTGTCTCCATGGCGTTTTGGCTTTTTCCAACGGCGGGTTCAAAGACGGACCCGCCCTACAAGACTGGGTTCCTGCCTTCGCAGGAACGACGGTAGCTGGGTTCCTGCCTCCGCAGGAATGACGGCTCTTAGGCCGTCTCGGACTCAATTCAAATTCTTCACCTGATTCACGCGGTCGGTTTTGCCCGCCACCACAAGCGTGTCCCCCGGTTTTATTTTCGTGTCGGCTCGCGGGATCGCCTCAATCGTCTCCTGGCGGCGCGCGTGACTCTTGATCGACAAAATATCCACGCCGTACTTGTTGCGCACCTGAAGCTGCGCAATAGTCCGGCCTACAAACGATCGGGGCGCCTTGAACTCGGTAATGACGTAACCCTCCAGAAAGCGGATATCCTGCTCGAGGTTGGTCATTACGATTTTTTCGGCAAGGCCCGAAGTCAGGTCGATATGCTCAATCTCCTTGTCGTAGGCCTCGAGAATCTCGTTAAGCCAAACCACGCCGATCTGCTTCCGATCGTTGCGGGGGTCCATAACCGGCAGACAGTCGTGCCTGCACTTTTTCATCTTTTTCAACGCCGTGCTGCAATTGTCGTCCGGCTCCACCAGTTCCATCGACCGGTTGGACATATCCCCGGCAATGCAGATATCCATCAGTGCTTCTTTGTGGAAGAGGACGTCTTTCACGTCGTTGATCGAAACCGTACCAATAAAGAACCCCCGGTTCCGATCGTGGACGGACACAAACGGATGACCGGTGGACATTATCGTGTTGACGATTTCGCTGAATTTGCGGGTCTCGCTGACCGAAGTGAAATCGGTGGAATAGACATCCTTCACGAAGAGCGATTTCATCACGTTGGTTTCGGCGTGCCCCCTCACGTTGATGTTGCGCAGGAGCAGCTTGAGCGTGTAGATCGACTCTCTGGAGAATTTCGAGGACACGATCGTGCTGATGATACAGGTGATCATCAGCGGCAGTATGATGCTGTTCTCTTTCGTCATCTCGAAAATCGTAATGATAGCCGTGATCGGTGCGCGGGTCGTACCAGCCACCAGCCCGCCCATAGCTATCAGAGCGTAGGTGCCGGGCGAAGCAGTGATATCCGGCAACAGCAAGTGAGCGAAATGACCAAAACACGCCCCCAGCATAGCTCCTACGAACAACGAGGGAGCGAAAATCCCCCCGGAGCCGCCGGAGCCGAGGGTCATGGAAGTCGCGAATATCTTCACGAAACAGAGCAGCAGCACCATCAGCCAGAAAGTGTGGCTGCCCAGGACGCTGTTGACCATCTCTGCCCCCACGCCCATATATGTCATGGACTCGTGATTGAGGGCCAGATTGATCGAACCGTAGCCGACGCCCATAATCTGTGGAAAAATCAGCGCGATGGCGCCGACAACCAGACCGCCGAGACCGGCCTTGAAGTACGGAGAAACTTTGATTCTGTTCTCCCAGCCCGCTCCGAAGAAAAACACGCCCTTAATAAAAATCCAGGACACGACTCCAGCGATTACTCCCAGGGCGGCGTACAACGCTATTTCATAGGGGCTTTGAAGAGCATGCTCGGCTACCATTTGAATCGCCGGGAAGTCGCCTTCGAAAGCGTGAGAGACTACCGTGGCCATCACTGAGGATATGATGATCGGCGAAAACGAAGCCACCGCATAATCCATCAGGATAATCTCAACGGCAAAGAGAGCCCCGGCGACGGGCGTGTTAAAGGCCGCCGCAATGCCGGCCGCGGCGCCGCACCCGACCAGGGTTTTCATACGTTTGGATGGAATCCTGAAAAACTGGCCGATAGTTGAGCCCAGACTGGCGCCGATTTGGACAATTGGTCCCTCACGACCGACCGAACCTCCCGTGCCGATGGTAATAGTCGAAACGATCGACTTGATGAAAGCCACTCGCGGCCTGATCCGCCCTCCTCGCGTCAGTACTGATTGCATAACCTCGGGCACGCCGGTGCCCTTTGCCTCGGGCGCCCAGCGGTATATGATCGGCCCGACAATCAGTCCCCCCACGGCCGGGATGAGAAGCTTGAGGTACCAGGGAGCCGCCACGATGTTCTCCAGCAGCGTGCCGCTGCCGGGATAAAAGAAGCCGGAGATTTCACGGATAAGAGCGCGAATCCCCACCGCCCCCAGCCCGCCAAGCACACCGATAATTATGGCGACAAAAATCATGAAAATGTGTTCTGTCATTTTCGCAGTTTCGATAAACTGCGAGGTCTTCCTCGAGGCATTGTTATACAGGCGGGAGAAAAAAGTATGGCTCGCCGCCGAGCGGGAACCGGGCTGGGACTTGTTACGACGATACGGCCGTTTCATGACATTTGCAGGTTGGTAGTCGCTTTACACCCTATTGATTTCGCGTTTTCCCAAAATAGGCACAAAGCCCGAAATGTCTAGATAAATGAAACGGGCAAGAAAGGCTCCGGCAGGGCTGGCTAGCGCTCGATCTTGAGGGCGGCCAGGAAGGCTTCTTGAGGGATTTCTACTGAGCCGATCTGCTTCATCCGCTTCTTGCCCTCTTTCTGACGCTCCAACAATTTGCGCTTGCGAGAAATGTCGCCGCCATAGCAACGGGCGGTGACATTCTTGCGGAGCGGTCGGATGGTGGCGCGGCTGACGATCTTGTTGCCGATCGCCGCCTGAAGCACGACTTCGAACATCTGGCGCGGAATCAGCTTGCGAAGTTTCTCGTTGAGGGCCAGGCCCCAGGTGTAGGCTTTCTCGCGGTGAATGATCACCGACAGAGCGTCGACCGAGGCGCCGTTGACCAGCATATCCAGTTTCACCAGAGCGGAACGCTGATAGTACGGAAGACCGTAGTCAAATGAGGCGTAACCTCGCGTGATCGACTTGAGTTTGTCGAAAAAGTCGAAAATTATCTCGGAGAGCGGGAAGGCATAATTCAGGCTGGCACGCGTCGTT
>JAAERE010000345.1 GCA_024230675.1 bacterium | reverse complement strand
CGGGGAGGAAGGCGATGCCTGAAAAACGCGTCGGCATCCTGGGCGCCGGTTCCTGGGGCATGGCCGTCAGCCACCTCATGCACTTGCAGGGCTGTCAAGTGAAGCTCTGGGAATACGAGCCGGAGGCTTTCAAGCTTCTGTCCCAAACCCGTTCCAACCCGAGGCGCCTTAAGTCGTTCGTGCTTGACAAAGGCGTGGTGGTGACGGACGACCTGGCCGAGGCCGTCGAAGGTGTCGAGGTGGTAGCTCTGGCCGTGCCCTCGCAGCACCTTCGGGATACGATCCGAAAGCTCAAGGGGGCGATGGCGGCCGTGCCGGTGGTCGTCAACCTGGCCAAAGGAGTCGAACTGGACACCCTTCGTCGAATGTCCGAGGTTATTGCCGAGGAAGCCGGGTTGGCCCCGGCGTGTGTAGCCACCGTCTCCGGTCCCTCGCACGCCGAAGAAGTTGTGGAGGATATGCCAACCACGGTGGTAGCAGCCTCGACTTCTGAGGATATTGCGGCTAGAGTGCAAGAGCTGTTTAGCGTAGGTCATTTCAGGGTTTATAAGAGTAGTGACATCGTTGGTGTCGAACTTGGCGGCGCGCTCAAAAACATTATAGCCATCGCGGCAGGAATTGTCGATGGTCTCGGGTTGGGCGACAACACCAAAGGAGCGCTGATGACAAGGGGGCTGGCGGAAATCACTCGACTGGGTCTGGCCCTGGGGGCCCGCCCCGAAACGTTTGCCGGCCTCTCCGGTATGGGTGATCTGGTAACAACGTGCATTTCAAAACACAGCCGAAATCGTCACGTGGGCGATTGCATCGGCAAAGGCGAGAGTCTGGACGATATTCTCGCCGGAATGAGTATGGTCGCCGAGGGCGTCCAGACGACACACTCTGGTTTTCAGCTGGCTCAGCGGCATCAGATCGAGATGCCGATTACGGAGGCGGTCTACCGGGTGTTGTTCGAGGGCAAGCCGGCCCGTGAGGCCGTAGGTGATCTTATGGAAAGAAGGCTTCGCGCCGAGGTCTGGTAGCAGTCTGTCCGATTTATGAGGGGAGACGTATGAAAAAAAGTGATACCGCTGAAAAGAGATACTACACGATCAGTGAAGTATCCCGCATGACCGGATTGGAACAGTACGTTCTCAGATACTGGGAGAAGGAGTTTCCCACGCTCAAGCCGCGCAAGAACCGTGGCGGCAACCGGCTCTATACAACGCGGGATATTGACGAGGTAAACCGTATAGCGCATCTGCGCAAGGACGAAGGCCTGACTATTGCCGGGGCTCGCGCCCGGTTGACGATGAGGCGGCCCAGCGAAGAAAAGACCGAGATGATAAAAAAAGCCAAGGTTCACACGATTCTCAGCCAGATAAAGAAAGATGTTGAGGACGTTCTCAAACTTTTCTCTTGAGTTTTGGCGATTTTGCCCTAGATTTCATCTCGGACACAAGCCGACCCCGGTCGGCTGTCAGAACGTCGGAGCGTGGCGCAGCTAGGTAGCGCACTCCCTTGGGGTGGGAGAGGTCGGCCGTTCAAATCGGCTCGCTCCGACCATTTTTTTGGTCGATTTTCTACTCCTGTCAGCGGTATAATTCTCAAGTGAATGACTCTTCTACATACTCAGTGCTCGTGGTCGTGCCGGCTTACAACGCCGCCCGACACCTGAGAGAGCTGACAACCCGTCTTCGCGAGTTCGTCTGCGACGAAAACCTGCTGGTGGTGAACGACGGTTCCTCCGACGGTACGGTCGGTGTTCTCCAGGACCTCGACCTTAACTACATCTCCTTCCCCGAGAACCGGGGGAAGGGCGCGGCGCTCATGGCGGGCTTTCAATACGCGATCGAAAAAGGCTACCGTTCGGTCTTGACAATTGACGCCGACCTCCAGCATCTGCCGGAGGAGGTCCCCGCCTTTTTTGCGGCCGACAACGGCCGGCGAGTGGTGATCGGAACCCGCAAGATGATTGCCGGGGTCATGCCGTTCGAGAGGCGGCTGACCAACAATCTCACTTCCCTGATTATCTCGATCTTCTCGTTTTGCCGCGTTCGAGACAGCCAGTCCGGGTTTCGGCTGATTCCTACTGAGGTGCTCAAAGCGATGCGCCTCAAGACGGTCAGGTACGATTTCGAGTCGGAGATGCTGTTTCAGGCCGGAGCGCTGGGCTGCCGGGTAGCCGAGGTCCCGATCTCGACCGTGTACGAGGAGTCGACTTCGTACATAAATCCCTTCCGGGACACACTTCGTTTTATTCGCCAGATATGGAATCGAATCTGGGTCTGATAATCCGGGACTTGCGCTGAACCGCTCCCGGACCTACCTTGTCCGACATGAGATTATCAGATGTCTTTTCCAACTACTTCACGGTGCGGGCGGAGATGCTTGAGGCCGTCAAGGACCTGACCCAGGACCAGCTCGACTGGAAGTCTGACCGCCACCCCAATTCCATTGGTAAGCTCCTCGCTCATATCGCCGAGGCAGAGTACTGGTGGATAACGCTCATGGCCGCTCAGAAAGAAGAGTACGTCAAGGGCTGTTTCGATCAATTCAAGGAGGGGCAGTCTTTGGAAGCCAACTTCGCGCTGTTGAAACGCTGCTTCGAAGACACCCGTGAGTATCTCGAGAATGAGGATACCGAGGATTGGGACTCCCTTTTTTACGACATCAAGGGTCGCAAGGAGAAGGTCTCCAAGCGCTGGCTGGTCTGGCATGTGGTAGAGCACCAGGCGCGGCACCGAGGGCAGATCTTCATGCTCATGCGCATGCAGGGACTGGATTCTCCGGATGTCTAGAAAACTTCGCATCCTTGTCACCAACGACGACGGGTATTATTCCGACGGGATAAACGCTCTTTTCAAAGAGCTGTCGAAGACGGCGATTGTTCACGTGGTGGCCCCGGATAGGGAACAGTCGGCTAGCTCACATTCGCTTACTCTCAATCGGCCTTTGAGGATGCACAAGTTGGACCCGTTCCATTACACTACCGACGGTACGCCGACCGATTGCGTCATGCTCGGTCTCCATCTTGTGTTCAAGAAGACCAAGCCGGACTTCATCATCTCCGGAATCAACCACGGCGCCAACATGGGGGACGACGTGACATACTCCGGGACGGTTGCGGCGGCAATAGAGGGGGCCATTTTGAGGATTCCCTCGCTGGCCGTCTCGATGGCTAATCACCGGCCTGGAACGCCCATGCTGCGGGCGGCCCGGTTCGTGGCCCGGCTGGTGAAGGCGTACGACAAGTTCGACCTTGACCCTTCCTGCTTCCTGAACGTTAACCTGCCGCGAGACAACGGGAAACCCTATCGTCAATACCGCTTCACGTCTCAGGGCATGCGTCACTACAAAGATGTCGTGATTCACAAAACCGATCCCCGGGGGCTGGACTATTACTGGATAGGCGGTCGCCCCAAATGGAAGAAGACGCGCGGCACCGACTTCGCCGTGGTGAACCAGGGCGTTGTGTCCATCACTCCCATGAAGCTGGAGTTTACCGATACCGATACTCTCAGCAGGTTCAAGGCCCTGAAAATCAAGTTCTGAAACTCCTGCCCATCGGGTCACTACGTCCGGCGCTCAAATATCGGCGCATACTTTCGTAAAACTGTTGACATCCACAGGAAAAGAGCTATTCTATTGGCTACCTTGCATTCGGGGCGTGGCGCAGGTTGGTAGCGCGCTTGGTTCGGGACTAAGAGGTCGCTGGTTCAAATCCAGTCGCCCCGATTTTTTTGCACTCTAAGAAACAGTAAGATATTAGTAGAAGACGATCTTGTGGGGCGTCGTGGCATTTTATAAAGTCGAGCCAGAGAACCGAAAGGACCGGACATCATGCCTAGCCAGAGAAAGCCGATCATTGCCATCATCGGCGCCAGCAAGTGCTCGAAGAAACTCCGCGATATGGCAGCCGTAGTCGGCAAGTACGTTGCGGAAAACGAAGGTGTTGTCGTTTGCGGGGGAATGGGGGGAATTATGGAGGGTGCTGCACGCGGCGCAAAAGAGGCCGGCGGAACTACTATCGGCATCCTGCCCACGGCCGATCGGGCCGACGCCAATGAATATATTGACTATGCTATTCCGACCGGGTTCGGCGAAGCCCGCAACATTCTAGTGGTTCGAACTGCCGACGCCGTCCTGGCGTTTCCCGGGAAGTTCGGTACCCTCTCAGAAATGGCTTTCGCCCTTCAGGCCCGAAAACCCGTGATCTCGATATCGGCCTGGAAACTTGGTGACGAAATCATCCAAATGGAAGATCCTCTTGAAGCTGCTGAAAAGGCCATGGCTCTGGCCAGAGAGTCTATGTGAATGAAAAGTCCGTCCAGCTGACAATTCGAGGCCTGGTCCAGGGGGTCGGCTACCGATACTTTTGTTACCGCACCGCTGTGGGGCTCGGTCTCACCGGGAAGGCTCAAAACCTGCCGGACGGCACTGTTCTGGTCGAAGCAGAGGGCGGACGCGGCGAACTGGAAATCCTCATCAAAGAGCTGAAAGTCGGGCCGATGCATGCTTCGGTATCGGAGATAGACGTCCTCTGGGACGAGGCAAGCGGGAAGCACAAATCTTTCGAAATCTGGTGACAATCGATGAACGATCTCAAGAAATACGTCCGCAGTGTTCCTGACTTTCCCAAGAAGGGCGTCAGGTTCTATGACATAACGAGCCTTCTGGAAGATCCCTCCGGTTTCAAAATGGCCTTGGGACTCATGGAGGAATATCTCATAAGCCGGGGCGCGGAAAAGATCCTGGCAATAGAATCGCGCGGCTTTATCTTTGGAGCGGCCCTGGCCGATCGCCTGAACCTGCCTCTGGCAGTCGTTCGCAAACCGGGGAAACTTCCGGGCAAAACGGTTTCTCAAGAGTACGATCTGGAATACGGCACCGACCGGATCGAGATCCACGAGGACGCTATCTCGAAAGGGGAGAAGATCGCAATCGTTGACGATCTGATCGCCACGGGCGGAACGCTGTCCGCGGCCTGTCGGCTGGTCGAAAGGCTGGGCGGCGAGATTGCCGGAATCTCAACCGTAATAGCCCTTCCGTTCCTCCCCTATGAGAAGAAGCTCAAAGGCTACGACTACAATTACCTGGTCGCCTACGATTCCGAGTAGGCGCTTGCGATAATCTCCCCGGTTTAGTACATTGTCTGCCTCAAACGCCGGGCTGTTTTGACAGCCGCGGTTTAAGAACGAACGCCCCCGTAGCTCAGTAGGATAGAGCATCGGTTTCCTAAACCGAGTGTCGCAGGTTCGATTCCTGCCGGGGGTGCTTTTTTTTGTGCTTCGCCCAGTCCCTCCGAGATTGTGAGCTCAAACGCTACGCTCTCATGTGGTCCCTGATCTGCCTGAGCAGCACTACGGCCACCACCATCAGGAGCATAGTCGCGAATTCAAAAAGACGGCCGGGCTGGTACGGCACGAAATCCAGGGTCCAGCCGAACAGTCGTACAAACCAGTCCACTACGGCCACAGTGATAAACACCATCGCCGCGGCGAAAAACAGGCGGCTCAAGAAGCTCATACATTTTGGCATCTGTCAATCCCTCCTTCCCGGGGTCTTACTGCCTCGGGATAACCAGAACATCGTTATGGATCTGTTTCTGCTCGAACTGGACCCGTACCATACGGATAATACCCTCGTCGTCCACGAACCAGAGTTGAGCCCAGTCCGGATACGGGGCGGCCGTGGTGACCGAGACCAGCTCACCATAGGCGGTGGGCAGGCCGGCCAGATTGGCAACCACGTTTGTGTCCGGCTCGGGTTGAACCCTCGTACAGGACACTCCCGCAAGAACAAACACGACGACGGCTGCTATCAGAGTGCAAACACGCATCATCAGAACCTCCTTAGCTCCTCGGGCGTCAACCTGCGGTCGACGCCTCGTGCACCGGTAGTGATTCTTGTATTCTTTCTGACGTCTGAACGATAGTGGAGAAGAAGTCGGGCGCGATGCCGGATTCGGTTCCCGTTGTACTCCAAGCGTACCCCGGCGCCCCGCCCCTGTCAACAAATGTTATCCCCGGAAAATGGCCCGGTCCTGGCCGGACGTCCGGAAGCCTCGATGAGACCGGTTATCCCGAAGAGAAATCTGCCGATACAGAAGTAAAGTAACAGCGTTTGTCCATTATGTCTGTCCGTCAACCGAGAGGACGAGGCGTCCATGGCCGATATCGAAGCCATCAAGAGCGCGATAGTAGATCAGCATCAGCGGGACCTTCCGCTCATGAACGTGGAGAAAATGCGCGAGGGAGTCCTCGACTGGTTGCGGCAAATCAAATATCCCTCCGATTCCGAAGGTGCTTCGTGGGAAGACTGTCTTCGCGTTTACCCCGCCGGCGAAAGCGACAAGAGTCTGGACTCTGGCATCAAAATCCGAATCACGCTAACCCTTCGCACAGCTCAGAATACATACCTTATTTCCCTGATGGAATGTCTCGCCCCGGACAGCCGTGAAGTGTATATCCTTTCGGCCCATGTCAATTGGAAAGAAACTGAAAAACGCTTTCAGAGTTCTCTTGATAAGGGCTATTTGGGGCGTTTTGAGGACGTCCTCCGAGCGCGTCACACGGTCTGGGCACAGACGTTTCGGGAGTCGGAGCTTCCCGAGGCGCTCAACTCGTGTGCCCTGGCACTGCTGGGACATGAACTTGTTTCAGGACATAACAAGTCTTCGGACAGTGACGGGAAGGCGCTGACTGGTCGCGAGTTACAGGACGCAAAGGCTGACGCCGAGAACCCCCAGCTAGTCAGGCGGCCGGCAGTGCCGTTGTCCGATTTTCCCGCCCGGGACGAAGACCCGGTGCCATAGTTTCGTTGCTTCGCCAGATCATTCCGCGCACGATCCCTCCAAAGTGACCCGATCTCATCCGCACTGTGGTTCCAGAAAAAAAACTTTCGCCTGCTTATGAGGCGCAACCCGTTTAAAAACAACCGGATACCTGTCACGCGAAGAGAGGATTTCGTTTGACAGGGAGTGGAGCTGTGACTATATTCTTTGATTATTTTGGGCGGGTAGTACGTCTTGTATGCGTTGGGAGTTAATGAAGGTTAGAAACCGAGGAGTTTGCCGCATGAAAGCGTTGCTGGTGTTGATTTTGGGGTTGTTCTTGTTACTTGGTGCCAACAGCATGGCTCAAAACGATATTAGAGACCAATTGCCCTATCTGCTAGAGCCTCTTCCGTTCACCCTTGATTTTACTGGTGGCGGCGCTCGCGCCAAGGGAATGGGGAACGCTTTCATCGGCGTTGCCGACGATATCTCCGCTGTGAGCTGGAACCCGGCCGGGCTCTATCGGATCAACGATCCTTATGTGCAGCCGGCGCTGTCTGTCGGTTTCAATTCGTTCAAATCCAACAGCAATTACGATTTCACGTCTCTCGATCAGTCTTTCGAGCAGAGTGAAACGTTCAGCGGTGTTGATCTGGCCAGTTTCCTGGCTCCGGTTAGGGTCAAGGGACATCCGTTCGTTGTTGCCGGAAGTTACACGCGGCTTGACGACGAGTACACCAACGGTGGTTTCCTCTACGATACTTACGTTGACTACACGCCGCTGGATGATGTTACCGACACCAATCTGTTCCGACAGATCGGTTCCGCCGGCTACCATTCGGCGGTTTATGCCGTGAATTTCGGGTTTGGAACGAGGGTTTACACTAATCTGACGTTCGGCGCATCTATCAATATTTACAGCGGCAAAGCTACGCGACAGGAAGTATATGTCTCGCTTCAGGACGGTGTGACGCCTCCGGATCTGTCGGGACAGCCGGTGATCCAGGTCACCGAGATCACTACTACTGATACCCTGAGTTTCTCCGGCACCTATTTCTTGATGGGGCTCAGATACACCGGCGAGAAATTCTCCGCCGGCCTGGTCGTAAAAACGCCACACGCCCTGAAACAGACCAATGACTCCAAGCTGGCCAGTGTCAACAGTCGCAACGGTAACGTTGAACCCGATGACACGGAAACGATCTTCTGGGACGACAATGTCACCGAGTTGGATATGCCGTTTGTCATCGGCGGCGGTGTTGGATATCAGGTAACCGAGAAGCTGTTGCTGGCTCTGGATGCGGAATATCGGGCCTTTAGTGGGAGCGAGATCAACGTCCGCGATTCGATTCGTCTGAATCCCGGCGAAAAAGACACCGAGTTCTTTACGTCCAGCGACCCGCAGTGGAACAACGTTCTGACCATCCGTGCCGGCGCTGAGTACCTGTGGCACACCGGCTCGGCTACGTTCCCTCTGGTCCCGCTTCGGGCCGGGTTCGGATACGTGCCGATTCCATCTCCCAATGTGACCGGTGACGACATTGTTTTTGATACCACCGCGGCCGCCATCCTGGCGGAGCCGGACCTGTATACTGAGTCGGCGGCAATGACCAACATCTCACTTGGTACAGGATTGCACTGGGATCAGATTCATCTGGACTTTGCCTACACCAATCGGAGCCTCGATCGGGAGGACACCAAGAGACTTGTGCAGAACAATCCCTACTTTCAATCGGAGACCTCAACAACAGACCACATCTTCAATGTGACATTTACGGGGTTTTTCTAGAGATATTATGCGGATCGGCCGGGTGACCGGCCGATCCCGCCCAAATTAGCATATCACCAATAATTAGTTGTTGTTATCTGCCGATAGATTCATATGAAACCAGGGTTGCCAGGAGCTATAAATGCAGAGCAAGGTTAAACTGACCAAACGTCAGATCAAAGAAGACAAATTTACCACTTTCATGCTCAACGCGAGGAGTCAGTTCCAAGACAAGTGGCAGTTCTATGTCGCGGGAATCGCGGCCGTGATTCTGGTCTTTGCCGCCATCAACTGGTACGTCAGCGATCAGCAGACACAGCAGGCGGACGCCGAGGCCAAATTTGCCCGGGCGGTACTTGACTACCAATCCGGTGACAATCAGATCGCCTTGCTGGGTTTTGATCAGCTTCTGAACGAGTACGGCAGCACCGACGTCGCCGAGCAGGCAACTTATCTGCTGGGGAAAATCCACCTGGCGAACAAGAACTACGAAGACGCCGTCCGCTACTTCGAGATATATCTGGATCGCTACCGGAACGACCAGTTGAATCGCGCTGCCGCTCAAGCCGGCGTCGCCTCAGCGCGGGAGGATCTCGGCAGCTATGCTGAGGCCGCGGCCGCGTTTGCCGCAGCCGCTGAGATGCATCCCGAAGGTCCTCTGGCGGCCGATTACGAATACGGCGCTCTGCGCAACTACATTTTGGCAGGCGATCTGGAGTCGGCGGGCGTCCACCACGAACTGATTCTGGAGAAGCACGCCAATACCGTCCCCGGAAGAAGCGCCATCAGGCTCTTTAGCGAAAAGGGGCAAAGCTAGAGTTCAGCCCCGCTCAGACCCGTGGCAAGACCAGCGGCCATAAAAGTTGCCATCCTGTGGCATATGCACCAGCCGAATTATCGGGAGCCGCATTCTGATCGCCTGTCTATGCCGTGGGTCAGACTCCACGCCCTCAAAGACTATCTCGACATGCCCCTGACCGCGGGAGAGCGTGAAAACGTCCGTGTGACGTTCAACCTCGTTCCTTCTCTTCTGGATCAGCTCGAATCGTACCTCGACGGAGGGACCGACCGCCATCTCGAACTTTCCCGGGCTGGCGTCGAAGAGCTGCCGGCGCACTCACGGTTGGAACTCCTGGAGAGTTTCTTCTCGGCCAACCCCAGTCAGATGATCGAACCATATCCCCGGTATCGCGCCCTGTACAAGAAGTTCAAATCGGGGGCCAACGATCGGGAGACTCTTGTTAGTCTCTTTTCATCGGCCGAGATCAGGGATCTGCAGGTTTGGTCGAACCTGACCTGGGTTGATCCGCGCTTCCGAACTGAAGAGCCGGTGGCAGCGCTGCTGGCCAAAGGGCGGCACTTTGAGGAAGACGAGAAACAGGCTCTCCTCGACTGGCAACTGGAATTGATCGGGCGGATAGTCCCCACGTACAAGAAGCTGCAGGAAGACAACCGGATCGAGGTCTCTTTCACGCCCTATTACCATCCTATTCTGCCCCTGCTGTGCGATACCAATTCTGCTACCGAGGCCCTGCCGAGCATAAGGCTGCCCAGGAGGCGCTTTTCGCATCCCGAAGACGCCGAGCGGCAGGTTGTGATGGCCATTGAGCGATACCGAGATGTATTTGGCCGGGAGCTCAAGGGCATGTGGCCGTCGGAGGGCTCCGTCTCCGAGGAGGTCCTGGACCTCCTGATTAGTCAGGGTATAAAATGGGCCGCCAGTGACGAAGAAATCCTGTCGCATTCGCTGACCAAGTCCAACCTGGCGCCGAGAGATCATCCTATTCACCGCGTTTACGACTACGGCCCGGGCCTCAAACTGTTCTTCCGCGATCACGCCCTGTCCGATCGCATCGGTTTCGTCTATTCAACCTGGAAGGCACATCGAGCGGTCAGAGACTTCATAGAGCACCTCAAGCGAATTCGTTCGATGTACCTGGGCCGCCTGGATGACATTGTCGTACCTATTATTCTGGACGGTGAGAACGCCTGGGAGTATTTCCCCGACGACGGTACCGAGTTTCTGGACGCCTTCTATCAGGCTTTGGACGAGGACGAGGAGATCGAGACTGTCACGATGAGCGAGGCCGCAGAGGGGATCGAGGCGACCCGTCTGCCGTCGGTTTTTGCCGGCTCCTGGATCAATCATAACTTCAGAATCTGGATCGGCCATGAAGAAGATAACTCCGCCTGGGACCGACTGAAGGAAGCCCGCGACACATTAAGCCGATTCGAAAGAGAGAATCCCGATTTCGACCCCGGTCGACTCAAAGCGGCCTGGAACCAGATATACATCGCTGAGGGTTCCGACTGGTGCTGGTGGTACGGCGATGAACACCGTAGCGAGCACAATCAACAATTCGATCAGATTTATCGACAGCATTTGACAGCCGTCTATGAACTGCTCGGGCTGGAAATACCTCTGGATCTTATGCGCCCTATCGCCGGGGGAGGGCTGGCTACCGAGACTATCATGCCCGACAGCCTGGTGACGCCGCAGCTGGACGGCCGGATTACGCAGTACTACGAATGGGCCGGTGCCGGTCTCTATGACTGCCGGAAGGCCGGCGGAGCGATGCACTTGATGCAGCGTCATGTTGAGGAGATTTACCTGGCTTTCGATCATGACCGTTTTCACATTCGGCTTGACTTCCAATCTAAAAAAGAATTAGACTTGATTGATGGGCTGAAGGCGGTGGTGACGCTTTTTACGCCGGAGTCAAAAACTCTGGAGCTGTCTCTTGGTCCGGAGATCGATGAGGGCGGAAGCCCCGGAGAGTATCGCTTTGCCTATGGCGATATACTGGAACTGTCTATTGAGAGGACTTTTCTGTGGTCTAAAGGTTCTGGCACCTTGAGTTTTACGGTCGGCCTGTATCAGGGCGATCAGAAACTTGAGAGTTGGCCCGATCAAGAGCCCATTCAGTTGGACGTTCCGCGTCAGGATCAGGAGATTTTCTGGCCGTCGTGACGGCCGGGGCGCAAGCTATGGAGGTGGCATGAGCGAATCGTTTTTCGACAATGAGGCCGAAGACAAGTCCACGGGTGAGATCCCTAACCTGGACGGGACCACCGGAGGGCGCAGCGGCGAAGAAGGTGCTTTTAAGACTGATGAGGGCCGTCTGGCGGCTATAATGGCCTACATACCGTTCCTTTGTTTTATCCCGCTTCTCAATATGAAGCACAACGAGGAAGCCCGTTTCCACGCCCGCCAGGGTGTAATGCTGTTCCTGATTGAACTCCTGGCCCTGCTTTTCCTGGTGGACCGTATTGCCAATTTTGTATTTACGGCCGTCCTGATAGTGGCAGTGGCCTTCGCCATCGCAGGAATTTACTTCGCGCTTCAGGGCAAGAACTACCGTCTGCCGATCGTTGGAGATCTGGCAGAAAAATCCAAGCTGTAGCGCTATGATCAGAAAATCTTTGCTGATCCTTCCTCTGGCAGCCGCGCTTTTCCTCGCCTGCGTGGCCACTGGTCCGGGAGGGAAGACCTCGCTCATAATCATTCCATCGAGTCAGGAAGTTTCCATAGGCGCCGGGATGGCTCAGGAACTGGCCCGGTCCGAGAGGATTTTCCCCGACTCAACCTGGCAAAGATATCTGAATCGCGTTGGACAGAACATCGTGGCGGTTTGTGATCGCAAAGATATCCAATACCACTTCACCGTAGTTGAGTCCGACCAGATCAACGCTTTTGCGGCTCCTGGCGGGTTCATCTATTTCTATACCGGGCTTCTGAGAGAGATGGACAGCGAGGCCGAGATGGCGGCCGTGGTGGCGCACGAGATATCCCACGTTGTAGCCCGTCACGGCATCAAGAGATTGCAGGCGACTCTGGGCGTGGCCATGGCCTACGAACTGGCTCTGGGCAACGAGAACTCCGAGGTTCTCCATACGGCGGTCGGCCTTGGCTTGGGGCTGCTCTCGGCCGGGTATTCACGTTCCAACGAGCGTGAGGCCGATGACTATGGTCTGACCTATTTGGTGCGCGCTGGCTACGATCCCCAGGGTATGGAGGGTATGCTTCAGAAGCTGGCGGCCCTTGGCGGACGGTCCTCGTCGAGCGTTTTCGAAGGATTGGCCAGCACCCATCCACAGACGCAGGAAAGAATCCAGAATACGCGCGCCCAGATCGCGCGTATGAACGTCAACAGCTCCAATCTGACTCTGGGACGTCAACAGTACCAGCAAATGCGATCACGGCTGCCGCAAAAGGGCGCAGGCCAGTAGGTGCCCGGTATGATTCGCCGCTGTCTTTGATTCCCTTGACTTCGCTTTCCTTGTTTGTCGCCGTTTTCTTGCGGGGCTGTCTCGAAACCGTGCAAAACACATCCACTTTCCCCGTGTAACCTATTGTTATTCAACGCCGAGCGGGCGCGATTCGACGCCAACTCGAGGCAAAGTTTTTGTTGAAATGCGCCGAAAAAACAATTAGATGAAGCTCGGAAGGTATAGGGATTCAACCACACCAAAGGCTTTTCATGTGGTCAAAGTCCCAACAAATGATGTTAATGTGTTGAGAATCTGACTACTGCTGTAAGCGAATGTAGAACAGCCGCTTGCGGGGGGTGTAGCTTCTCGGCTCAATAGGATGCTCAGAATTACTACAATCCGGACCGGAACTTCTCTTTGGAGCGTAGCGGATATCCAATAGAATCCTCCGCGAGGCTCTTCGAGCCGTTTCGGTAAGTGTTTGAGTTGCAAGGTTTTGAGTGCGAGTTCACGGCTCCGAGAGTTTTTCGCTCTACTAGGGACAGGGAGCCACGGTTTGGGCACCAGGCTTGCCTTAGAACTCCGTAACAGAACACTTAACCGGTAGGGGACTAGCCGAATGATTAAGTACTCCTTGGCTCGCCTGATCCTCGTTTGGATCGCTCTGATTGTTTTTGCTGCCTTGCTAGGCGATGTGGCCATAGCCGGCTCCGACGTCGGTCGTACCTCTGCCGATTTTCTACAGATCGGTCAGGGCGCGCGCGCCGCCGGTCTGGGTGGCGCCTATACCGCGGTGTCTGAAGGCGCCGGGGCTGCCTATTGGAATCCGGCTGGACTTTCCGGTATGGAAAGAAGCGAAGTGTCGCTTGGGCACTTTGCGTGGTTTCAGGATATAACTGTAGAACAAGCCAGCCTTGCGGTGCCCTTGGAGATGGGCGCGGTGGTCGCCGCCTCTGTAACCTACGTCAACTATGGTACTATAGAGGGTTACGATATCTCAGGAGCGCCAACTGGCGATTTAACGGCCTATGACTGGGTCGGTGGCATTTCGGTTGGTTATCCCGTGACGGAAGCGCTGTCGATAGGTCTCACAGGTAAGTTTGTGAACCAGCGCCTGGATGAATACAGCGCTTCGACCTTTGCAGCCGATTTCGCACTGAAATACCGTTTTTCAAACTTCGCTATCGGTGGCGCCGTCACCAACATAGGCGGCAAGATGAAGTTTGACGAGGAGAGCGAAGACCTCCCCAGCGCCGCCAGGGTGGGGGTGGCTGCAATGCCGTTTGGTGGCGCGCTGCTGGCCTCTCTCGACGTTGAACAGAGGTTTCAGGGGGATCTGATGATTCGTCAGGGATTGGAACTAGGCTTTGACGATCGCTATTTTCTCCGGTCCGGCTATGACTACCTGCCGGGTCAGGACGGCAAAGGTCTCTCTACCGCCATATCATTTGGTGGAGGTCTGAGACTTGATTTTGCCGAAATTGACTACGCCTACACGCCCAATGACAAGTCTACTTCCGAGGATTTACACCGATTCTCGGTTGTTCTTAAGATCGGTCATTAGGGAGATTCCCCGGATTTTAGCCCGATCAATCAACTAAACGGCGACCTATTTTGATTCGATTATGACCGAGTCAGTAGGCGCCGTTTTTCGCTTTTCTTAGCGGAATCTACGCAATCCTTTGCACGGATTGCTCTCCATTTGCGCAATTCAATTGCCGGTTTATCACACACGGACCGGATCAGTCTATAAACCCAGCCTGTCTTGTCCCTTTTAGTGTCGTAAGGCCCAGCACGGCAAGGACTTCCAATCTCGTGTTGTGCCGTGGTGCACTCTTCTTTGTCGAGTACCTATTTCCGTTTTTGGCAATGGGTTTGCTTAGGGTTGGGGGAGCAGGTCGCATATCGTGAATGCTGTTAATCGAAAACAATGTGGGTTTAGTATGAGCGTGAGTCACGAAAGATCAAGTATCGAGAGCCAGAGCACGGTAGCTACCAGCTCGCAGGCGCTTCGATATGGAATGACCGAGTCATTCGCGGTCAACAGACCGAACCGTTCTATAGCCCTCACCCCCCCCACAGCTTCCAAAAAGCTCAAGTTTTTGCTTGGCGAGGTGTCCGGGCTGTTGTTTATTATGATGTCGACACTCTATGTTTTTGTGATGCCTGCGTCGCTGACACAGGCGGGTGGATTAAAAGCAATAATGAATCGTACCGTTAAGAGAACGTTGGACATCATCGGCGCTATTGTAGGCCTCGTGTTTGCGGCTCCGATTATGCTTGTTGCCGCCATAGCTATCAAGCTGGACTCTCCCGGACCGGTGTTTTACACGCAGGTGCGGGTTGGCGTTAACCGCCGCAAGCGGAGCCGTCGTTACAGCCAGCATGTCGGCGTGGGAGAACGTCGCGATCGTGAGCGCAGACGGGTTGATTATCTGGGGATGCCCTTTAAGATGATCAAGTTCCGCACGATGATTCAGGACGCTGAGAAGAAGTCCGGTCCCGTCTGGGCGACTCAGAACGATCCCCGGATCACCAGGCTGGGTATGTTCATGCGCAAGACGCGCATCGATGAAATTCCTCAGTTCCTGAGCATCCTCAAGGGTGACATGTCGCTGGTCGGTCCCAGGCCGGAACGCCCGACGTTCGTTCGTGATCTCTGCACCAAGGTTGACGACTATCACCATCGCCTTGATGTCAAGCCGGGTCTCACCGGTCTGGCTCAGGTGGAAAATGGCTATGACTCCTCGCTCGCCTCGGTGGCCGAGAAAGTCAAGTTCGACCTCAGATATATCCGCAGTTGGTCGCTGTGGGCGGACGTTCGGATTCTGCTTAAAACGGTTGTAGTTGTTGTCACCGGAAAAGGTGCCTGCTAAACTGGCCTTCCTATCCAACAAAATCACACCGGGCCGCGATTTTCGCGGCCTTTTTTTGTCCAATTATATCTTGTTTGAACTGCGGTCTTTTAGTATGCTGCCGATACATAAACTGGCTAAAACTTAATACTACCAATAGAGTTACGGTGTTGAAAAGGAATTTAACTATCGTAGTGACGGCGTTGCTTCTCATCGTCGCCGTCAGCGTCGAAGCCCAGAGCGACAGCGGTCTTATCGTTAACTCGACGCCGCCCGGAGCCAATGTCCTCCTTGAAGGGGACGCGGTTGTCTCGGGCGTAACCCCGGTGTCCTTTCGGTACACGTTGATCGGCAAGTACCGACTGACCCTTAAGATGTCCGGTTACGAGGACTATCACACCAATATCGTTCTTGATCCCGCGAGACAGATGCAGATGGACGTAAGTCTCTCTCGCAAGACGGGAGCGAAGGCGGCCGTGCGCTCCATGTTCCTGCCGGGTTGGGGGCAGCAGTATACCGAGCAGAGGTCCAAGGGCTTCACGTTCAGCCTTCTGTTTGCCGGGGCGGTAGCGGCCTACTTCGTGGCCGACCACAACTTTGACATCAAGAACGAGCGCTTCTCAAGGCGGCTGACGGAGTACGACGACGCCGTGGATCGAGGTGTCGGCATGGAGGAGCTGGAAATCCGTCTCAGGGACCTCAACGAAGCCCAGGAGGACGCTTTTGACGCCGAGGACGTCCGGCGCATTAGTATCGGCACCGTGGCCGGAGTCTGGGCCATAAACGTCCTGGACGCGCTTCTGTTCTCGCCGAAGGAACGGGCCACCGTTTCAATCGAAGGTCTTGCGATTTCGCCGAAAGCGGATTCGCAGGGGATAGGAATCACACTCTCAAGGGCCTTTTGAGTCATGCTTATAAGATTGTTCAATTTCACGCTTGTAGGGCTGCTTCTGGCGGCCTTTCTGACAGCCGGCTGCGAGCGCCAGATAGAATCCAAAGACCCGGTGCGCTCACTGCCGGGCAGGCTGCCGGCACCCTCAAATCTGACGGCTGCTATCGGCGATCGGTCGGTGACCCTGAGTTGGGATATGGAGACCGACGGCGGAGTTGCCCGGTATCGCATATATACCGCCATCGGGACGGCTGCCGGGTTCACTCGCCATGATTCGACAACCTCTTTGACCACGACTCTCTCGGATCTGCCGTTCAATCAGGCGATCCGGTTCCGGGTGACCGCGGTTGGTTCCGGCGGGATTGAAGGCGATCCCTCAGAAACCGTCACGGCCACAGTGGGACTGCTTTCCGTGCTGATCCAAAACGGTGACGAGTTTACAAACAGTCGTGATGTTCAGATCCGGCTGGCTGTCCCCGGTGCTGCAGTTTACGTGATGCTCTCGGAGGACTCGTTGTTCGGCGGAGCTTCGACTCTCGTGTTCCAGTCGACCATGCCTTTCACTCTCTCTCACGGCGATGGAACCAAGAAAGTTTATGCCGCGATAACGTTCCAGGACGGATCGTCGTCGGTCGGCGACGTTTTCGATGAGGTAGTCCTGGATAGCTACGCTGCGGTTGATTCGGTGTTTTTCTCTCCCTCTGGTCAAACGTTTGGCGAGGGAGATGTTATCTCCTTCTTTTTGGACGCCGGGGGTGAAATTGGAGGAGAGGCTGTCGTGTCTTTCCCGGGAAGTGGAGAGATCGCGCTGTTGGACGACGGATCTCACGGAGATGCTCTGGCGGACGACGGTCGGTACTCATTTGACTTCACCGTACCTGTCGGATTGACCGTCACCGACGGTAAGCTGGTCGGGGACTTCATCGATGCCGCCGGAAATCAGGCGGACCAGGCGACGGCCTCGGAGGACGTCGACATTGAGATCGGCGCCTTGCCGGACAGCGTTATCCTGGCTGTCGGTCTGACCGACGCTACTACGGCCCGGCTGTCGTGGACCCGGAGCACCGATGAAGAGTTTGCTTCATACCGGATTTATCGTGATACTTCGCCCTCGGTAAGTATGGCGGACGATCTGATAGCGATCATCACCGAAGTCAATACACTCAACCATGATGACTTCCTGCCGAACCCGGGAGCCTATTACTACCGTGTGTACGTCTTTGACAACCAGGGACAATTTCGGGGCTCTAACGAAGTCTCCGTGACCCGATAGATGAGGCAAAAGGCCAGACTGTGAATTTGCTCAAAGGGATCAATCACTACTTTCTGTTGATACTGGATACTCTCAGGAAGATCGGTCATTGGCGGGTCTGGTTGGTCCTGATGGGCTACTTCCTGCTGAACTGGTTTCTACTCTACGCCCACTACGACTTCATGTCGCCGCTTTTTTATAACGTGATCAAGTCCTGGACTCTGCTGGTTGACGCCGATCTGGCTCCGGCGTTTACTCACTATCCACAGCAATTCGTCCTCATGGACCATTATTTCGGCTGGTCGAAGATCGGGCTGGGTCTGTTATTCGAGGGGCTGATGCTTGGTATCGTGGCCAGGCTGTTTGCGCGCCGAGTGTATCGGCGGCAGATCGAGTCCAGGTCGGTCTGGTCTCTTTGGATGCATCTGATGATCGTATGGATAGTCCTGAACGGCCTCTGGATGCTCGCCGCCTCTCAGATTCCTGCGTTGGCGGCACCCTATCTGACCGGTCCAAGGCGCATAATGGCGTTCGCCTTTGCGTTTCTTCCGTTTGTCTTCGTGGCCATTCTTTCTGTTCTTTATTGTGCTCTACCGGCGGTGGTTATTTACGGCGACAATGCCCTCAAAGCCGTGATCAGATCCTTGCGGTTGTTCCTGAGCCGACCTTTTACCAGCTTTTTCCTGGCCGCCCTGGTGCTGGCCGTCCCGACCTTCGTGGCAGCGATTATCAGCCGCCCGGATCAGGTGATCGACAAGTTTCGTCCGGAACTCATCTATTATCTCCTGCTTGCCGGACTGGCTATCGAAATCCCAGCCAACTTTTTGTGGATCGGTACCGCCGTGCACTTTCTTCGAGACACCGAAGACTAGTTAGTCCATCTAACCTGCTCGGACGCCTGCCCTCAGCCCCGATACAGATTCGCCCTCGACGGCCGATGTCCATCGGAGCCGTCGTTATGGGAGACAGTATCTGTCCGCCTGAGGGTGGAACCTGTAGAAACCGGTCTTTTTGCCCTGCCCGGACGTTTTTGCTCCTCAAATTAAGCTGAGATCGGCCGATACCCATTAGTATCGATATGGGTACGACTGGACTAAAAAAAATACTGCTGGTTGACGATGATCGGGAGGTCTCCCGATCTCTGGCGAACCTGTTTGACTCGGATAAGTACTCCTTCGAGTTTCTTGAAGACGGCGATGGAGTAGGCGCTTACCTGAGAGCAAACGACTCGGTCGACCTGGTGATGCTCGACGTTAATCTTCCGACCCTTTCGGGGCTGGAAGTGCTCAAGCAGATCCGAGAGCGCGATTCCGAGCTGCCGGTGATCATGATTTCCGGATTCGTTTCGACCGAAAACGCCATCGAGGCGATGCGCGAGGGCGCCTACGAGTATCTCACCAAACCGTTCGAGATAAACAAACTGATCGACACTGTCAACAAAGCCTGCGGTTATGGCAACAAAATCCGAACGCCACAACCTCACGTATTGGACGAGACGGCAGACGACGGGGTTCAGGAGATAGTCGGCAAGTCGCCAGAGATCGTCGAGATTGCCAAGATGATAGGTCAGGTGGCCAAAACCGACGCTGCGGTACTGATTTTCGGAGAGTCAGGGACCGGTAAGGAAATCGTTTCCCGCGCTGTTCATCGCAATTCGAGTCGCCGCAATCACCCCTTCCTGTCGGTCAACTGCGCCGCTCTCCCGGAAACGCTGCTGGAATCCGAGCTGTTCGGTCACGAAAAGGGAGCCTTCACAGGCGCCTATTACAAGCGGATCGGAAAGTTCGAACAGGCTGACTCGGGAACGCTGTTCCTCGACGAGATCGGCGATATGAGCATGCTGACCCAGTCCAAGCTGTTGCGAGTCCTCCAGGACAAGAAGTTCGAGCGGGTCGGCGGCAACGAGACCATTAAGTCCGATGTTCGAATTATAGCCGCTACCAACAAGTCGCTGGTTCAGGCCATGAAGGAAGGATCTTTCAGGGTCGATCTGTTCTACCGCCTCAAAGTCGTGTCCATCTTCATCCCACCTCTTCGCGAACGTCGCGGCGATGTGCCGCTTCTTGTCGATCACTTCATGGAGAAGTTTGCCCGCCAGCTTTCGCTGGGTCGCAAGAGCGTACCCAAGCGCGTAATGAACCAGCTTATTAAGCACGTTTGGCCGGGCAATGTCCGCGAACTCGAAAATAACATCCATACCGCCATGGTCATGGGCAAAAACGACGAGTTGCAGACCGAAGACCTACCGAGTCTGGTCGAGGACAGCCCGAAAGTCGAACTCGATATGTCGGTTCTTCAGGACGATTACACCGAGACTTTCAAGAAGATCGTCGAACCCATCATGCCCAAGCTGATAGCCAGCTCACCGGGACAGATTTACCATTTTCTCGAATCAGCCCTCGAGCGCGCCGTTATCTCCTCTTGCCTGAAGCAGTTCAACGGCAACCAGGTCAAGACCTCCGAGACCCTCGGAATCTCGCGCAATACTCTACGCGATCGTATCGCCAAGTACAACCTCTACTAGAGGTTTCCTCCAGTATATCCCCTGAATTGTTATAAGAGCCTTTGTGATTTACGTGCGCTAAGGCAGTTCGTATATTGACGTCATGAAACTCTGCCACTTAGCTGACAGCCATCTGGGTGCCGGCGACAATCATCCGCGAAGGGCGCCTTCGGGGCTCACTGTCCGTCAGGAAGACATCATCCGGAGTTTTGTAGAGGCTGTTGATAGGATAATTGAAATTAAGCCGGATGTTTGCATTCACGCCGGAGATCTGTTTCACGCCGTTAGACCGACCAACCGGATTATGGCCATAGCCGTGGAGCAGTTCCATCGGCTGGCCTCGCGGCACGGCATCCCAACCGTAATTATCGCGGGCAATCACGATGCTCCCAAGCAGCCGCATATCGGCGCGGCCCTGGAAGTCTTTGAGCGGATTGACAACCTGTATGTTGCGGCCAGAGGAGAGATGATCAGGTTCACGCTCGCCGATACGGCGTTTTTTGCCCTGCCGCACTGTCTCACGACCCAATCGCTGAAGGAACAACTGGCCCTTTGCAGGCCTGATCCCGAGGCCGCCCACAACGTCCTGATCATGCACGGCGTGGCCGCCGGAATGCCGGAGTTCTCGATGGCGGACCTTGGGGAGCAGGAGCTGCCGGTGGAAGTGATGAATCGCTTCGATTACACCGCCCTGGGACATTTTCACAATTACTGTCAGGTGGCCGACAGAGCCTGGTACGCCGGGTCTACCGAGCGTCTGTCCCAGTCTGAGCGTGAAATCGCGAAGGGATTCCTGATGGTTGGGCTCGATCCCCTTGAGGTCAAGTTCGAGGAAGTATCCACACGTGCGATGGTGGACCTGGAGACAATCGACGCCGCCGGCAAGAGGGGCGATCAACTGGCCGAGATTATTAAAGGAAGGATGCAGGATGTTGACAGTTCTGACAAGATTGTCCGGATCAAAGTAGAGGGAGTATCTCCCGAGACGCTCAAGACGCTTCCGGCGGACACGCTGGCCGAGTTGAAACAGAAAGCCTACGCTCTTGACATCCGGTTCGAGAAGGAAAAGGATGAGACGGCCGAGACACTGGACCGGCCCGCAATCGGTCAACTGGACAAAAGCTTCGTGCAGTTTCTGGAGACGGTGGATCTGGCGGATTTTGATCGCGATCGTCTCATTCGAGAAGCTCTCAAATATCTGACCACCCCCGAATAAAAAAGGCCGGTCTTCCGATGACCGGCCCCAAACAATCCCCCCTCCTGTATTTCTGTTTACGCTTCCAGGCTAATATTCCATGAAGGGCAGCAGCTCCAGTCCGTGAAGCAGTGTGATCAGCACCGCCAGGGGCGTAACGAATTTCAGGGTTATAATTAGGGCCCGGTACCAGAAACCGGAGGACCCAAATTCTTCCCGGCGGGTCAGGTCGTTCATGACCCAGGCAGAGAAGAGGCAAGTAAGAAGGCCGCCGATGGGGAGCATATAGTTGGTCGTGATGTAGTCAAAGATCAGCAGGAAACCGGTATCCTCACCCCGGAAGGGCAGCTTAATGGCGGATATGGCGCTCAGGATGCCCAGGGCGTAGATCGTTCCGCCCATCGCTATTGTGGCCCTGGTTCGGTTCCAGCCGCGCTGGTCGATGAAGTAAGATACGACAACCTCCAGAAGGCTGATAGCCGAAGTTAGGGCAGCCCAGAAGAGCATGACGAAGAAAGCCACTGCAACAATGGGGCCTGTGTCGGCGAACAAAACCGGAAGGGTTTTGAAGATTAACCCGAAACCGGCGTCCGGCTCCAGACCGTAGGCGAACACCAGAGAAAAGATCGCGATGCCGGCCACGAGGGCGATCGCCGTATCCAGGAACGAGATGGTGATAGCGTCGCGCACGATGTGGGCGTCGCGTTTCATGTAACTGCCGTAGGTGATCATTGCTCCCATTCCGAGCGAGAGCGTGAAGAAAGCGTGCCCCAGAGCCGAGAGGATAGCCTCAGCCGTCAACTTGGAGAAATCCGGCTGGAACAGGAACGATACTGCCTCGGAACCGCCTTCGGTATTAAACAACCCATGAAAAGCCAATGCCACCAGCAAGGCCAGAAGCAGCGGCATCAAAACCTTTGAGCATTTTTCGATCCCCTTCTGAACGCCCCTGGCTATGATCCAGATGGCGATGACCATAAATACGGTGTGCAGGAGAATTGACATCGTTGGGTCCGCCTCCAGAGCGTCGAATTGAGCCCGGATCTGATCGGGAGAGCCCGAGAAGCCCTGGAATGACTTAACGATGTAAGCCAGCACGTAGCCGGAGATAACGCTGTAGAAGGAGAGAATCAGGAAGCCCGAGGCCACACCCAGCCACCCGGTGTACTTCCAGGGTGAACCTTCGTAGTGCAGCTTCTGAAACGCTCCGACCGGATTTTTCTGCGCCCGTCGCCCGATCATCAGCTCCGCAATCATTAGCGGCAGCCCCACTAGCAAAACGCATACGAGATAGACAATTACGAAGGCGCCGCCGCCATAGACGCCGGTGATATAAGGGAATTTCCAGATGTTGCCCAGACCTACCGCCGAGCCGGCGGCCGCAAGAATGAACCCGAACCGAGTACCCCACTGGATACGCTTCGGACTTCCCGTTGAAGTCGGCGCTGGTGCACCAGGTGTCGCATCATCGGCCATAACTTTTTCTCCCGTATGCGCGTATAATCATAATATCGGATTTCAATGTGGCCCCGGCCAGGAACCTGAGTCGCTGTTGTGATTCATAACTCGGACTCACCAGTAACCCGCTCGGAAGAAAGAAGGGAGGTAAACCACTGTCAACTAATAACAACAGGAGAGTCGGCGGCTTTTTATGTTGACACCTGTAGCCCCCGGAAACATTCTTGGGCAATTGTGAATTGCTATTAATTGCAGAAGGAACTGACAAGATGAAACGGATATTTGTCGCGCTGTTGATACTGTCTTTTGTTGCCACCGGTCCTGCGTATGGCATCGATGCTCTCGGTTCGGCTTTTGGTACGTTGACCACCGCCGATGTCCTGGGGCAGGGGAAGGGTAATTTCGGTTTCGGGGTCGGCATTGCCGATGCCACGTCCTTTGTGGGGTCGTTTACGTTCGGACTATCGGAATATACCGACGGGCGCGTTAAGCTCGGGCTTGTCGACAACGACGGTGCTGATACCAAATTCACGATCGGGGCCGATTTCAAATGGCAGTATTGGACCTTTGGCTCAGAGACGAGTCATCCTTTTGATATGGCTGTGGGAGGATTCTTTGAATACGCCGATTTTGACGCAGCCTCGGTAGTTCAGCTTGGTGGCCAGTTGATTGGCTCATACCCTATCGAACTCAAGAGCGGAGGGACTCTGGCGCCCTACGCCAGAGTGAACGCCCGGTTGGAGTCGATCAGCTTTGATCAGGCGCCGGGCTCCGGCGCCGACGATTCCGAGAGCAACCTTGAGCTGGGCCTGAACGGCGGTGTCCAGTGGATTATGACGTCCACCGTGACCGTCTACGGCGAGTTCCAGATCGACGGTAACGACGGCGTGTTCTTCGGCGTTGACTTCAACGTAATGTAATCTTACGACAGGGAAGATCACGGCCCCGCCAGGCGGCGGGGCCTTTACTTCATGTCCTACTTAGACGCTATTCTACTGGGTATCATTCAGGGGCTGACCGAGTTTCTGCCCATTTCCTCGTCGGGCCATCTGGTCCTGGTTCAGGAACTGCTGGGCGTGAAGCAAACCGGGGTCTCTTTTGAGCTGCTGGTGCATCTTGGTACGCTTCTGGCGGTACTGGTGTACTTCCGCGACGGCATCGTCGATCTGCTCAGAGCCGTATGGACGCCTTCGATGAAGGTCGAACGCAAGATGATCGCCTTGCTGGCTGTCGGGACAGTTCCCGCCGGTTTTGCCGGGGTGCTTTTCAAGGATTTTTTTGAGGAAGCTTTTTCCAGCCCGGTCGTGACCTCGTGCATGCTGTTGGCAACCGGCCTGATATTGTTATCCACTCGCTTTGTCAGTAAAGGGAACCGCAAGGTCTCCTGGCTGACGGCGATAGTCATCGGTGTGGCTCAATCACTGGCGATAATGCCCGGCATCTCACGGTCTGGCTCAACTATCGCTGCCGGTATGCTGGCCGGTGTGCAGCCCTCGCGAGCCGCTGAGTTCTCGTTCCTACTGGCGGTACCGGCTATAGCAGGCGCCGTTGTCTTCAAAGCTCGCGATCTCCTGGCGATCAGCACGGTCGATATCGGCCCGTTTGCGGCTGGTTCACTGTTTGCCTTTGCTTTTGGGCTGATAGCGGTTTACGCTGTTTTGAAAACGATCCGACGCGGCAAATTCGAGTATTTCGCATATTACTGCTTTGCGGCCGGCGGTGTGGGACTGTATCTTTTTAGCTGAATGAACCAGCGCCTGCTCATCATTAGGTTCGGATCGTTGGGGGACGTTCTCCTGACCACTCCCACGGTACTGAATCTCAAACTGGCCCGACCGTGCGACGAGATAACCTATCTCACCAAAGAGCGGTTTGCTCCGCTCGTGAAGACGTTCGAAGGGGTTGACGAGGTCGTGGCTCTGCCGGAGCAGGCCTCCGCCCGCGACTTTGTCTCGCTCCTGCTTGATCTCGATCGTCGTAATTTCGATCTTTTGCTCGACTTGCACGGAAGTATGCGATCCTGGCTGGCCCGAAAACTCATCACCGCCAACAGCAAGATAGTGTACCCAAAAAGACGCCTCGAAAGAAGGGCCGCGGTAAGGCGCAAACTGATTCCCCGCGCTTTTTCCCACACAATCGACCTGTACAACAACTCGCTGTCCCAGCTGGGTTTGGCGACCCCTTGCCGCCGCCCGCTCCTGAAGCCGTCGGCGGCTTCTGAGAAACTGCCCTTTGAGGATTCTTCCGAGCCGATTGTCGTAGTGGCTCCCGGCGCGGCTCACCCCACCAAACAATGGCCCCTGGAGCGTTTTTCCGAAACCGCCAGAATTCTCCACGCGGAGGTCGGTGCAAGAATCGTTTGGGCGGTGACTTCGGCAGACGTCGGCAGCTCAGGCCCCGGAGCGGATCTGCCGCCTGATTCCTTTGTGGAACTCGTTGATTGTCCGATCGAAAAGCTTGCCGCAGTGATGGAACTTGCTCAGGTCACCGTCGCCAATGACTCCGGTATCGCCCATCTCTCTTCGGCCGTTGGAACGCCGGTCGTATCAGTGTTTGGTCCGACTCATCCGGCGCTGGGGTTTTCGCCCAGGGGCTTTGGTGACCGCGTGATCGAAGTGGATGAGGCTTGTCGCCCCTGTTCACTGCACGGCAAGAAAGACTGCTATCGGGAAGAGCGTTTCTGTTTCAACCGGATAACGTCGTCGCAGGTGGCAGAGGCCGCGGCCGAATCAATCGCTTCTGTCTCGGCTCGTGAGCGCGCGCTCCTTGTCGATCGCGATGGCACCGTCATTGTAGATAAGGACTATCTTTCTAATCCCGATCAGATCGAACTTATTGAAGGTTCGGTCGAGGCTCTGAGGTCGGCGGCTGCCGCAGGCTACAAGCTGGTAATTGTAAGCAATCAATCCGGGGTAGCGAGGGGCTATTTTGGGATCGAGGACGTCGAGCGCGTCAACGCCCGGCTGCTGGAACTGTTGATGGAGGAGGGAGTTCAGGTCGACGCTCTGTATTACTGCCCGCACCATCCGACGGAAGGTGTCGACCCTGAGTTCACTCGCGACTGTGGCTGTCGTAAGCCTGGACCGGGGATGGCCGAACAGGCAGCGCTGGAGCTTTCTCTGGATCTTCGGCGTTCAATTGTGGTGGGGGACAGCCTCGGCGATCTGAATCTGGCCCGAGTAGTTGGGGCCAAGCCTATCCTGGTGAGGACGGGCTACGGTCGCTCGGTCGAGGAAGAAATGGAGGGCTCGTGTGGTGAGTTCAGTCCTCCAGTTTTTGATGATCTCCGAGGTGCTGTGCAGTATGTTACGAAGGCCCATAGCTGATCTTGGAAGAGGGCAACCAGTTGACCTGGAAAAACGACCACAGTCAATTATACTGAAAACGGGTCGATAAACAGTTGAGAACGAGGACTCTAGCTCCATCATTATAACTAAACAGGGACCGGAACTGTCCCGTCTCTGGGTATGTTAGAACTATATAACCGGAACTAGCTTCTAGGCCTGTACCATGTTAACATCTGGATTCATCACAAATCGGGGGCGTCTCAAGACAGGTCTCTTAATAGTGGTTGTGGTTTGCCTGTTGGCCGGCGGTGCGCAGGCCCAGTTCTATTTTGGCAAAAACAAAATCCAGTACGCCACGTTCGACTGGCAGGTCATGACAACCGACCACTTTCGGATCTATTTCTACCAGGACGAACTCGATATTGCCAAAATCGCTGCCCGGATCGCCGAGGACGCTTATCACCCCATGGCGGCCAGATTCAATCTGGAGTTGAAGAAGAAAGTCCCGCTGATTATATACTCGTCGTCGGCCTTTTTCGCGCAGACAAACGTGACTTCCGGGATTCTTCCTGAGTCTGTTGCCGGTTTTACTGAGTTTTACAAAGGCCGCGTGGTGGTCCCTTTTCACGGCTCATTTCGCGATTTCGAACACGTAATCGTTCACGAGCTGGTTCATGTGTTTACCCTGTCCAAGCTAAGCGCGATTATCGATCGTCAGGCGCATCCTCGTTGGGCTTTTCCGCCGCTCTGGTTTATGGAAGGTCTGGCCGAGTTCTGGTCGGAGCCCTGGGATACCGAGGCCGACATGATCGTCAAGGATATGGTCATCAACGATCGCATGCTTGGCATTGAGGATCTCTGGCGCGTTCAGGGCAGCTACTTCATGTACAAGCTCGGGCAGTCCGTTTGTCAGTTCATTAACGATGAGTACGGCGAAGACAAACTCCTGATGATCTTTGAGAACTGGACCAAGGGGCGCCGTTTCGACGAGATCCTGAGTTGGACGCTGGGCGAGGAGTTGAAAGAAGTCTCCCGCAAATGGAAGTACTATCTCAAGAAGAAGTACTATCCGGAAATGAGCGAGCTGGGCCTGCCGGTCATGGAATCAGAGCAGCTGTCGCACGACGGCTATTGTGTAAAGGGCGTACCGATCGATTGGGACGATGGCGAGGGTACCGATGAGTGGGTAGTGTACATGGCTCATCGCATGGGGTACTCCGGTATCTATATGAAACCCCGGCGGTCGAACGGCCAGGGCGTCAAGACGCTGGTTAAAGGGGAGCGGTCCATAAAATTCGAATCGCTGTATCTTCTTCGGTCCGGCATCGACGCTACTGATTCCGGGCTGGTCGCCTTTTCGTCGAAGTCCAAAGAAAAAGACGTCATTTACATCTACGACTTGAACGAAATGAAGATCGCCGGTGAGTACCGGCTCGAGAACCTCGTGGCGGCGCGGTCGCCCCGGTTCTCTCCCGATGGGCGGAGGATCGTTTTCACCGGAATTATGCGCGGCGGCCACAGCGACATATTTGTTCTGCATCTTGAGAGTGGGGTCTACGAAGCTGTTACAGACGATGTTTACGACGATACCGACCCGGCTTTTTCACTCGATGGTTATCGAATTGTTTTTGCGTCCGATCGCGGCCAGGGCGGCGATGCCGGGGCCACCAGCCTTTGGGAGCTCGATCTGCGACGTTCCGGAAGTCTGCGCCAGTTGACGTGGGGGGCTTTCAGGGACCAGACGCCCGATGTCTCAGCCGAAGGCGTGTATTTCTCTTCGGATCGCGAGGGCTCTTACAACCTATTCCTGTTGGACGAAGCCGGCGGAATCACAAGGCAGTCCGCCTACGTCACCGGGGCCTTTGATCCCCGGTTGACCTCGGACGGTACCCAGTTAATCTACTCCGGCTATCAGGGAATGCAGTTCAACGTCTATCAAATGGATCTTGTGAGCAAACCGGAACCCGTTGCGGCGGTTGCCAATGTGTCCGGCGTGGGGTGGAAACCGGGGTTCATTGATACGGTCTTCGTTAACGCCTCGGTCAAGTACGACACTGATTATTCCTTCGATATCGCTCAGTCAACGATTTCCTATGATCCGGTCTATGGGTCGGCGGGTGGTGTTCAAGCCGCTGTTTCAGATATTCTCGGCGATCATGCTTTCTACTTCCTCCTGTCAAACACGGCCGAGACCCGGGACGACATCCTGGAGTCGTTCAATTTCGGCGTGACCTATATCAACAAGCAGAAACGGGTTAACTGGGGAGTGGGGTTCTTCCACCTTTTTGATGAATACTACAACGATGTGGATCAGTATTACTTCGAACGGCAGGTAGGCGCCGTAGGACTGGTTAGCTATCCTATCTCGCGGTTCAGCCGCTTCGATTTCTCCAACTATGCTCGCTACGATAAGAAAGATCGAAGATTCGGTCTTCAGGCCCGCGAGGCCTTCCTGCTGACGAACTATCTCAGCTGGGTGTACGACAATTCGATCTGGGATATCTCGGGACCTATCGAGGGACGGCGGTACAACCTGACGGTTGGAATCACGCACTCGTTGTCGGATATGGCTAACTGGAATCGGGTGGCGTTCGCCGATATACGGCATTACCTCAGGTTGGGGAAGTATTCAGCGTTTGCCAACAGACTTTTCGGCTATAGCTCGACCGGGCTGGAGCCGCAGCGGATTTACCTGGGCGGCAGTTGGTCGTTCCGGGGTTACGACCGCCGGGCCTTCTACAATCGCAACGTACTGCTTGCCTCCAACGAGATCCGCTTCCCGTTAATCGATGCTCTCCTTATCGGCCTCCCGATCGGCGGTATGGACTTCCGGGGAATTCGCGGGGCGCTGTTCTTCGACGTCGGTTCGGCTTGGGAAGACGAGTTTGACCAGTTCCTCGGCTCCTATGGGTGGGGCTTCCGGGTGAGCCTGGGTTACGTTGTTCTGCTTCGGTTCGACTTCGCCCGCACCACCGACTTCCATACGGTCAGCCCCGACTTTGATTTCGACTTCTTCTTTGGATGGAACTTCTAATGAAGCGTCTGGTTTTCATTCTCTGTCTGGTGACCCTGGGGCTGGCCTCCTGCGGAAAGAAATACCGCCTCAGCAGAGAGGAAATCTCGTCCGAGGGCAATTGGGCGTTCTCCCGCGGTGACCTGTCGGCAACGGGCTCCGTCGATCAGGCGGACTTCGACGGCCGGCTGGAGGTCCTATGGGAGAATTCGACCGCAGGCAAACCGATCGGTCCCCTGGCTCTTTACAACAAAACTCTTCTGCTTCCTGAGTCCCGCAAGAGGATCAATTTCTACGACATAAGGACCGGCCTATATCGGGGGCGGGTCAAGACCAAGGGCATTGCTCAATCCGGCGCGGTAATTCAGGATTCACTGGTTTTTTATGCCGTTGGCCCTCGAAGGAATAAACTCTTCGGATACAACCTGTTGCGGCGCAAAACCCTCTGGGCGCGGCCGTTAAGAGATGCCATGCCCGGACCGATAATAGTAGACAACCGCCTGTTGGTCAGTTCCGGTGCGGGTTCGCTTTTAGCCTACTCGCCTCAGGACGGCAGCGACAGTTGGCGTTTCGACGCTGAAGCTCGGTTGACGGCCTCGGCAAGTTTTGCCGATGGCAGGCTCTTTCAGCCGGCCGACAGAAGTGCGTTGTACGCGCTGGCGGCCGACGATGGACGGGAGCTATATCGGGTCGAATTGAAAGGATCCGTCGTCAGCGTTGTTGCCATCCAAAAGTTAGTGTACGTGACGGATGTTACTGGTCATGTGTACGCCCTGGAACCGAGCGACGGTTCTGTTGTCTGGGAAGCGCAGCTTGAAGGTCCCGTGTGGACTTCGCCGGCGTTGGCCGAAGGCCGAGTTTTTGTCGGCCACAGCGGCGGCGAAATAGTCGCTCTCGACGCCGCCGACGGTCACGAGTTGTGGCGCTATCGGACGGTCGATGTTGTCAAGGCATCGCCGGTAGTGATAGGACGGTTCCTCGTTGTGGGCACGCTGCGAGGACGACTCCTGGTGCTGCGAACCGACGATGGTTCATTGGTCGATGAGAAGAAGCTGGAGGGCGCGATCGAGTACTCTCCTGTAACTGACGGCAAGCGGTTAATGGTTGTAACGCAAGCAGGAAAAATCGTCTGTTATGGGGAAAACAATGAACAACCCAGCCTCGCCGATCAGGGAATCGACTCTCAGCACGAACCTTAGCGAACAAGCCCACTCACTGGCCCGGGAACTTGCGATGGCGTGCAAGAAGATGTCCATCTACGGCCCCGGCCATCCGCAGGCAATCAAGGCGGTCGAGAAACCGTTTTTCATCCTCGGCACAATATTCCGGTTCAAGAACAACATCAACCTGAACGTATTTCGCGGACAGCTCTATCTGCTCAACATCCGGCTCCGCGACACGGTCTTCAACAGCCAGATTTTGCAGTTCTTGCAGGTGCCGGACGTCAATGCCGTGATCTTCGAGCGGCGCATGACGGTTAACCAGTTCAGCTTTTTTGTCGAGACGCTGGTGAAAAGAGAAACCGCCTACGATCCTAAATTCCAGTTGGGGGACTTTCTTAACCAGCAAGGAGTCGACTGTATACACGTCAATACCGAGCAGGCCTTCAATCTGCTGGAGGAGCGCAAACAATACAGGGGAGATGTCGACGGCGACTTTTCAGTAAGGCGCATGGCCCTGGACCAGCTCGGGACGGATCTGTCGACGTTGGCCGAAGTAGGTGAAGCTGAGGCCGACAGGCTCCTTCAAATGGGCATCGATTTCGACCCTGATATTGTCAGATATCTCCTGCCGGAGAGAGTCGCCGCCATCCCCGCGAAGGAAGTGCGGGCGGTGCTTACGCAGCTGGCCGACCAGTTGAGTTCGGACGACGATAACAACGCCGTGATATCCGACGCCTCTACTCTATATATGTCCTTGTTCAAACTGGTTGAGTTTCATCCCGAAAAGAACGCGATAATCGAGAACCTGGAAGACCGACGCCGACGCCTTCGCGGCGGTGCCGATTCGGGGGGCGACGCGGGCTCAGCTACCGGGAAGATCAAGATCGAATCCTCGCGGCAGATCGAAAACCTGATTGAGGAGATGTTCGTTTCCGGTAATCACGATTACGACGTCCGTGAGTTCTGCGACCGCTTCGCCCGCCTTCTCAAGACCGGCCAGGCGCACAAGGCGCAGGAAACGGTCAATCGCCTGATGGAGTTCATGGGAGCCGGCAATCCGGAGTTCAGACAGAAAGCTCTGAACCTTCTCGGTTCGACCCTGGCCGAACTCAACCTGGTTACCGACCGCGCGATTTTTGAAACCACGACAGAAGCTATCGTTAAGACGCTGGAGGGCAAAAGCGAAACTTACGAGTACTCCGAACTGATTTGGAAGCTTTTCGAGACCTGCCATCGGGAGCAGCTATACGAACTGATGGCCCGGCTGACTTCGGCCATGGCCGACCGCCGGATAGTGAAAGACAACGTTACTGTCTACGACTCAATGGCCGTTAAAAAGGGCTTCGAGAATATCTCCCGCCGGGAAACGATCTCGCAGTTGGTCTCGGAGCTGATAGAGGCCGATCACAAGACCGGGCAATGCCTGAAAGAGATTCTGGTCTCGATCGGTTCGGAAGAAATCGCGCTGGCACTGTCGCGCATCATCTCGCATCCTCTTCGAAATGTAAGGCAGCTCTGTCTGAAGATTCTGGCCGAACTGGGGAAAGCTTCCCTGAAGGTCTTTTCACACATCTTGTATGATGACGCCATGTTCAGGCGCGACGACGACCGCCACGAACTGCCCGACAGCCAGTGGTACGTTATCCGCAACTCGATTTTTGTCCTGGGTTCGCTTCACGATGATCAGGGTGTGCCGGCGCTTCGCGTCCGCATCTCCGACAGCGATGTCCGGGTACGGCGGGAAATAATCAGTTCGCTGGAGAAAATCGGAGGCGAGGAGGCAATCGACTGTCTGACGCTGATGGCCGATGATCCCCTCAAGGAAATCAGGGAGGCTTCGATTATAGCTATCGGGCTGGTCGGCCCCCCGGAAGCGGCGCCGCTGCTGATCGATATCGCCTTGCGCAACCCCCGGGAGTCTATCCGGGCGGTGCGGGCCCTCGGCAAAATGGGCGGGGAAGAAGCCCGCGCTTACCTGACAAGCCTTCTCGAGGCCCCCCAGAAGCTTTCCGATCTGGCCAACGGCCGTGTCTCGCGTGATGAATTGAAAGTGGCCGTAGTCAAGTCCCTGGGAGATATCGGAGACAGCGAGGCTATCGAACACGTTAAAAAGTTCCGCGATGGCCAGTCGGCCACATCCAAGATCTTCTTCAAGAACTCGAGCCTGAACAAAGCGATCACCGAGGTCCTGTCTCGCCGATAAACGCTGTTCTTAGGGTGACTAACAGGACCGGGTCCATTCGTGGACCCGGTCTTCTGCATGGGAAGTTAAGGCACGTTGCGGACCGACGTTGTGAGGAGAGGTGACAGCCTGCAGGGGTGTGCTTCTCATCGTCCCAGCCCCTTGACCGGCCCACCTGAATCTTCTCACTCCCCCCCAATATATCTTTATCACTGTCAGATTGTGGCAGTACGAACCCAGAAAAAAGACACGGGAGACCACTAACTAACCTGCCACAATGACCCTCGTTGCGTCAAAAAGACAGCCGGAATCTGTCGTAGTGGCTGTAGTTGTGTGCCGTTATGGCAGGCGCGCTGAGTCTCCTCGCAAGGTCACAAACCTAACCCATTACAACATAACGGCCTGCGGCCGTTGGCACGCTGGTTGATATACATGGGGCAACATGAAGACGAAAAAAACAACGAACGAAATAAAACGAGGAGAAACCAAAATGACCAACCTATGTGTAAGACCGACTCGCCATTGGAACATGGATCGTATGTTTGAGGACTTTTTCGGCACCCCTGCCCGCTGGGAAGCCGGCCACAGCGACTTTGCCCCGCGCACCAATATCGAGGAAAACGACAACGAGATCGGCCTCACGTTTGAGCTCCCCGGTATGGACAAAGGGGATATCAAGGTCTCGGTGGTCGACGGCGTCCTGAGCATCTCCGGCGAGCGCAAGTTCAAGAAGGAAGACACGGACGCCAATTCACTTCGCAGCGAAATCCGAACCGGATCGTTCAGCCGCTCGTTCACGCTGCCGGACACGGTCGATTCCGAGAAAATCTCCGCCGACTACAAGGACGGGCTGCTCCTGGTCAGAATGGCCAAGCTCGAAGAGGTCAAGCCGAAAGAGATCGAAGTCAAGGTGAGCTAAGACGCAAATTGCATTCATGCCTCATTGCTCGAGAAGGGAAGGCCGGCCGGTACAACGGTCGGCCTTCCTTGTAAAAGGGACACGAATAAACTAACTTGGAGATGCGTACAAGTAGATAACACAATTAGAGCAGCCGTGATATGAACACAGATTTTTACAAAACCCTGGGTGTGGCCGAAACAGCCGGCGCCGACGAGATCAAAAAGGTCTATCGGAAGCTGGCCAAGAAGTACCACCCCGACCGTCACAAAGGCGACCCGAAGGCCGAGGCCCGCTTCAAGGAGATTTCAGAAGCCTACGATACTCTGAAAGATCCAAAAAAACGGGCGGAGTACGACAACATGCGCAAGTACGGCCCCTTTTCAGGGGGGAACGCCTTTGCCGGGGGACATCCCTTTTCGGGAGGACAGCCCTTCGCAGGGGGCCAACCGGGAGGTTTTGGCGGCGAGTTTGACTTTTCTCAGTTCATGCGCGGCGGACAGGGCGGTGGCACCAGCTTCCACTTTGACAACGCCTCAGGTAGCGGTGGATTCGAAGATGTCCTGTCTTCGCTGTTTGGCGGCGGACCAAACACCGGCTCACCGTTCGGGACCGGACGCCCGCAGTCGGACCGCCGGAGACGCCGTCGCACGGCTCGGGGTTCGGATGTTCACCTGACGGTGGATATCAGTTTCAGGGAGATGGTGACCGGCACCAGCCGTACTATCGCGACGCGTGATAAGGGTAGAAAAATCTCGGTGAAAATTCCGGCCGGGATCAGACATCGCGGCAAAGTGCGGCTTCGCGGCCAGGGGCATCTCGGTTCTTATGGTGGTGAACAAGGCGACTTAATTATAACGGTGAGGGTTATGCCGGATCAAAATTTCGAACGCAAGGGCAACGACATCCACAGTTCGGTGGAGATTTCGTTTATCGAGGCTATCAGGGGCTGCAAGGCAAACGTCAAGACGTTGACCAAGACGGTCGCACTGAGCGTCCCGCCGGGCACGCAGCCGGGCACAAAGATGCGCCTGAAGGGCATGGGCCTGGAGGTCGGCGGCAAGTCTGGCGACCAGTACGTCGAGATCAAGGTGACGATCCCCCAAACCCTCACGGACGCCCAGCAGAAGCTGCTGGATGAGTGGGAGGGGTAGGG
>JAAERE010000344.1 GCA_024230675.1 bacterium | reverse complement strand
GGAGGCCGCCGGGGGCGGGCAGGGGCGGGAGTTCGCCCTGGTAGATCTGGTGGGCGTTTTTCCCGAGGATCTTGTCGCTCGCGTTCCCGAGATCGTCGGCGCCCTCATATATAAAGGATAGGGTCTCCGGGGCGGCCAGGCCCGCGTCCGCGGGGAGGGGGAAGACGGCCCGCCAGGTTTCGGCGTCTCCCGGCATTGTGGCGACGCGCGTGATGTTTTGGATCTCCGCGGGGGCGCGGCCGGGGGCGGACAACTGGTAGGAAAGGCTGGGCGCGCCGTTGGGGGCGATTTGGTCGTTGAGGCCGATGATCGCGGTGATGACCGCGGGCTCGGACTGGGAATTTTGAACCGGTTCAACAGGGGTGATGGCGAGGCTTCTGACGTCGGGCCCCTTGCCGTCCACCTGGATCACGGCGCCCGCGTCGATCTCGGTTCCGCGGTTGCCCACCATGTCCCTGGCCGAGAAGACCGCGTAGGCGGCGCCCTCGGGTATGCCTTCCGAAATG
>JAAERE010000343.1 GCA_024230675.1 bacterium | reverse complement strand
TGCCGAATTTTACATGCATATCTATTACCGGGACCACGACACCCCTGACATTAATGATGCCCTTCATGAACTCGGGAGCCCGGGGTACTTTTGTTATCTCCTGGGATTCAAGGACTTCCCTGACCTTGAGCACATCAACTGCAAATATCTCTTCGCCCAGATTGTAGGCCAGGTACTGTTTGGTCTCTGTTATTCCTGATACGGCCATAATTTAAACCTCCGTTTTTATTGTGATTCGTGAATCGTAATTCGTGACTCGTGATCCGCATTCAGGTTGTTTAATACCATTTACGAATCACCAGTCACAAGTCACGAGTTACTAGTTACGTTCTATTTTAATATTTATCAAACCCGTCGTCATCAACGGGACTCCCGCTTTTGCCCAGGTCCAGGTCGAGACCAGCCGATTTATGCGGTGCTTTCGCTGCCGGCGGCGGCGTTTGCTGCTTAACCGGCAGGGAGGCCTGCGGTTTTGCCCGGGCAGTTACAGGCTGCGCCTTTGCTGTACGCACGACACTCGGCCGGGGCGCAGGGGCCTGACCGGCAGCCGTATCGGCACCGATCTTAAAGAATGCTATCGTCTGCTGCAGCTTGCCCGCCTGGTCGGTCATCTCGCTGGCGCTGGCCGCCATTTCCTCGGCAGAGGAGGCCATATTCTCGGAGCTTGAGGACATTTCCTCGGCACTGGAGGCATTCTGCTGGGTGACCTGATCAAGCTGCTGCAGGGCCTTGTTGATCTGATCGGCACCCGTGTTCTGCTCGTTGCAGGCCGCGCTGATTTCCTGTACCAGCTCGGCTGTCTTCTGGATGTCGGGCACGATCCTGGTCAGAAGTTCTCCGGCTTTCTCAGCCACCTCGACACTTGAAGCCGAAAGCGTATTGATCTCAGCTGCCGCGGTCTGGCTGCGCTCGGCCAGCTTCCTGACCTCGGAGGCCACAACCGCAAAGCCCTTGCCGGCATCTCCGGCCCGGGCCGCTTCGATGGCGGCGTTCAGGGCCAGCAGGTTGGTCTGGCGCGCGATCTCCTCGATGATGGAGATTTTGCTGGCGATCTCCTTCATGGCGTTTACCGTTTCCTCAACCGCCTTGCCGCCTTCACGGCCGTCTTCAGAGGCCTGCAGGGCTATCTTTTCGGTCTGGAGCGAGTTGTCGGCGTTCTGTTTGATA
>JAAERE010000342.1 GCA_024230675.1 bacterium | reverse complement strand
TAGGGCGTGTTCTGGTAGGCTTTGTTGGCCGGCAGGAATTCCATGATCGGGTTGTCCTTGCTCTCGACGCCAAAGCTGGCAATCGCCTGGCCGCGATTGACGTACAGCGCCCACACGGGAATGCCCATCACGCCCGCGATGCCGGGCAAAAAGCTGGCAAAAGGTTTGGCCCGGTCGTAACCGTCGAGCACAAAGCGTCCGTCTCGATCAAATCCATAATCGCTCATTTTCAATCCTCTTTCTGGTAAACGCGCACGTAATCGACGTACATGAACTGGGGAAACTCTGTCGTATCGTCGGGGAATCCCGGCCACGCCCCGCCGACCGCCACGTTCAAAAGCAAGTGAAAGCGTCGATCAAAAGGTGCGTGGGAAGAACCTTTCGTGCTCGACGTGAACCACTCCCGCTGGGTCTGGTAGTGGTAACCGTCCACGTACCAGCGGATCTCGCCGGGTTCCCATTCCAGGGCAAAGGTGTGATAATCGTCAGCAAAAGTTTCGCCTTCGGGCAGGTCATAATGCTCGCCCGTGTACGTGTGCGGCGCGCCATAGTGCAGCGTTCCATGCACCCGCCCTGGCTCGTGCCCGACCAGTTCCATGACGTCGATCTCGCCACTGCGCGGCCAGCCGCCGTATTCCCAATCGGTGGGCAACATCCAGATCGCGGGCCACAAGCCCTGGCCGTGGGGCAGTTTGGCCCTGACCTCGATCCGGCCATAGAGCCAGTCGCCCTTGCTCTTGGTGACCAGGCGAGCCGAGGTGTAGCGATTTCTGCCATAATCCTCCCGCCGGGCCACGATCACCAGCGCGCCATCCTCGACGTAGGCATTGTCGGTCCTGTCGGTATAGTTCTGCCACTCGCCGTTTCCCCACCCGCTGCCGCCCGTGTCGTAGGACCAGCGGCCCTCGTCCACGGCGGAGCCATCGGGGCCGTCGAACTCGTCGGCCCAGGCGAGTTTCCAGTCACCCGTGGGCGTCGCCGTGGGCGGCTGGGCAGCCTGGCGAGCGCAGGCTGTGCAGCAGGCCAGCAGTGCGAGCAGCACGGCCCATTGGCGGAGGGAATGGAGCGCCTGGTGTACTATTTGGAAAGGCAATGTTTGTGCGTCTCCTGTGGTCAATATGGTAGCTCTTGGGCGGTGACGGAGACTTGATAGTCCACACACCACCCAGACCTCTAAGGTTCTCTGAAATCATCAAGTTAGAGCAACGTAACTACTTTGACAATGTCACATTAGGCTCAGAGGGGGTTTGTAACCCATGCGCGTCAACCTAAGCCTGTTTTCGACACTACTATACGAAGTATACATCGACCTGCGGAGACTTGACAAACCATGCGAAATGGGTGTAAACTTACCTGGACGAACACGAGAACAAGCAAGCCAAGGCCGAAAAAGCCAAACCAGCAGGTCATTCACTCGGCCAGCACAGATACCGTGTGTCTGGTTCGACCCGACTGGCCGAAATCGGGGCCTGTTTGGGCCACGGCAGCCTCGACTTGGTGGAATCGGCGCGTCTCCACGGCTCGTTATGTCGAGTCTCGGATGCGGTGCATCTTGAACCGGGTGGGGAGCCGCGTTGCCGAGAGCTTGTCCACAATATTGTTTGATGAGGCTAGCCGTCATTTCAGTTATGTCAAGTTAGAACGGGTAGCCTATTTCTGTTTGTCTAGTTCCTCCCGTTGGTGTCGAAAATAGGCTAAGGGAGATTGTCTTTTCGAATGAGAGTTCAATTGCGTTTTTTGCTACGTTTAATTTTGGGAACTGGTTCGCGTATAATTGGCGCACAGACCAAGTCTTTTATCTAGATCCGGGTAGCGATGGTTACTATCGTTGGCATACAGATCAGGCGATAGATTTGATAGATTACACAGACATCTATGGTATATCATCTGATTTTCAGTGGTTGTTGCTTGGACGTCAATCTGACGTCGATAACACTACGAGGCGTTACAGCTTGTTGAACTCGGAAACTGGGCAACTGCGTGATCTGGGCGAGTTCAGGACGGTCAACTTTGCTTTGCTGGCATTGGATGGATCACGCGTTTTCATAGCAGGCTGCTCGGGTGAGGCGGATACTGCCTGTCGGCAAGGTTTGGTTTATAACATAACTCAAGATCAGTGGCATACCCTACCGCTGGAAT
>JAAERE010000341.1 GCA_024230675.1 bacterium | reverse complement strand
TTTCTTTCAGGATGTTGCCATACTAATATCACTCGACTTTATAATGTAGCATCGCACATGAGGTTCGGTGCCGTCCATGCGTAGTGATACGCGTGTTGTGCTCAAATTTGACCTAGAATTTACCCAATTGAATCCTTATCACTTTCCCCATACTTTCATCACTTCTCGATTCCGGTATCTTCATCCGATTATCAGAGAGAATCTCTTTGTGAGATCAACTCAAGCTTTTTGGCGATAGTCTCACAAGTTCGGGCAACTTCTTCCGAACTCAGGGTCAATCGAGCCGCGATGGCATCGTCGCTGAGCCCTTCTTCCACCAGACGCATCACCTGCTGCTCGCGATCGCTGCATGCATCGCATTGATCGGGCATTCGGTCCCTCACTGTTTGGCAGAAGACCCGAAGGATGTTGCGGGAAATTCGCAGACCAACGTAGGTCTGCCCTGTGGCTGTGGCACGAATGGCATCGACCAGTTCCTCTGCCGTGGACGACTTCAGGACGTAACCTCTGGCACCAGCCTGGAGCGCTTCCAAGACATAGGCCTCGTCGGCATACATTGAAAGGACGAGTACATTCGTTCTGGGCGAAAGTGCATCGATGCAGCGGGTGACTTCCAGGCCGTTCAGATGGGGCATTACGACGTCGACTACGAGCACATCCGGTTGAAGTCGTTCTACCGCTTCGAGCGCCCCCCGGCCATCGGCAGCCTCGCCGATGATCTCAAGGTCCGGCTCATCGCTGAGCCGGGCTCGCAGTCCTTCTCGAACCGCTCGATGATCGTCTGCGAGCACCAGTGTCGTCACGCTCATTTTTGAGGTATCCTCGGTTCACTGCTGATGGGAACCAGCCGGAACTAAACCTGCTTCCGAAATGCTACCCCATCGAAGCGCAGCGCTCGCGGTATTTCTCCTCTGCCTGGGGATTGAGCAGACCCACCGGACGTTCCCCTTTCAGGACGCGGGCAACCTCTTCACCGGGTCGTTGCAGCAATGCCATAAGTGCAGGAATAGAGGCATGGGCCGAATGAGGAGTAATGGTGACATTTTCCAGTTGCAGC
>JAAERE010000340.1 GCA_024230675.1 bacterium | reverse complement strand
CTATAGGAGACGGTGGCCCCCGCCTAGCCTTCCCCTGATCGTTGGCACGGAGGTGTGACCAGGACTATTGTGCTTATACGGTATTTTGGAGCCGGCGACGCGGCTAATGGTCAGATGCTATCTCCCGAAAATAAAAGACCTTAGCCCATAATCGTGGGAAGAATAGGGGACACTGTTCTTCTCAGTTCCCCGGGCTCGGCGGGAGCAAAATCCTCCACGGATACCTACCAGACCCTCTGGCCACGAGTGGGTGGGGATGGATTTTTGATTTTCGCCGGGTCATTTCTCGAGGACACGGAGATTCTGTCGAGATTCACTGCCGTTCTTTGACCGGTGTTTAGGGATCGATCCCTATTGGGGGAAGGTAGCGGTTGGGAAGTTGCCAAGGCTGGGCCTTGGTAGGTGGTGCTTTTAGGGGAAGGTTTGTATCAGAACACGATGGCAGTGCTGCGTTGCTCTCGAAGTGAAAAGTGTATTCCGCCAAGCTGGGGTATGGGGTTCCTGCGCCGGAGATACTGCCCGCTGGAGCGCATTTTGGCGATTTGGGCACGGAGGAACTGCTCTGTACCG
>JAAERE010000339.1 GCA_024230675.1 bacterium | reverse complement strand
CCGCTTTACGTCGGATGTCGCGGACCACGCGGCCAAGATAGGTCTTGATCTTTTTCACCATTTTCGCAGCTCGCTTATGCTGGTTCGCGTGACGGTAGCGATGTTGCATGACCAGGGCCTTTTTGCTCAAGCGTTGATAACTCTGCCGAAGTTTGATTCCGCGATCAAGGGCCGCTCTGACCAACTTGATGCGCATCGTGTGACAAAGCTTTGCATCTGTCGGATAGGTAATCGCCTTTTCTTGAACAGTCGTGTCCACGTTGACGCGCTTGCAATCGGTCTTCTTGAGAAGCTTACAACGCTTGGCCGCATCGATTGTCTCCTTCAATAACAATTGCATCTTATCCTTACCAACCCGTTTGCGCCATTTCACAAGCGATGTCGGGACCAATGGAAACTCGTGCTGAAAATATTCGAGACCGCAAAAATATTGCCAATAAGGATTCTCCAAAAAACGCTCGACCACCGACTCGTCGGACTCGTTGAATGCGTGCTTGAGATAATGGAGCCCGACCATCAACCGGATCGGCTTACCCGGACGGCCCAGGTCCTCGCTGTAGAGCGGCCCGAACTCGTCTTCGAAAACCGACCAGTCGATTGCGTTTGCGAGCTTGACCATGGGGTGCTCCAT
>JAAERE010000338.1 GCA_024230675.1 bacterium | reverse complement strand
CCCACTCTTTTCGCTAATTCGCCAAGAGTCATGGAATAGCTACAGATCCAGTTTTTCGAGCTGTTCCAGGACCTTGTCGGTAATGTCGTAAGTGTCCTTGATGTAGCCCAGACCGGACTGGAGCGTGAAGACCACGTCGTAGTTTTCCTCTACCGCCACCAGTTCAATAGCTCGGTTAACGTTCTCCAGCAGCGGCCCGATCAGTTCAAACTGCTTCTTTTCGGCCGTGCCGCCGGGACTGAAAATCTGCCGTGTGTAGGCGTCGAGAGCATCCCGTTTGGCCATGATCGTCGCTTCGCGCTCTTTCTTCTTCTCCTCCGAGAGGATCAGCTTCTGTTTGTCGTACTCGTCCATCATCTCGGCGAGTTCGGTTTCCTTTAACGCGGCTTCGTCTGTCCAGGCCTTCTGTTCCAGTGCCCATTGCTCCTGAGCCCGGCCCCACTCTTTGTATTCCAGTTTGATTTTCTCATCATCGATGAAACCCATCTTCATTCCCTGCGAAAAAGCAGTGGAAGAAAAGGCAGCCACGACCAACAGCGTGGCCGTGGCGAATAGTAGCAACTTACTGACTGTACGCATGCTCTCTACTCCTTTGCTCTCTATATCAACTTATCTAAATGTTGTTCCGATCTGGAAGTGTGTCCGCCAGGTTTTATCGTCCCCGTTCGGGGGATCGTCCAGGGGACGGGCGAAATCGAAGCCGATAGTACCGATGCCGGGGACCATAATTCTGAAGCCGAATCCGACGCCACGGTACAAGTCTTCGAACGGTTTGATATCTTCTAAGTGCAGCCAGGAATTGCCGGCATCAAAAAACGCCAGGGCGTATACCTGCTGTCTGACGACCGGGAATTGTAGCTCCAGGTTGGTCACAAACATATACTTGCCGCGTACGCGAGTCGTGTAAGGTGAGCTGGAAACCAGCGAGTCCGGTGCATCAACGCCGACGTCAACCGAATCGGGGTTGGCGTAGTAGTACAAGTACTGATCGCTGGTTGAAACCACCGAGTCCGGCGTCAGGGAGCCGTCGTCATAACCGCGCACGATGCCGTCGTAGGCCGTGCCGCCGGGGTTGAAACGATCTGAGACAAGGACACGGTTATCTTCAACATCAGAAGAGCTTCCCAGAATAGCCCCGTATTGAGCCCGGGCGGCCAGAGCAAGATTTCCGACAATCGGGACGAATTTGGCAAAAGATATCTCGTGCTTCTGGTACTTCCAGAAACCGCCCAACGGGCCGCCGGTGTTTTCAAAAGTATATGTAAACTGGGAGCCTTTGGTCGCAAACTCAGGCAGGTTGCGCGAGTCGCGACTGATGCTGAGGGCTATCTTAGAGGCGGTGTTCCAATCCTCGTTGTAGGCCACGATTGACCCCGGGATGGGCTCTCCGGTCACGGTATCGGCGGCGGTCCGGGTATTGATCTGCGGACCATCGTCCCCATCAACTACCTCTGTCCAAATGTAGTTGTTATATGTGTTCGCGGAGTTGAGCGCTTCGAAGTCGTCGTCGTAGTCATAGAAGCGGTTTCGCTCCAGGCGATAGGAGGCGAAAACGCGGAAGTAATTGTCAGGCCAGCGCAAGCGCCTTCCCAATCGGATAGAACCGCCCTGTCGGCCTTCAGTGTAATCGTCGTACCAGCGGCGGTTGATCATGAACAGGTCGGAACCAACCAGCGTGGGGCGACCGAACAGCCAGGGCTCGGTGAACGAGAGTGAAAACGAATTCCGATTCTTGCCGAATTCGACGTTGAACGAGAGGTTCTGTCCGTTGCCGCCCAGGTTGGGAATGCCCATGCCCAGATTGCCGACCAGTTTGTCCTGGCTGTTGTAGCCGGCGCCGGCCGAAATCTGACCGGTCTGCTTTTCCTCGACGTTGAACTCAATATCGACATCGCCGTTGGGAAGATCCACCGGGACCGGTTCCACGTTAGCGAAGAAATTCAGCGCCATGACGTCGCGTACCGATCGAATCAAGAGGGAACGGTTAAACACCTGCCCCGGTCGGACCGTGATCTCGCGACGAATGACCTTTTCCTTGGTCCGGTTGTTGCCGACAATCTTGACCAGGTTGACGTGTGAGGGGAGGCCCTCGGAAATCGTATAGGATACATCTATCAGGGAATCGGCGCGGGTTGTTCTCTCGTCGAGTACGCGTATGTGAAGATGCCCGACCTCCTGGTAGGCCGTATATATCTCAAAAATCGACTCGTCGTACTTCTCGGCGTCAAAAACTTCGCCCTCCTGGTGCTTCATGAGCCCCTGCAGCAGTTCGGAAGGTAGTATCTCGTTTTCCTTGAAGGAGGAGGTGCCAAAGTAATAGCGGGGGCCCTCATACACTTCCAGGAAGATTGTCATGCGGTTGGTCACCGAGTCAATTGTTGTCGAGTCGGAGATGAGGAAGGCGTCGATGTACCCCTTTTTGTGATATTCGGTGATCACTTTCTCGAGGTCCTCGTCGTACTTTTCCTTGGCGAAGTCTGAGCTGCGCAGGAATCCGCGTTTGCGGTTGCGCATCTTCTTGATAAGGTCGTCGGCTTTCACCCGACTATTTCCGGTCATGATGACCTTCTCGACCTTGACCTTTGATTTCTCGTCGATTTTGTACTCGAGACCGGCCTCGGTGGAATCCTCGTTGTAGGACAGCTTCCAGTCCACTTCAGCCTGAAAATAGCCCTTCTCTGCGTAGGCATCTGCTATCTGCTGTTGCTTGGAATGGATCAAATAGGGGGAGATATAGCCCCCTACGCCGAGCCCCAGTTTTTCGGTGAGGTCTTTGTCGTCGATCTTGTCGTTGCCGGAGAATTCCAGGTCCGTGAGCTTGGGCAGCTCTTTTACTACGATGTAGACCTTTATGCCGCCGGGAACCTCATCGGCCTCCAGTTCAACGCTGGAAAATATTCCCAGTCCGTAGAGGCGGTGGATTGTGGTCTGGATGACGGTCGGAGTCAGGCTGGAGCCCACGGCGATCGATGAAACCCCCAGAATTAACGACGATGTCGCCACCCGGTTACCTTCGATCTCAATCTCAACCACTTTGAAATCGGACTGTGCTACCGCTGATCCCGCAACGGCCAGAAGGCAACAAAGCGTGACTAGAGCGATCCGTGCTCCAACTCTCATTAGACCTACCCGGTTAGTCAACTCTGTGGGGCGACGATTTTCTTGATCTTGATCTGAGTGAAGTCCTGACGGTGTCCCTGCGTACGACGGTACTTTGTACGCCGTTTGTACTTGTAGATCAAGACCTTGTCGTCTTTGGCGCTGCCCAGCACCTCGGCTTCAACCTTGGCGCCTTCGATATTCGGCGTGCCGATCAGAGTTGTTTCGTTATCTTTTACCAACAGAACATTTGGTATTTCGAAAGACTCGCCGGCGCCGACGGCCCGGAAAGGTACCTTTAGAGTGGAACCTTCTTCGGCTCTATATTGGAATCCTGAGAGTTCAAAAACAGCGTACATGAAAATCCTTTCGTCACAACTAGAACTTGTTCGCCAGTTTGGAGTTAAGCCGAATAAACTAACGTTTTTGCCGGTCAAGTCAAGCGCAAAGTTGGCTCTGTCGTTGACCTTATACGATTCGTAGCCTCGGCCGGACTATAAAAATTGGCCTTTATCGTAACAGTCCCGTTTGCTGATCGTAGAATCACATTGTGTCAAATCTGATTGCCAGGACCGCCCGAAAGCTTATATTTGTTAGCCAGCAGTCAGTTAGAGGAAAGTATGTCAATCAGATCGGACGAAAAACAAGTGGCAACAACTTCGCCGTTCAAGCTTCATGCGGATTTTCCGCCGCGAGGCGATCAGCCGCAGGCGATAAAAGAACTTCTTGAGGGGCTTCACTCCGACCAGAAACATCAGACTCTTCTGGGCGTTACCGGCTCCGGTAAGACGTTTACTATCGCCAATGTGATCGCCGATTACGGAAAACCGGCTCTTGTTATCTCACATAACAAAACGTTGGCGGCTCAATTGTACGGCGAACTCAAGGCGTTTTTTCCGAAAAACGCGGTTGAGTTTTTTATCAGCTACTACGACTATTACCAGCCCGAGGCCTACATCCCGACCACCGATACGTTTATCGAAAAGGACACCAGCCTCAACGAAGACATCGATCGGCTAAGACTTCGGGCTACGGCCTCGCTTCTCGATCGTCGGGACGTCATCATAGTAGCTTCGGTCTCCTGCATCTACGGTATTGGGTCTCCCGAGGCGTACAAGAAGCAGATGGTGATGCTGGAGAAGGGACAGGAGCTTGACCGCGACGAGACGATTCGAAAGTTTATCGATATTCACTACAATCGAAACGACATAGACTTCAGTCGCGGCAAATTCCGCGTACGCGGCGATACGATTGAGCTCATCCCGGCCTACCATGAGACAGCTCTAAGATTCGAATTCTTCGGCGATGAGCTGGAGCGCATAACAGAGGTCGACCCGCTCACGGGGGAGGTCATCACCGAGCGCGACCGCGTCGCCGTGTATCCGGCCAAGCACTTTGTCACGACCCGCCCGACCCTGGACCGATCAATACGCCTGATCGAGCAGGAACTTGTCGACCAACTCGAACACTTTCGGCAGGAGGACAAGCTTCTCGAAGCCCAGCGCATAGAGATGCGGACCAAGTACGACCTGGAGATGCTCAAGGAGATCGGCTACTGCTCGGGAGTCGAGAACTATTCCCGCTATTTGACCGGGCGGGAAGCCGGCGAACGGCCCAAGGCTCTGATTGATTTTTTCGAGGGCGATTTCATCACTATAATCGACGAGTCCCACCAGAGCGTCCCGCAGATAAGGGGGATGTTCGCGGGGGATCGCAGTCGCAAAGAAGTCCTGGTATCGCACGGCTTCAGGCTGCCGTCGGCTCTGGATAACCGCCCGCTCTATTTTGACGAGTTCGAGGAGTTGCAGGCTCAAACGATCTATGTGTCCGCCACGCCGGCTGACTACGAGCTGGACAAGTGCGACGGCGTGGTCGTCGAACAGGTTATCCGTCCGACCGGGCTCCTGGACCCCGAGATCACGGTCAAGCCGCTGGCTACACAGGTTGATGACCTCCTTGAGCAGGTGCGAATCCGCCGGGACCGCTCGGAACGCGTGTTAGTAACTACCCTGACCAAGCGTATGAGCGAGGACTTGACCCACTATCTCAATAAGGCAGGAATCCGCGTCCGCTACCTGCACAGCGAAATAGACACTATCGAACGAACCGAGATAATCAGGGATCTGAGGCTGCACGAGTTTGATGTTCTGGTGGGAGTAAACCTGCTTCGCGAGGGGCTGGACCTGCCGGAAGTGTCGCTGGTGGCGGTGCTGGACGCCGACAAAGAAGGTTTTCTGCGATCGGGGCGTTCGCTGATCCAAACTGCGGGGCGGGCCGCCCGCAACAAGAACGGCGAAGTTATTTTCTACGCCGACAAGATTACCGACTCCATGCGGAAGGCGATCGATGAAACCGAGCGGCGTCGCGTCAAGCAGATGGCTTACAACAAGAAGCACAACGTCAATCCGGAGACGATTTTCAAAACCCGCGATGAGATTCTTCGCTCCACGCGGTTCGCTGATTCAAAGACCGTCGAAGAGACTACTTTTGAGAAACCCAAGAGTTTCGAGTTGATGTCTCAAGAGGATCAGATAGCGTTTATGCTTAAGGCTATGCAGAAAGCGGCTGAGAATCTGGACTTCGAAACGGCCATCATGATTCGGGACGAAGTCACCGAGCTTAAAGCCAAAGCGAAAAAGGTTTCAACAAAACGCCGCCGTTAAGAGTTTAATACCTGGGTACCTGGATGAAACAAACTGTATCAAGACACATAGTTTTTGCTCTGATGATTGTCGGCTCTGTCGTATTCGCACTGTGGGGCTGCGGGGACGAAGACGTTCCGTTTGTGGTGGACGAGGACGAGCTTACCCGCTATGTCAGCGAGGTTGCCGAGGCAAGGGAGCTGTTCCGTACTTCCAATCTGATTCGCACCGATCCTTACACGGTCCCGTTTGACGACGGTGCCTGGCACGATTCGTTGATCAGCAAGAACCGGGATTATGACGTGAGTCTTGTCACTGACAAGAACTCCGCCAACTACTATGCCGATTACGGCAATCTCGGGCAGCTCCGCGAAGCCCTTGTGGTCGTGACGGATAGCTTTCGGGTTCAAACAACGCGAGTGTACTCGGATACAACCATCGTTGACACTTCCTACCGTGATCTCACCCGGTACGCCTTTTTTCTGAAACTGGGTGATGACGCCAAGGACTATGTAGGATGGTCGCTGTGGGGGTACAGCGGTCTTGGGGGAACCCTCCTGCCCGTTTCCGTGGATGCTCAACGATGGGACCTGTCGGACTTTCCGGGCGATTTGGGCCTCTATCTCGATTTACCGAAATCTCAGGGCGGAATCCCCAGGGTGCCGTACGTCCGTCTGAGCGATATTGACACCGTGGTGTTGGGAAGTCGACTGAAGATAACAACAGAGAAGCTTTCCACTCGGCCGGCCACATATCAGCTTCTTTCAGATTATGCCGATGGCGGAGCTTTCCAGGCTCGCCTCGTTCAGGCCGGCGGTCCGGATGTGGATACGCTCTCTTACAAGACCGAAAGCAGCACCGGCCGCTATTACCGGATGCTGTTCATGCAGGCGTTTACCGAGGACCAGGGCGACTTTGTGGGGGCCTGGTGTGTGCCCTATCGCCAGTAAATTATCAGGTACGTGGATCGCGGTCTTTTTTTCTTGAATAACACGCCGCCGGCGCAGTAAATTGCTCAACAAGATTTCCTATCGATAACAGTGGACTTGAAGGAGGAAGTATGTCCAAGAAACTGGCTAAGGGATTGCCCCTGTTGCTGATTGTGATTTTCGCTCTGAGCTCGTGGGGCTGTGGTACCCAGGTGCCTTCGGGACACCGAGGGGTCTTTTATTCAAAATTCGGCGACGGTACTGAGTTCGGAAACATCTATCCCGAGGGATTTGCCTGGCACCTCCCCTGGAACTCAATGTTTGTCTACCGTACGCAGGTACAGGAGCGCAAAGAGTCTCTGACGGTGCTCTCTTCCGACGGTGCTTCGATTCGGCTGGAGGTGTCCATTCTGTATCGCCCGGATGCAGGGAAGATTGACTCGCTTCAGGTGGAAATCGGTCCCAACTACTACAACGATGTCGTGGCCCCTAACCTCAGGGGCATTGCCCGCGGCGTGGCTGGTCGATACAAACCGGAGGAAATCTATTCCACCAAACGGGACGAGATGGCAGCGTCCATCCTGAGCGAACTGACGGCCGAACTTGCCATGAAGTGGGTCGCCATTGAGAACGTACTGGTACGGGACGTTGTGATTCCCGCCAAGATCTCCGAGGCTATCAACTTCAAGCTGACCGCCGATCAGGAAGCCCAGAAGATGCAGTTTACGATCGAGAAGGAGAAGCTGGAGGCTGAACGAAAACGGATCGAGGCGGGTGGTATCGCGGACTTCCAGAAGATCGTTTCGGCCGGTATCACCAATTCCTATCTGAAGTGGAAAGGGATCGAGGCTACCCAGAGGATTGCGGAATCGCCTAACTCTAAGGTTATTATGGTCGGCAATTCCAGCGAGGGTATGCCGGTGATTCTCAGCGCGGATAAGTAGGGAAGACTGTCATCTATTACAGGCGATGATACGAAGGTGTCTTCTATTTGTAGGTCGGGTTCCGAAGGGTTTTCAAACCCTTTGAAACCCGACTTTCTTTATTCGTTTAGACAATCTGTCCGGTGCCCCACAGCTTGTTGTTTCCGTGGGCGGCAGACGTCCGCGTCTGCCCCGTCTGTATGTGTGGATTACAATGGTGCCCCACAGCTTGCTGTGGGATTTGTCGAACTATTTGTTTCTGAGTGGCCCACCATTCCTATGGTGGGATTTAGAAGGAGATGTCGGGTTTCTCTCGGCGGCTTTGCTCCGCCTCTCGGAACGCCGACCTACAAGAGTTGACGGCCCCCTTCGACACGCACGGCCTGGCTCAGGCTCAGGGTGACTGCAAGTCTTACTCCCAGTGAGGAAAGCGGTCAATCAAGTCAGGCTGAGCTTGTCGAAGCCTGGTTGCCTGAAAGAAGCAAAAAGTGTTACATATGTGGTGAGTCTATTCTGTTACCTATGTACCGGTTCTAACAAGTTCTCAGTACATCCCACCATAAATGGTGGGCCACCCGAGGTTGCGATCCGGGGCAAACAAATAGGTAGCCCACCTAGAGCCGTAGGCGTCAGGTGGGAGTCCGCCACGTGCGGTTGTCAGTAAATCCCACCCTAAGAAGGGTGGGCCACGCGGATTGGTTGATGTCGTCAATATCAAAACCGCAGGGGTTTTGACCTACAGGGACTCAATTCGCCGTTTACGGCACATCCCACCGTGAGAACGGTGGGCCACCTGAAGGATCCCACAGCAAGCTGTGGGGCACCCAGAGAAGATGGATTCCGGCCTTCGCCGGACAGACAGATGTAGGGCGGGTCCGTCTTCGAACCCGCCAATGGCAAGATGTCGGGTTTCTCGCGGCGGCTTCGCCCTGCCGCTCGGAACGCCGATCTACATTCCCACCCGACAAGATCAGTCTTCCTCGTAATGCTTCTGAATCCGGGCGATAACCTCCGGCTCGGCCAGTGTAGTTGTATCGCCGAGGACCTTGCCGGTAGCGATATCCCGCAGAAGCCGCCGCATGATTTTACCCGATCTCGTCTTGGGCAGGTCGGCCGAGAAAATCAGCTTCTGCGGCCTGGCGATAGCGCCGATTCTCCTGACGATATGATCCGTAATTCGTCCGCTTAATTTGGCGTCGCCGTTAGCCCCCGGTCCCAGCGTTACAAAAGCCGCCAGAGCCTCGCCCTTGAGTTCGTGGGGAATACCTACCACGGCCGCTTCGACGACCGCCTCGTGCTCTACCAGCGCCGACTCGACTTCCATCGTAGATATCCGATGCCCCGCCGTGTTGATGACGTCGTCGACCCGCCCCAGAATCCAGAAGTACTTGTCCTTGTCGATTTTGGCGCCATCGCCGGGGAAATAGATGCCCGGCCATTTTGACCAGTAGGTTTCGATGAATCGTTTACGGTCTTTCCAGATGCCTCTCAACATCCCCGGCCAGGGTTTGGTGATTGCCAGATACCCACCGCCATCTATAACTTCATTGCCGTCGTCGTCGAGAATGGCGGCCGAGATTCCGGGGAAGGGTCTTGTCGCTGAGCCGGGTTTGGTAGGCGTCAGCCCGGGCAGGGGAGTCAACATAATGTGCCCGGTCTCGGTTTGCCACCAGGTGTCAACTATGGGGCAGTTGCTGCGTCCAATTACCTCGTGGTACCACATCCACGCTTCGGGATTGATCGGCTCCCCGACCGTCCCCAGGAGGCGCAGGCTGCTCAGATCGTGTTTGGTCGGCCATTTTCTGCCCCACTTCATAAAGGCTCGTATAGCGGTCGGGGCGGTGTAAAAGACCGTGACGCCAAAATCCTCTACTATCTGCCAGAACCGATCCTGGTCCGGCCAATCCGGGGCGCCCTCGTAAATTACCTGCGTTGCGCCGTTGGCGAGGGGACCATAGGCTATATATGAATGCCCCGTAACCCAACCGCAGTCGGCGGTGCACCAGAAAACGTCGTCGTCCTTCAGGTCAAATACATACTTGGTCGTAGCGTAGGCTCCGGTCAGATAACCTCCACAGCTATGAACGATTCCCTTTGGTTTGCCGGTAGTGCCGGAAGTGTACAGAATGAAGAGAGGATGTTCGGCGTCAACGTAAGTAGGTTTGCAGTAGCTATCGGCGTCCTGCATATGTCGGTGATACCAATGATCCCGACCTTCCTTGACCCGTAACAAGAAATCGCCGCGCTTGACGATGATGACGTTCTCTATCGAAGGACAGTCAGCCAGGGCTACATCGGCGTCGTGCTTAAGCGGCAGGATTTGTCCCCGTCGATAACCGCCGTCGGACGTGATCAGCAGTTTTGCCCGGGCGTCGTTGATACGCTCTCTCAGAGAGTCGGGGGAGAAGCCGCCAAAAACTACCGAATGCACGGCGCCTATGCGCGCGCAGCCGAGCATGGAGACGATTAGCTCGGGGATCATGGGCAGGTAGATCGCCACGCGATCCCCCTTCTTGACGCCCAGCTTCTTCAGGACGTTGGCAAACTTGTTTACTTCCTTATAGAGATCGTAGTAGGTCATTGTCCGGCGGTCGCCCGGTTCGCCCTCGAAT
>JAAERE010000337.1 GCA_024230675.1 bacterium | reverse complement strand
TGGGAACCCGAGCCCTCGGGTTCTGTTATCTATCCTGTAAATGAGAAGTCAACGTTTTATGATACAACAGCTTAGCGATTGCGGCCGTTTTGAGACCAAGACGTCTTGTCCACGCCGTCGCTATCTGATTAGGAGGCATTGATGCGAATACATCGCGGCGCATACTTTCTGGGAATACTGGCAGTCCTGTTCCTCAGCATCCCCAGCTATGCGAAAACCAACGACCATTCACAACGGAGCCAGGAAGCCAAGTCTTCGGGCGCTCCCAAATCGACCGCCAAGAACGGCCTCAAGCCTTTCGATGAACTGATCAAAGACCGCGAGGTTGTCGAGGGCCTGTTCACTTTCTATCGCGACACCACGGACAACAGCTTGCTGATGTCCGTCAAGCCCGACCAGTTGGGCGTGTGCTTTCTTCTCGGCTTGACTCTGTCGCACGGCGACGGAAACTTCCGCGAAGGAAGCCGCATGTTCGGCACCTACCCGTTCTACTTCAAGCGGGTCGGTAAAAAAATGATGATGATGGAAAAGAACCTCAAGGTCCGCGCCGACAGCACGGCCGCCATGTTCGGCGCTGTTGAGTCCGGAATCTCCGACGGTCTTATAGCGTCCACGGCGGTGAAATCCGAACCGCAGGATTCCACCGAAGCCGTCTTGATTGACCCTACGGCCCTGTTTATACGCGATGCACTCAATCTGGGTTACTTCGTAGGCACCCGCTCCCGCAACGGACTTCGCTTCGACTCCAAGAACAGCTATTTCGGGGAGACCAAGTCGTTCGAGCAGAATTCCGAGATCGACGTTCATCTGCATTACACGAGTTCACAGCCTCTCTCGGGAGTTGCCCTTCAGAACTCGTACAGCTTCTTCCACACTTTTCACTATTCGCTCTCGGCGCTGCCAGAATCGGACTACATACCTCGCCTGGCGGACGACCGCGTGGGATATTTCCTGACGATATATCAGGACTACAACCAACTGGATCAGGAAACGCCCTACGTGCGGTATATCGAGCGCTGGAATCTCAAGAAGGAATTCCCCACCGCCCGCATTTCTGATCCTATCGAACCGATCATTTATTGGATAGAGAACACGGTGCCGGCTGAATACCGTGACGCTATTGCCGAAGGTATCGAATTCTGGAACCAGTCGTTTGAGAAAATCGGCTTCCGCAACGCCATCCAGGCCAAGATCATGCCGGACACGTCCTCGTGGGACCCGTCGGATGTGCGCTACAGTACGGTCCGATGGCTGGTTGCCAAGAACTATCCATATGTTGCTATCGGAACCAGCCGCTCCAATCCGTTCACCGGCGAAGTCTTTGATGCTGATATCGGTTTTGTTTCCGAAGCTATCCGCGCTCTCTTCGCCCGGGCCGAACGCCGGGTGCGACCCCTGTCGGACGCTTTTGATTCGTTCGAAGAATATGATCCTTACGGCGAAATCCTGTCGCACGAGGAATGCGCCGACGGCCGAAGCTGTAATATGGCCGCCGCGGCGTATGAGGCCTCTTTCGGCATGGCCTACTTGAACGCGATGGCCGGAGATTTTGAGAACAAGGACGAGATCACCGAGGAATACATCAAGGCGTTTCTTACCTTCGTGGTCGCTCACGAAGTCGGCCACACGCTGGGCTTCCGACACAATTTCAGCGCCTCCACCCTCTACAGCCTTGACGAAATCAACGACCCGGATTTCATGGACGGCAAGAGCTATGTGGGCACAGTGATGGAGTACGTCGCTCCCAACGTGGCCGGTCCCGGCAAAACACAGGGCGAATACTATCCCTCAAAGGCCGGACCGTACGATGACTGGCTGATTGAATACGGCTACTCGCAGTTCGATGCGGAAACGCCCGAGGACGAACTGCCGATGTTGCAGGAGATCGCCTCGCGCGCCGCCGAGTCAGGTCTGATCTACCATACCGATTACGATACCTACGGCACCTCAATGAAGGGCGTCGACCCTCGGGCCAATATCTGGGATCTCGGAGATGACCCTATCGCTTTCCTTGAGCACGAGATCGGCTTGTCGCAGGAGATCTGGAACAACCTTATCACCGAGTTTGAGAAGCCGGGCGAGCGATATCACAAGATCCGTAACGTGTTCAACACCAGCCTTGCCCCCTATACTCGGGCGTCCCTCGTTGTGCCCAAGTTTGTCGGCGGTCTGTACGTCAACAGGTACCACGTGGGGGATGCCGAAGGCGTTCTTCCGTTCGAGGTCGTCCCGGCCTCCGAACAGCGCAGGGCGGTGAAGTTCCTTCGCGATCACCTTTTCTCGGCCGACGTTCTCGACCTGCCGTCGGACTTGATCAACAAGCTGCAGGACGATGACATGAGCGATTTCACCGGTCACCATTACCGGCGTGCCTCCATGGACTTCCCGCTGCATCGCCGGGTGCTGACGATCCAGAATTCGGCTCTCAGCCGCCTGTATTCGCCGTACGTCGTGCACCGGATGCTGAACAATCTGAAGCGCTTTAAGCCGGGCGAAGACAGGTACACGATGTACGATCTGTTTGCCGACGTTCGTCGTTCCATCTGGGGCGAGATAGTCGGGCCGGAAAACGTCAACAGTTTCCGGCGCCAATTACAGCTCATACATCTCAATCGGATGATCAACATCTATCTGAGCGGGCCTTCAATCTACCCCACCGACGCCCGCACGCTGGCCGCCAACGACCTGGACATTCTGGAAGAGGCGGCAAAGAGAGCGATCAAGGCATCGTCAATTGACGGCATGACGAAAGCTCACTTCAAGGAAGTGCTCCGTCAGATAGAATCGGCCAAAAGAGCCCTGCGCACTTATTCGCGAGGCTAGACGACCTGCGTAAATCTGAGAGCTGACTCTCAAAACAAAGGCTGAATCGGCAACGATTCAGCCTTGTTTTTTGCGGAGGAGCAGGTTATGTTGACTTCGGGTTGAGAACATCGGGCAACAGACTACCTCTGACAAAACAATCGATCACTGTGAGGGACAGATTATGAGGAAGGGTTCTGCCGTTGTCGGCGTGATCTCCGGCGTCCTCGGGGCAACTTCCGGAATCCTATTGACGGACCAGCCGTTCATGCTTGACCTGCCGTTCGGCTGGCAGCTGGTCATCTGCTGTATATTTGGGGCTCTGCTTGGCTCTCTGGGAGGACTGGCCTACCGTTGGTTCAGTTCCCGAACTCAAAATCAGCAGCAATAATGCAACCACCGGGCAGGCATGACGCCTGCCCTGTGTGATCGCTCGATGGTGGTCATGTGGGTTCCGTAATGAAGAACAGGTTTGTCAACAAGGGTGTCATCATCGGTGGCGCCATCGGATGTGCACTCTATCAGCTACTATGAGGGATAAGTAATGAGAAACAAGCCTGTCACCAGGGGGGCTATCTTCGGCATTCCCTGCGCGATAGTCGCGATAATGGTCAGCCATCAACCGTCTGTAGCAGAGTTGCCATTCGGCTGGCAACCGGTCATTTGTACTGCCTTTGGTGCGCTAACCGGCCTGGTCATTGGACTGGTCTACCGTTGGTTCAGTTCCCGAACTCAAAATCAGCAGCAATAATGCAACCACCGGGCAGGCATGACGCCTGCCCTGTGTGATCGCTCAATAGTGGTCATGTGGGTTCCGTAATGAAGAACAGGTTTGTCAACAAGGGTGTCATCATCGGTGGCGTCGCCGGAGGACTAGCGCTGGGGTGGTTCAAGCACTCTGCAATTGGTGCAGAACTGCCACTCGGCTGGCAACTGGCCATCCTTACTGCCTTTGGGGCGCTGGTCGGCTTAGTCATCGGACTGGTCTACCGATGGCGCGACTCTCGATAGTAGAGTCAGCAGCAATACTCTAACCTCACAGAGCAGGCATAACGCCTTCCCTGTGCACACAGATTCTACGGAGGGGTTAATATGAAACACCTGCTAGCTCTACTTGTATGCTTGTGCGCCGGCTCAGCTGTGGCCGATGACTCTACTCTGTTTTCCAGCCCGGCGGTGCCGTTAAACAGCATGCCACAGAACATGGGCTTTGATCTCATATGGGGAGATAAGGTCGGTAGCGAAGACCCCCGGTTTCAGAAAGTCCTGAAACTCGAAGCCACCATGACCGAGTTGGCGGAACTGGACTCGTTGGGTTACGTACTGGCTCCTGAACTGAGTCATCTTAGCGTTTGCCAGACCTTAATACCCGGAAAAGCCGATACTGTAGATATGGATTATGTTCAACTCACTCTTCGAAGCAAAGAGCCTGAGAATGGTACGGCTTTCGTGATCCTGATGAGCCTGCCCGAAAGGAGTTTCACCTTCCCCCCCATGTCATACATTGAGACATACGTCGATCCCAATGACAGCACTTACACCAAAATGACATCAGGCGTAGACGCAGACGGCAACGATCGCTGTGTCTGGACAAAATTCAGGAGTTGGAATTTGTTTGGTCCCCCGCCGGAATGATCTGGATTGGAGTAGTTGGCGCGACCGCGCCAACTACCTATTGCGACCGTTGACGTCTTCCGATTTATGGAACAGCCGGATGTACTCCCAGGCGTCCTTTGCCTTGTCGGCAAACACAAACAATTTGAGATCGTCCTCGCCGATTGTCCCCTGCTCCACCAGGAAGTCGAAATTGATCAGCTTCCGCCAGAACTCTTCCCCGAACAGGATCACGGGAATCGGCGGGGTCTTCCCCGTCTGCACCAGCGTGAGCGCCTCAAACAGTTCGTCCAGCGTCCCGTATCCGCCGGGAAACGCCACGAGCGCCTTGGCTCTGAGCAGGAAGTGCATCTTACGCACGGCGAAGTAATGGAATTGATAACACAGCTCCGGTGAGATGTACTGGTTGGGCTCCTGCTCCATCGGCAGGGTGATATTCAGCCCGATCGATTTGGCTCCGCACTCATAGGCCCCCCGGTTGGCAGCTTCCATAATTCCCGGACCGCCGCCGGTCACAATCACAAACTCGCGGTCGTTATCTTTCTGGCAGTCCTCGGAGACGAGCCGCGCAAACTCGCGGGCCTCATCGTAATATCCGGACTTGGCCAGAACCGACTTGGCGATTCTGAGTTTCTTCCGCAGACCTTTGTCGTTTGGATTCTTGCGGACTTTCGTCTCGGCCCTTTTGACTTCTCTCTCCGCCGCTTTGGGCTCCAGTATTCTGGTACCTCCAAAGGCCACGATAGTTGACTTGATATCCTGCTTGCGCATGCCGACTTCGGTCTTGAGCAGTTCCAGCTGGAGCCGGGCCGGGCGGGCCTGACCGGTGTCGAGGAAGTCCTTATCGTGGTATGCGATCCGATAGGCGGGCGAACGTTTCAGGCGGTCTATCATCGCTTTCTTACTGAGCGCTTTGGTTGCTTTTTTCTTAGCCATAGTCCTGTCCGGTAGTCTCTAATTTAGTTCCACTGTCTCGTGAAGTTCGGGGATGTAAGTTTCCCAATCTCTTTCTCTCTGAAAATGCCTTGCCATAGCGAGGCTCTGCGATTCCTCACCGTGCGTCAGGAACACCTTGGTAGGCTCTTTCTTCAGCGGCTCCAGCCAGTGCAGCAGTTCGTAGAAATCAGCATGGCCTGAAAGCCCATGCATCGTTACCACTTTCGCTTTGACCTCGAAAGTCTGCTTGTGGATGCGCACTTCCGTAGCGCCTTCGGCAAGCCTTCGTCCCAGCGTACCCTCAGCCATAAACCCGGCCAGCGCGATAGTCGTCGTGGGGTCTTTGAGCCGGTTCATCAGATGGTGCATTATTCGACCGCCGGTCAACATCCCACTGGAAGACATTATAACCGCCGGGCCCTTCAGCTTGTTCAGCAGTTTCGAGTCTTTTCGCTTGCGGCAAAGATGTACGTTTTTGCCTTCGAGCACGCACCCCGGTCCGCCGAGCTTCTCGAGGTCCACCTTGTGGAACGAAGCGTACTTGCAGTAGATCTCGGTCGCCGAGATCGCCATCGGCGAATCGATATGTATTTCGATTTCGGGGACCATCTCGTGGCGGATAAGCTCTTTCAGGAGATAGGTAATCTGTTGGGTCCGACTGACCGCAAACGCCGGGATGAGCAGGACGCTCTTTTCCTCGGCGGTCTTGTTTATCAAGTCAATAAACACCGCCCGGGGATCTTCCGGCTCGTGCATCCGACCGCCATAAGTTGACTCGCACACGAGATAATCGCATTCCGGCGGCGGCTCGGGGTTTTTGGTCAGAGGGTTACCGTACCGACCCACGTCGCCGGAGAAAAGAACATCTTTCCGATTTCCGTTATCCCTCAACCGACAGAGCACACTGGCAGCCCCCAGGACGTGTCCCACTACGTGCATGCGGAAGCTGATTTCGTCGGTAACTTCGATAAACTTGTCGTACGGTACCGGCTTCATCAGACCGAGGGCTTCCTCGGCGTCCTCTTTCGTGAAGAGCGGCAGGGCCTTCTTGTGCCGCGACAGCCGCTTCCGGTTGCGATAATCGGCATCTTCTTCCTGTATATGGGCGGCGTCGAGCAGCGACACTCGGGCCATGTCCGCTGTGGGCGCGGTGGCATAGACAGGCCCCGAAAAGCCGTGGCGTACGAGCCTCGGCAGATAGCCTATATGATCGATATGGGTGTGCGTCAGTACGACTGCATCCAGTTCCGAGGGATCAAAGGGCGGGTCGTCCCAGTTGAGCTGCCGGAACCGCGAAGGTCCCTGGAACATGCCACAGTCGATTAGAAGTTTGCTGCCGTTGACGGTTAGCAGGTACTTCGAACCGGTGACGGTGCCCGCGGCACCATGAAAAGAAAGTTGTATCACTCTATACGTACCTGTATCGAACGCACAGGGCGATCGCATTATAGCCTTTGCCAACCCTTGGGATCAGCGGAAACGAACAACCGTTTGCGGTAACGTCGGCCGTCAAGTAGTCGCCGCCTCCGCAAAAGCCTCTTTGAGGTCCTGTTCTTCGGCGACCCCCAGACAGATGCCGGTCGATTGGGCAGTTCTGGTCCAGGCATGATCGGCGGTCACCAGGCGTGTCTTGCCGGCCACATCCTCGATAGGGACCGAGGTGATTTCTCCCTTCTGGAGGGCGACCATGCGATTATAATCGCCGCGCGCCGCCATATGGAGAGCTTCCATGCCAAAACGGGTGGCCAGGATGCGGTCGTGAGCCGAAGGCGCCCCCCCCCGGAGCAGATGCCCCAGAATAGTCACCCGACATTCGATATTTATCAGACCTTCAAGCTGTGCCGCAATCTGGTGCGAAATCCCGCCCAGTCGGATGGCATCAGGCGAGTTCTCGATCAGTCGTTTCACGACGATATCGCCGCCAATTGGCTTGGCGCCTTCGCCCACCACCACGATCGAGAAATTCTTGCCGAGCGAATTTCTGGTTTTGACCATATCCGCCACGGCGCCTATATCGTAAGGAATCTCCGGAATCAGGATTATATCGCCGCCGCCGGCCAGTCCGGAACCCAGGGCAATCCATCCGGCGTAACGCCCCATTACTTCGATAATCATCACCCGATGATGGGACTGGGCGGTTGTATGTATTCTGTCAATGGCCTCAGTGGCAATCGAAAGCGCGGAATCGTAGCCGAAAGTAACGTCGGTTCCGCAAAGATCATTGTCGATCGTTTTCGGCACGCCGACCACGTTCAGTCCTCTTTCGACCATACCGGCCGAGGCCGCCATGGTGCCATCGCCACCGATTGCCATCAGGGCATCCAGGCCCAGCGACTCGAAATTACGGATAGCCTGAGAGGAACGATCCAGGAAGACGTACTCCTCTCCCTGAAGTACGGGAAAGTGGAAGGGATCGGCCCGGTTGGAAGTCCCCAGAATAGTACCGCCTTCGGCCAGAAGCCCGGAGACGTCCTTGATATCGAGGTTCCGATAGCGATTTTCGATCAGACCTTCATAGCCGTCCAGAAAACCGATCACCTCGATATCGTAATCGTGCTCGGCGGTTTTGACTATTGCGCGGATAACGGCGTTCAATCCGGGGCAGTCGCCCCCCCCGGTCAGTATACCAATTCGTTTTGATTTTCTCATAGGGCTCAATCTTATACAAAAACAACCGATTTCAAAATAAAAAAAGACTTCCCCAGGGATTTAGTCGAAGTCTTCAAAGGCGGGCTGCCAGATAAGTTTCTTGTTGCCATCTGAGCTCGTCTTAATTACCTAACGGGGGTCCAGTTTTCTATGGACTCATACAACGGATTGTAGAAAAATATGCGTGTTAAACAGTTCCTGGTCCTGCCGAAATTACCCCCCGAAATCGCCAAACTGCAGGAGTTGGCCAATAACCTCTGGTACTCCTGGAGCTGGGACGTTGTCAGCTTGTTTATCAGGCTCGACGCCGATATCTGGGAGAAGTGCTGCCAGAACCCGGTCGAGATGCTCTCTCGCCTGCCCCAGCACGTTCTGGAGCGAGCGGCCAAAGATGAGGCTTTCCTGACCAGCCTGGACAAGGTCTACCGGAAACACCAGGAATATCTGAGCCGCAAAAAGTGGTTCCAGGAGAAATTCGAGGACTACCAGAGCGACCCGGTCGCTTATTTTTCCCTTGAATACGGCCTGGACACAGGTTTGCCCGTCTATTCCGGCGGCCTGGGAGTCCTTTCCGGCGACACTCTGAAAGCCGGCTCCGATCTCGGGCTTCCGATGGTCGCCATGGGCCTGCTGTATCGCTATGGCTATTTCCGTCAGTTCTTGTCAAGCGATGGCTGGCAGCAGGAGCGATATCAGGAAAACGACTGGTACCACATGCCCGTCCAACTGGTCAAAGACGCTGAGGGTCAGGCGCTCAAAGTTACGGTCATGCTCAACCAGGTTCCCGTCAGGATACAGATATGGAAAGTCTCGGTCGGGCTCATCCCGCTCTATCTTCTCGACACGAATATTCCGGAGAACTCGTCCAAGGCCCGGGAGATAACCTCCGTTCTCTACGGCGGCGACAAAGATATGCGCATCCGTCAGGAGATCGTTCTGGGAGTAGGCGGCGTGCGGGCTCTCGAAGCTATGGGCGTCAAACCCTCAATATTCCACAGCAACGAGGGCCACTCCTGGTTTCTCACGCTGGAGCGCCTTCGCAAGCTCATAGAAGAAGAGAACCTCTCCCTCGCCGAGGCAGCTCAATATGTTTGGTCAACCACTGTTTTCACGACCCATACTCCGGTGCCGGCAGGCAATGAGAAGTTTGACCCGGTTTTGGTCCAGAGATATATGGGCGAGATGGTTGCCGGACTGGGCATGAAATGGGAGGACTTCCTTTCGGTTGGAAGGATCAATCCCGAGGACGATCTGGAACATTTCGGCATGACCGTCGCAGCTCTGAAGTTCTCCGCTTTCTGCAACGGCGTTTCCAAACTTCACGCCCGGGTCTCCCGCGATATGTGGCATCACATTTGGCCCAATCTCCCACGGGAGGAGGTACCGATACGACCGATCACGAATGGCGTCCATCCTTCGTCGTGGATTTCGCACGATATGAAGGAGCTTTTTGAGTCCTACTTTGGACACCAGTTCGTAGAACATCCCGGCTCGCCGGAGATGTGGGAACGGGTCGAACGGATTCCCGGAATAGAACTCTGGCGTACTCACAGCAAACGCCGCGAACGCCTGGTCTTTTTTGCCCGCAAGCGGCTCAAACAACAATTGCAGCGACGCGGCGCCACTCATATCGAGGTGAAAAAGGCCGGGCAGTATCTTGACCCCCACGTATTGACGATAGGATTTGCGCGGCGCTTCTCGACCTACAAGCGCGGCAATCTCATCTTCAGCGATCTGGATCGCCTCGACAAAATCCTGAACAGCCAAAAACGCCCGATCCAGATTATAATGGCCGGCAAGGCCCACCCGCTCGACAACCCCGGCAAAGAGATCATCAAGGATATAATTCAGCATACCGCTGATCCCCGGTTCCGTAACCGGATCATTTTCCTCGAGGATTACGATATCAACGTCGCCCGCTATCTGGTGCAGGGGGCCGACGTCTGGCTCAATAACCCGCGTCGCCCGCTGGAAGCCTCCGGGACTTCCGGCATGAAAGCTGCCCTTAACGGCGGCCTGCACCTGTCGGTTCTCGACGGCTGGTGGGACGAAGGGTACGACGAATCCAACGGCTTCAAGATCGGCAACGGTGAAGAGTACGACGACACGAAGGTGCAGGATCATCTCGAGGCCGAAGCCCTCTATGAGACGCTGGAGCGCGAGGTCATCCCTTCGTTCTACGGACGTAACGACGTGGATATCCCCGAAACCTGGGTCGCCAAAATGAAAGCCGCGATAAGATCGGCCGGCGAAGACTTCTCGGCCCACCGCATGCTCAAGGATTACACCGAGCAGTTCTATATCCCCGCGATTGACGCCTGCCGGGAGCTCTCAACCGACAACTTTGCCCAGAACCGCAATCTGGCCGCCTGGCTCGACCGCGTTTCGGGGAGCTGGGACAAGATAGCTATCAGTGATATCGAGATTCCCGGGGTCGGCGCCACGGCTCATGTCGGTGAGACAATCCGGGTGAACATGAAGGTCCAGCTGGGGGCGATCACCCCCGACGACGTAATCGTGGAACTTGTCTCCGGACACCTGAATTCGCAGGAACAGTTCATCGAATACGCCCCGACTACGGCGGCGTTAAACGGCGAAGGCCATGACTCCGAGGGCGGTGTGTATTCTTACTCCGGCGAAGTTACGTGCGATGAGTCGGGGCGTTTCGGCGTAACTGCCAGGGTGGTCCCCAAGAACAGGCATTTGCTGCACTCGCGAAAGCCGAAGCTGATTAGCTGGTGGTAAAAGAAACCTTGCGAAAATAGACGCAAGAAAGCGGGCGAGTGGATTCTCGCCCGCTTTCTTGTTGTGGAGGAAGCCCCTCGCACCTCGTGGTGGCGGACCTAGCGTTTATAATTCGAATTGTACCCGTAAGGGACGTCTTCTCTCCAGTCCGTATGGTAGGATGAAAGACCCTGTGCCAACCTGATCAATTCAATCAGTTCATCCGTCTCTTCCGAGGGAAGTTCGGCCTGCAGCGGCTCAGCCAGACGCAGCAGATCACGATAGCTGGTTTCATTGGTATAGGCCGTTCCCTTGAGCATCTCCGCGAACCTTCCGGCAACCACAGCCAACCGCAGTTCAGGGCGGGAGCGATCCAGGTTCTGGTGATCCCGTCGCAGATTTACCTTATGGTCCGTCTCCGAGACGCGCCGTTCGTCGGAGGTCTTCCAGCGCACATGCACTGTAGCTATATCATTCTTGCGCTTCTGGCCGGACATAACCAGTTCGTACAGGGCGGTAATTTCGTGTCCGGCGCCGACCTCGCCCCCGTCCTGACGATTGTCCCGAAAGCGGTGATCGGCAACATCGCGATTTTCATAGCCGATCAAGCGATAGGCCTTCACCACTTTGGGGTCAAACGCCACCTGGATTTTCACGTCGCGGGCCAGCATCTGGGTATTTGACAGGAAGTCCTGTGCCAGCGCCTTGCGGGCTTCTTCGTCGCTGTTGATGTAGGCGTAGCGACCGTTGCCCTTCTGTGCTAACTGCTCGAGGAGGACATCGTTGTAATTGCCCATACCAAAACCGAGGGTCGAGAGACTGATCCCCTTGCGGGCGAATCTGTCAATCTCTGTCATGATAGCGTCAGGGCTGGTGCGTCCCACGTTGGCCACGCCGTCGCTGCAAAGCATAATCACATTGTCGCTGCCGGTGGTGTACTGACGATTGGCCATCTCGTATCCCAACCTGAGCCCGGCCTCGGCGAAAGTAGAACCGCCGGGATGCAGACTGTTGAGAGCTCGGCCGATCCGACCTGTCTGATGGGCCTGGACCGGGTCCAGAATCGTGTAAGCCTGTGATCCATAGGCGACGATCCCCACCTGGTCGGTGCTTCTGAGCTGGCCCACGAGTACGTTCAGCGAGCGTTTGACTAACTCCATCCGATTGTCATAACCCATCGAGCCGGAGACATCGACCACGAGCGTCAGCCGCAACGGCCGGCGTTCGGTCCGATGACCCTCTCGGCCCTTGACGCCGACTTTGAGGATTGTCAGGTTGTCGTCAAAGGGGGAGTCGGTGAGTTCCGTGAAAACGCGAAAGATATCGTTGGACGGATTGTTGTAGCCGTAGTCAAAATGGTTGATGAACTCCTCTATACGCACGGCTTCTTCAGGCGGCAGGTTGCCTTCCCGAAGATAACGTCGGATCAGCGTGTACGAGGCGTCATCGACGTCCACTGCAAAAGTGGAGAACCGGTCGCGTCGGGTTTCAACGAAACGATTGGTCCCATAGTCCTTGAAGAACATGTCAAAAGGCGGCAGGGACCCGTAACCCGGCAGATAGTCCTCTTCTTCGATATCTATCGTGTATCCGGGTTTCGGCAGGGCCGGCGGCAGAGGCGTACCACAGCGGCCGCCGCTGGAGGTCTCCAGATCGCCCTTCCTGTCGCTTCTGGATATGGACTCGGCAGTTTCCTTTTCCCGGCGTTGAAGTCTGGCGGCGTCAAGGAGCTTGGTCTTGCCAACTTCGCTCAGCGGCTCGTTGGCGGTTACATCGGCCACCTGCGGCAACCCGCGGAGCAGATCATCTTTGTCGGCCGATTGTAGTCGAAGATCAGCCGTGGCGGTGGCACCTTTGGCAACTTTCACCCGCATTTTGGCAAGCCCTCGAACGGTACCATACTCTGCGTGAGTGACTATCAGAGTGTAAGCACCGGGTTCGTCAACTAATATCGTGAAGAAACCCAGAGAATCGGTCTCGGCGCCATCGTTGGTTTCCAGCACTGCTACCCAGGCTCCGGCCACCGGATCCCCGGTGACGGCGTCGGTAACACTTCCCGTTATCGTGCCCGATTGTCCCGTGCCTGCGAGCAGACTGGAAACGGCCAGCAACAGACCGACTGTCAGAGCAATTGTGAGTTTTGCCGATTTCATATTTCTCTCCTTTGCGGGGCTTGATTCATCTTTGCTTCACCCCGGATACCCAATCTCGAACGCTTTCTTCCCGGAAACCTGGGGATTGGAGCTGTTGGGCTGACGCGGCACCGGGCGCTGTCGTTTTGCCGGCGTACTAAGGTGACTGACAATAACTTGCTAAACAGGACAAATCTGACCCACCGCCCCGCAGCGCGACATTTGCGCCATCAAAAAGCGGCTAATCCCTTGACAGGCCTTCAGCTACGCCTTTTATTCGCACCAATGCCAGACTAGTCAACAATCTATATGGAGGTAAGAATGAAGAGCAGGCTTGTCTTTTTCTGTGCCGCCCTGTTTTTCGTGCTCTCGATTTCGACGGCCTTTGGTTTCGACTTCTCGGAACTTGAGGGCGCCGTTTCGGAACGTACGCTTGACAACGGCCTGAAAATCATTGTGATGGAACGCCACGACGCCCCGGTCGCCTCGTTTGTAACCTGGGCCAACGTCGGAGGAGTCGACGATCCCAAGGGCTACACCGGTTTGGCCCACATGTTCGAACACATGGCCTTCAAGGGCACGGAGATGCTCGGCAGCACCGATATCGAGAAAGAAAAAGAACTGATCGCGGTTGAGGATTCCGTTTTCCTGGAACTGCGCGCAGAGCGCAACAAGGGCCGCATGGCTGATTCGGCGCGAATCGCCATCCTCGAAGAAGCCTATGACGCCGCTCGCGATGCTTCTTTCGAACTGGTCGTCCCGAACGCCTACGGTGAGACGATCGACCGCGAAGGCGGCGTTGGACTCAACGCTTTCACGGCTGCGGATATGACCGTCTATTTCTACAGCCTGCCGTCGAACAAGGTGGAGTTGTGGATGGCTCTGGAGTCTGAACGATTCTTCAAACCCGTTCTCAGAGAAATGTACAAGGAGCGTGACGTTGTTGCCGAGGAACGTCGCATGACTTACGAGTCCCGTCCGTTTGGTCGGGCCTTCGAGGAACTCCGCTGTATGTCCTTCAAGGCTCACCCGTACGGTGTACCCGGTATCGGGCATATGTCCGACATACAGTACTACTCGCGCGAAGGCGCCCAGGCTTTCTTCGATAAGTACTACGTTCCCTCCAACCTCGTGGTCGCTGTTGTCGGCGATGTCAAGCCGAAGGAAGTTTTCAGGCTGGCCGAAGAATATTGGGGCCGTATCCCCTATCGTCCGGCTCCTGAGAAGATTGCCACGGTGGAGCCCGAACAGCAGGGCGAACGCCGCATGGTGATGGAAGACCCGTCACAGCCGCTGTACCTGGTCTCCTACCATGTTCCCGATGCCCAGCATCCGGACAACCCGGCCATTGACGCCTTCATGGATTACCTGTGTGGCGGCCGTACTTCGGTACTCTACAAAAGCATGATAAAAGAGAAGAAGAACGCACTGATGATTCAGGGATCAGCCGACTTCCTGGCCGGTAAATATCCGAGCATAGCTGTAATGATCACCATGCCCGCCCAGGGACACACCAACCTCGAATGCGAGCAGGATATTTTTGAAGGCATCAAGTTCCTTCAGGAAAACGTGATCCCCGATGAAGATGTGGAAGAGATCAAGGCTCGCGCCAAGGCGGCCTTCATCGCCGGCGGCGGTTTCGGCGGCGGTCTCAATTCCAATATCGGTTTGGCGATGCAATTGGCCGCTTTCGAAACGGACACCGGCAACTGGCGGAACCTTTTCACCGAACTGGACCGCATCAACGCCGTAACGGCCGAGGACATCCAGCGAGTGGCCAAAGAGTACTTCACTGAGGACAACCGTAACGTCGTTATGATGAACAACGCCGAAAGTTGATCAGGAGATTATTGAGATGTACAAAAGAATAGTTATTGTCGGTGCAGTTCTCCTCCTGATGCTGAGTTCGGCACTGAACGCTGCACCCGTGAAGAGCCTCGACGACCTGGAATATCCCAAACTCAACAAGCTTGAGATCCCGGAAGTTGATCGGGTCACTCTCGACAACGGCATGAGACTCTACCTCGTGGAGGACAAGAGTCTGCCGGTGTTCAACGCTTCGGTCAGGGTCTGTGTAGGATCGTATCTGGAAGAACCGGAAAAGGTTGGTCTGGCTTCGATTTTGACGACCACCCTCCGCACCGGTGGCACCCAGAAGTGGACCGGCGATGAGATCGACGAGATCCTCGAAGCCGTCGGCGCCTCCGTTGAGGTCGGCAGCGACATCACCAACTGTACGGCCGGAGTCAACGCTCTCTCCGAGTACACGGATCTCGGGCTCGAAGTCCTGGCGGACGTTCTTCGCCGACCCGTGTTCGACCAGGAGAAGATCGACCTGGCCAAGGTACAGGAAAACTCGGCCATATCGCGCCGCAACGATGATCCGTCGACCGCCGTGCGCCGCGAATTCTACAAGATCATCTATGCCTCGGCCCCGGAATACGCCCGTCACACGGAGTATGCTACCATCAAGGCCGTCTCGCGCGACGATCTGGTAGCCTTCCACGGTAAGTGGTTCCGACCGGAGAACATCCAGATGTCTATCTGGGGCGATTTTGACCGCGAGGAACTCCTCGCCAAAATCAACAAGTTCTTCGGCGATTGGGAACGCGGCAATACGCCGGTCCCGCCGCTGCCCGAGGTCAACTACAACTTCGAGCGCAAGACTTACTACGCTGAAAAGACAGACGTCAACCAGTCCAACGTCCGCATGGGCCATATCGGCGGTTACATCACCGACGACGATGCCGCGGCTACGATCGTGATGAACAACATCCTCGGCGGCGGCCTCGGCGGCCGTATGTTCAACACTGTGCGGACCAAAGAGGGCCTGGCTTATTCCACGTACGGGCAGTACAACCAGTTCATCGATTACCCCGGCGGCTTCTTTAACTACTCGGGCACCAAATCCGAGACCACAGGCAAAGCTGCTCGCACGATGATAGACGTCATCAAGAGCATGCAGACAGAGCCTCCTACAGCAGATGAACTCCGCAAGGGCAAAGAAGGCTACCTGAACTCGTTTGTGTTCAATTTCGACAGCAAGGGCGAGGTAGTCAACCGGCTCATGACGTACGACTACCACGGCCTGCCCGATGACTTCCTGCAGAAGCAGAAGGAGAACATCGAGAAAGTGACTGCCGAAGACGTCGTAGCGGCCGCCAAGTCCAAGCTGAAACCGGACGAGATGTTTATCATCGTCGTTGGCAACGCCGCCGATTTCGATGAGCCGCTCGAAAACCTCGATTGGGGTCCGGTTGTCCCCGTTGACATCACCATTCCCTCGGGCGAAGAGTCTGAGGAGTTGGAGATAACTCCGGAGACACTCGAGAAGGGCAGCGGTCTGCTGGCAGCGGCAATTACCGCCCACGGCGGTCTGGACGCTTTCAAGAACGTTGAGGCCGTGGCCTCCAAAGGCGTCCTGACTCTTAAGATGCAGGGTCAGGAACTCCCGCTGCAGATCGAATCGATCTGGCAGCTGCCCAATCAGAATCGTACGGTGGCCAGCTTCATGGGCCAGAATATGTACGACGTCCGCAATAACGATGTGGGCTGGAAAACTGATCAGGCAACTATGTCGATAGTTCCCAAGACCGACGAGGACCTGGCCACCGACGACAAGGACAACCTGCGCAACAACATTCTCATCTTCCAGACCGCCGATGCCCCGGCTTACCAGGCCGTATACAGCGGCTCCAGCGACATCAACGGTGCGGCGGTTGAGACGGTAACTCTTGTCGATGCGCAGAGTGAACCAATTTGTAAACTGGCGTTTGACGCAGTTACCAACGAACTCCTCGGCAAATCTTACTGGGGCGAAAGCCACCTGGGCGAGGGCAGCATCCAGGAAGTTTTCTCGGAGTTCAGTGTGATTGAAGGCATAAAGGTACCGATGAAGACCGCTCTGAGCATGAACGGCCAGGAGACGGGCACTCGTACTTACTCTGAGTACCAGATAAACCCGGCGATTACCGAAGGTACTTTCGATCAGCCTCAATAAACGTAGTCGCTTCGAACAGCTCGTATGAAAAGCGGGACCGACCCCTGGCGGGTCGGTCCCTCTTTTGTAATATCATGCCCCGTTTAGCCTTAGATGACCCGCGTGAATGCCCGACCGACCGCTCCTCCAGCCCAGCTATCCAGCTGTGCGTTTGTCTCAATCTCTTCAATCTTGAACAATTCCGGCTCAAAAACGTCTTACTTGCGCCGGAGAGTGCGATCCTCACTTTGGGAAAGGGAGAAGAACGTTCGGGACCACCTGTCCCCCTCGCACGGTCTATGCTGGAGCAAAAAGTACTTGCTTTCAGCGCCTCAGGACGCTTTTTTGCGTGGATGCT